>JBOGFJ010000192.1:0-12195 GCA_050743385.1 Acidimicrobiia bacterium
CGGCCATGGGTGAGCGCTTCGGGCCGAGGCGCACGACGTCTTCGCGCGCCATGACCACACGCACGGCACGGCTCTGCAGGTCGGCGAGCTCACGGGCAGCCGCCGCGACCGGCGACGACTCCTTCCCGCCGAAGGCGCCGCCGTTGGCAAGCGGGGTCGCCGGCTCGCCGCCCGGCACGCACCACGAGGCGTCGGGTTCGAGGTAGGCGGGCTCGACCCATCCCGTCGCGATGCGCACCCCGCCCCGCGGGCAGTCCAGGAGGGGCAGCGGCGGGCGCTCGTCGATGGTGGTGCGCCGGCCTTGCACCTTCCCCGCCGCTTCGCGCGCTGCCAGCAGCGTGTCGGCGACGACCCATTCGTGCCCTGCGGCCTCGATCGTGGCCGCGGTGGAGCCGGGCGGCAGCGGCACGGCGACGAGCGCGTCACGAGGCGCGCCGTCGTCGGCGAAGCCGCCGTTGCCGAGCGGCACGTCGGCACCCACCCGCTGGGGTGCACCGCCCTCGAGCACCGCCCGTCGCCCGGCGCCGTCGAGGTCGCGTGACGGCGACACCGCCCGCACGACCGCGGCATCGATCGCCTCGTAGACCGTGCGCCAGCCCGTGCACCGGCAGAGGTGAGCGGCGAGGGCGCGATCGAGGTCGGCGCGGCCGGTACGGCCCTTCGCCATCATCGCCGCCGCCCGCATCACGATGCCGGGGGTGCAGAACCCGCACTGCGACCCGCCACGGTCGACGAAGCCGCGCGCGAGCGCGTCGCGGGCGCCGGCGTCGAGACCTTCGACCGTCGTCACCGCCCGGCCCGCGACCCGAGCTGCGGGAGTGACGCAGGCGACGCGGGGATCACCATCGACGATGACGGTGCAACAGCCGCACTGACCCTGGGGCGCGCACCCGTCCTTGACCGAGGTGACGAGCAACCGCTCGCGCAAGACCGACAGCAGCGACTCGCCCGGCTCGGCGTCGACCTCGACCGACGCCCCGTTGCAAGTGAATTGCAGGCGCTCGGTCACGGGCACAGGATCACCGCGTCTCGAGGCCGTAGGGTCCGGAATCCGGACCCGTGGGCCTCGAGTCTGGAGCTGTTCGTCCCGGCCTGGTCAGCGGCGCTTGGTCGCGCGCTTCCTCGCCGGCTTGCGCGCCGCGCTCTTGCGCTTCGTCGCCTTCCGCTTCGCGGCCTTCCGCTTCGCCGGCTTGCGCCCCGTGCTCTTGCGCTTGGCGGTCTTCTTCGCCGCCCGCTTCTTGGCGGTCCGCTTCTTGGCGGGACGCTTCTTGGTCGTGCGCTTCTTGGCGGTCCGCCTCTTGGCGGGCTTGCGGGCGGTGCTCTTGCGCCTGGTGGAGCGCTTCGCCGCCTTCCGCTTCGCCGGCTTGCGCGCCGTGCTCTTGCGCTTGGCGGTCTTCTTCGCCGCCCGCTTCTTGGCGGGGCGTCTCTTGGCCGCCTTGCGCGCCGGCGCCTTCTTCTTCTTGACCGCCTTCTTGGCCGCCTTGCGCTTCTTCGCCGGGGCCTTCTTCGCCGGCTTGCTCGGAGCAGCGGCGGGCCTCGCCGGCTCCGGTGTCGGCGTCACGCCACTGCTCGGCGCGGGCGGAGGCGGAGGCGCGGGCGGTGGCGCCGGCGGTGGCCAGGAACTGCCTCCACCACCAGCGTCTCCGGTCCCTGCGCCGGAACCTCCCGGTCCGGACGGGGGCGGCCAGTTGGGTGTCATCGCTTACCTCCTCGGCGAGCGCGCTCGCGGTGACGGTGGGGTGACACGATCTGCGTCTGCCCGGCTGGTCGGAGCATCATCGCTTCGCCGCGAAGCCTTGCACGAACATCACCCGCGATGCGAGGGGGAGTTGCGCGCTCTTGGACTAAAGCCGGCCCCGCCGTGGGCGGGGCCGTTCGTCACTCCTTCGTCCCGGTCAGTCCCCGGGCGCCAAGCGCGTTACGAGAACGACTGGCCGCAGCCGCAGCTGCGGGTCACGTTCGGGTTGTTGATCGTGAAGCCGGCGCCCTGGAGCCCGTCCTTGAAGTCGAGCTCGGCCCCGGTGAGGTACTGCGAGCTGGCCGGGTCGGTGACGACCTTCACGCCGCTGGTCTCGGCGGCGATGTCGTCGGGAGCGACATCCGTGTCGAAGAACATCTCGTAGCTCAGGCCCGAGCAACCGCCCGGGCGCACCGCGACCCGGAGCACGAGTTCGGGGTTGCCCTCGGCGTCGATGAGCTCCTTGACCTTCGTCGTGGCGGTCTCGGTGAGGTTCAGCATGTGGTCTCCAACGGATCAGCGTGCGGAATCATGGTAATCGGTCGCGACCGTCACATGGCACGGCTCGTGGTCGTACAACGTGGCGAACTCCTCGACTGTTCCGCCACCGACCTGATCGACCACTCCTTCACACAGGCCCCGGTGGAGGTTGCACACCAGCTCGGGATAGGCCTCGGCCAGCTCCCGGAACGGGCAGTGCAGGAAGTGGATCCGCGCGGAGCCCTCGTACGCCCCGTCGGCGGTCTCGGTGGCCGGCTCGAAGCCGAGCCGGCTCAGCTCACCCTCGAGCGCCTTGAGGCAACTCCGGCTGCGAGTGCGACGGCCGGCTTCGACGCCCCAGGCGTGTCCGGTGTCGGCGGCATCGTCGGCGTCGGCGCCGATCTGCTCGGCCAACGCCGCGAGGAGGCCGGCGAGCAGCGCGTGGGCGGGGGGATCGAAGCCGAGACTGGGCGCGCCGTCGGCCAGGAAGTAGAGGTGCTGGGGGCGACCGACCGTGCCCCGGTGCACGGCTTCCACCTCGACGAGCCCGGCGTCGCGCAGGCGCTCGAGATGCAGGCGGACGGTGTTGGCGTGGAGGTCGAGGCGATCGGCCAGATCGTGGGCCGAGAGCGGACCCGTCGAGGTGGCGATCGCCCGGTAGAGGGCGTAACGGGTCTCGTCGCCGAGCGCTTTGAGGACTGTCAATTGATCCACGGACAACTCCCTCGCTCCGCCGGTTGACCGTAGCCCCGATCGGGCATATTTTCAAGACGGACCCTGGTTTTATTGGTGGAGATGAGCCTTCGACCGCCCGACCCCAACGATCCCGACGCCCCCGTCCACGATCTCGTCGCGGGGCCGCCGCCGTCGCCCGACGAGGTGCGCCGCATGCTCGCGGGGGTCATCGACCCCGAGCTGCACGTCGGCATCGTCGAGCTCGGGATGGTCAAGGACGTCCGCGTGAGCGACACCGGCCACGTGACGGTGAAGGTGGCGCTCACCACCGCCGGCTGCCCGCTGCGGGGCCAGATCAAGAGCGACGTCGAGTCGAAGGTGCGCGGCCTCCGCGGCGTCACGGGTGTCGCAGTGGAGTACGGCGAGATGACCCAGGAGGAGCGCTCGACGGTCATGCAGCGGGCGCGCTGGGAGGCGCGCGAGAACGCACCCGACACGCAGGTGCCGTCGTCGACGCGGGTGCTCGCGGTCGCCAGCGGGAAGGGCGGGGTCGGGAAGTCGTCGGTGACCGTGAACCTCGCGGCCGCGCTCGCCGCCCAAGGCCGCACGGTCGGCGTGCTCGACGCCGACATCTGGGGTTTCAGCGTCCCGCGGATGCTGGGCGTCGAGGGTCGTCTGGGCGGCTCCGACGGCAAGATCGACCCCAACACCGTCACCGTGCCCAACCTCGACGAACCGAGCGGTCCCGACGGTGTCGTCAAGGTGGTGTCGATGGGTTTCCTGGTCGACGACGAAGGCACCGCGCTCATGTGGCGGGGCCTGATCCTGTCGAAGGCGCTCGAGCAGTTCCTCACCGACGTGCGATGGGGCGAGATGGACTACCTGCTCGTCGACATGCCGCCCGGCACCGGCGACATCCAGATGGCGCTGGCGCGGCTGCTTCCGAGCACCGAGATGCTGGTGGTGACGACGCCCGCGCTCGCCGCCCAGCAGGTGGCCGTCCGGGTCGCCGACATGGCCCGGCGCAGCTACCTCAAGATCGTCGGTGTGCTGGAGAACATGACCGCCTTCGTGGCGCCTGACGGTTCGCGCCATGCGATCTTCGGTGAGGGCGGGGGAGCGGCCCTGGCCGCCGAGGTCGGCGCGCCCCTCGTCGGTCGGGTACCGATCGAGCCCGCGGTGTCGACCGGCGGTGACGAAGGGAAGCCGGCCGTGCTGACCGATCCCGACGGGCCCGCGGCCCGTGAGTTCCGCCGCGTCGCTCGGGCGCTCGTCGACGAGCTGCTTCCCCCCGTCGACATCAGCAGCTGCACCGCCCGCATCTTCGACCTCGCCGAGGCGAACCTGCAGCGCTAGAACGCGCGTTTATCCCTTCTTCACCGTGAAGTCGGTCGCCATGCCCTCGACGGCGTGGGGCGGGCCCTCGGCCGACTCGGCGGCGGCTTCGTCGGTCGACCCCACCGGGATGAAGCACACGGCGGCGTAGTTCCCCGCCTTCTTGAGGTTCACGTAGGCGAAGTCGCTCTGACCCGGCGATGCGAATGCGCTGCCGAGGGGCTGCACCTTGCCTTCGGCCTCCTCCTCGGGGAGCTCGAGCAGCTCGTGGACCGACTCATCTCCCTTGATGCGGGCGAGGGCAATCTCGTGCAGCTCCGCCCCCTCGTTCGTGAACTTGAAGAGCGTGATGCCGGTCTCGAGGCTCCTCGGGATGCCCTCGAACTCGTAATCCCGTCCGGTCACGTCGACGACCTGGTATCCGCAGTTGTCGGCGACCCACTGGTCGACGGCGACGATGGCGGCACCGACTGCGGGGTCGTCGAAGTTCCCCTCACGCACACCGGCGACGGCCACGCCTACCGGCTCGGCGACCTCGTCCGGCGCGTTCTGCTCGATCGTGTCGAGGTAGCCCGTGATCTTGTCCTGCTGCTTCGGCGTGGGCTCCTCCTCGATCTTGTTGAAGAGCAGGCTGACATCGACGACGCCCTCGCAGAACGTGCCTTGGTCTCCCGAGGGGCCGGCCCCGGCGGGAACGACTCCCATCAGGGCCGTCGACGCGCCGGCGAGACCGACGACGGCCGCGAGCAAACGCACACGCATTTCGCTTCTCCCTCTCATGTGGATACGTCCGACCGAAATGGTCGTGGAGCCGCGCGACCTCCTCAATGGTGCGGCCACTCGAACGGGAGTGGTGGTACCCACCCCTCCTGCGGGGTGGATTCTCCTCAGCCCAGGTCGCGCGCGAAGTGGAAGCCCGGGATGTGCAGGCCCTGGTCGAGATAGAAGCGGTGGGCGTCGTGACGCTGCGTGCCCGAGTCGAGGTGGAGTTGCGCACAGCCGAGCCGTCGGGCTTCGTCGACGAGCCAGTCGACGAGCGCGCCGGCGTGGCCGCGCGACCGGAACGCCGCCCGGGTCACCAGATCGTCGACGTACAGGTAGCGGCCCCAGGCGAGGCTGGTACCCGACCGGAAGCCCGCCACCGCGACGGCGGCCTCCTCCCCGGCTTCGAACGCGCCGACCAATCGGTACCCCTCGGGGCGCTGCCCCTGGTCGACCCGGTGCACGAAGTCGTCGACCGACGCGAGATGCGTGCGCAGCTCGCGCAACGCGGGGAAGGCCAGGGCGGTCTCGCGCTGGTGGAGCTCGCGGATGCCGGTGGCTAGCAAGCTCGCTGCTCCTCGGGCGGAACCGAGCTGAGCTGGCGAATCTCCATCCTCACCACGACCTCCCCGGCCGCGGGGGAGCCGTCGCGATCGTCGGTGCCGACCTCGAGCGAGAGGATCGCGTCGAGCGCCGGCAGCACCCAGACGTAGTCGACATCGTTGCCCGCGGGCTCGGCGGGCGGGCACCACGTCCACTGGTCGCGCCACGGTTTGTCGGCGAGCTCCTGGTCTTCGTACCACCGCTCGACGTCGCCTCTCGAGAAGCCACCCGGGAAGTCGTAGACGCGCCCGCTGACGAGACCTTCCCCCGGCTCGAGTGTCCCCGACTCCCCATCGAGAAGATCCGCCTCTGCCGGTACGGGCAGCCCCTCGACCTCGGAATCGAGCGGTTCGCCGAGATCGTCGGCGGTCTTGGGCTCGGGGACGAGATCGTCGACCAACAGGAACAGCGAAGCACCGGCGATCCCGATGCACACGCTCAGCCCGACCGCGAGCCGTACTCCGTGCCTCACGGCATGCCGGCGGCTACGCCAGCTTCCACGCCGACTTGAGGCTTCCGCCTTCGACCTTGCCCTCCGCGCGCAGTTTGAGCAGGTGCGCGTGTACCTGGCGACCGGCCATCTCCCGGAGCTCGGCGGGCGTGTCGGTGTAGAGGTGGGCCACGATGTCGTTGATCTTCGCCGGGCCGCCCTTGAGCTCCTTGAGGATCTGGCGCTCACGCATCTTGCGGTGGGCGATGTACTCGTCGATCTTTGCGCGGGGCTCCTCGATCACGTCGCCGTGACCGGGGCAGATGCGCGCGATGCGCAGCTTCCGGAGCCGTTCGAGCGACTTCATGTAGTCGATCATGTCGCCGCCGCGCTGTGGCGACACAACCGTGGTGGTGCCGTTGAGGATGTGGTCGCCCGCGAACAACACCCGTTCCTCCTCGAGGAAGAAGCACAGGTGGTTCGGTGCGTGGCCGGGTGTGTGAATCGCCTCGAGGCCCCACTCGGTGCCGTCGATGATGGCGCCGTCGCCGATCGCTCGGTCGGGCGTGACGTCGGGGTCGCGCTTGGAGAAGGCGAGCACCTCGGCACCCGTCGCCTTCACGAGCCGGGCCGTGCCGGGCGCGTGGTCGGGATGGGTGTGGGTGAGGATCACCCAGCGAACGCGCTCCCTCATCGACGCGCCCACGATGGCGTCGATGTGCTTCTTGTCGTCTGGCCCGGGATCGATGACCGCGACCTCGTCGATGCCGACGAGGTACGTGTTGGTGCCGGGACCGGTCATCGGGCCCGGGTTCGGCGCGACGATCCGGCGCACCAGCGGCGAGAGGGCACTCGGCACCCCAGGGGTGAGGTCGGGCATCAGGCGACCCCTTCGCCCGCGTCGCCCGGGAGCGGCACCCGCGCGCCGTTGTAGTCGGCGAGCATGGCGGCCGGGGAAGACGCAGTGGCGGCGCGCAGGGCGTCGAGCAGTGTGGCGGTGGTGTCGAAGCGCGCCAGCACGCTCAGGCTCCGCATGGTCGGGAAGATGAGCTCGAGCTCCCCGCGACGGTTGCGTTCGAGCGCGTCATCGGGCCGGATCCACTCCGACGCCACCGTCTCGGAGTCGTCGTGGAGGTAGGCGTGGCCGTCGGGAGCCTCTGCCACGAAGAACCAGGTGTCGTACCGGCGCGGGGCGCCCGCCGGCGTGATCCAGTGCGAGAACAGGTGGAGGGCGCCGGCGTCGGGGAGCAGGTCTTCGTCCGACACGACGTCGAGGAACGGGCGCTCGCCGCGCCCGACCGCATGACGGGCAGACTCCAGGCGGGCGGCGGTCTCGTGGTCGTCGAGGTCGACGGGGTCGCCCGTCCCGGCCGAGCGGGCGAGGAGCACGCCTGCCTCCTCGAACGCCTCCCGGATGGCCGCGACCCAGAACCCGAGCCCGCCGGTGGCCATCCCCAGCAGCGCGCTGGCCTCGGCGTCGGTGCGGCCGTGGGTACGGGCGACGAGCTCCGGCACCCGGTCGGCAGCGTCGACGGCGCCGCCAGGGAAGACGTAGGCGCCGCCCACGAAGGCGGCGTTGAGGCTGCGCCGCAGCATGAACACGTGCAGATCGGGGTCGTCGCGCACCAACATCACCGTGGCCGCCTCGCGCACCGTCACCACCGGGGGACCTCGCAAACAGATGCGGCACGGACTCGTAGGGTGGGCAACAGTCCTTATTCTACGGGCGTGGATACGCGCCGGACGCTGCCATCGGTCGAGCGGGTCCTCGAGGCGCTCCACGACACCCCGGCGCTCCGGGGGATCGACGCCCTCCCGCACGATCTCGTTGCCGGATGCGCGCGTGAAGCGGTCGCAACCGCCCGAGAGCGGGCCGAGTCGGGCACACCCGTCACCGCTGACGGCGTGATCGAGGACGCGAGGGCACGCGTCGCGGCCGTTCGCACCCGGTTGCTGCGCCCGGTGGTGAACGCGACCGGGGTCTTGGTGCACACCAACCTCGGGCGCGCCCCCATCGGACCCGGTGCCCTCGCTGCCGCCGATCGGGTTGCGGGGGGCTACTCCAACCTCGAGTACCGCCTCGATACCGGCGAGCGGGGTTCGCGCCACGAGCACGCCGGCGCGCTGCTCGCGCGCGCGTGCGGCGCCGAAGCCGGACTCGTCGTCAACAACAACGCTGCCGCGGTGCTGCTGGCACTGGCGGCTTTGGCGCGGGGACGCGAGGTCGTCGTCTCCCGCGGCGAGCTCGTCGAGATCGGCGGCGGCTTTCGCGTGCCCGAGATCATGGCCGAGTCGGGCTGCCGGCTCGTGGAGGTGGGCACCACCAACCGCACCCGCCGCGCCGACTACGAGCGCGCGGTAGGCCCCGACACCGCGCTCGTGCTCAAGGTGCACACTTCCAACTACCGGATGCTCGGGTTCGTGGAGAGCACGCCGGTCGACGCGCTGGCGTCACTCGGCCCGCCGGTGATGGTCGACGCCGGATCGGGCCTGCTCGACGAGACCACGCCCTGGCTCCCGCGCCGGCCGGCCTGGCTGCGCGACGAGCCCGGCGTCCGCCAGACACTCGACGCCCGTGCGAGCCTGGTGACGTTCTCTGGCGACAAGCTGCTGGGCGGGCCCCAGGCGGGCGTGGTCGTCGGCCGAGCCGACCTCGTTGCCGCCGTCGGTCGCCACCCGCTCGCCCGCGCGACCCGGGCCGACAAGATGACGCTGGCCGCCCTCCAGGCAGTGGCTTTCGCCTATCTCTCCGGCGACGCCACCGGGATCCCCCTCTGGCGCATGGCCATTGCCACCGTCGACGAGCTCGCCGCCCGGGCGGAGACGGTCGCCGCCGGCGTCGCCGGCGCCAAGGTCGTCGACACCGAGGCGGTCGCGGGCGGCGGCTCGCTGCCCGGGCTCACGATCCCTTCGATGGGAGTGGCAGTGGACGCGCCCGGCGCGGCCGGGGAGCGCATCCTCGCTCGATTGCGCGAGCACGGGGTGGTCGCCCGGGTGGTCGACGACGCGGTTGTGTGCGACCTGCGCGCGGTCGACCCGTCGGACGACGCCCCGCTGGCAGACGCGCTGCGCGTCGCATGCGCGTCGTAGCCACCGCCGGGCACGTCGACCACGGGAAGTCGTCGCTGGTCCAGGCGCTCACGGGCACCGACCCCGACCGGTTCCCGGAGGAGAAGGCGCGCGGCCTCACCATCGACCTCGGCTTCGCCTTCACCGTGCTCCCTTCGGGTGTGGAGGTGGGGTTCGTCGACGTGCCGGGGCACGTGCGGTTCGTCAAGAACATGCTCGCGGGTGTCGGTGCGGTCGAGGTCGTGCTGTTGGTCGTGGCCGCGAACGAGGGGTGGAAGCCCCAGAGCGAGGAACATCTCCAGATCATCGAGCTCTTGGGCGTCCGCCACGGCCTGGTCGCGCTCACGAAGGCCGACACCGTCGACGACGAGACCCTGGAGCTGGCTCGCCTCGAGCTCGACGACCAACTCGCCGGATCGACCCTCGAGGGAGCCCCGGTGCTGGTGTGCGACGCGGTGTCGGGCCGGGGGTACGACGAGCTGCGAGCCACGCTCGACGCCGTGCTCGCAGACGCGCCCGCACCCGTCGACACCGACCGGCCCCGCCTCTGGGTCGACCGGGTGTTCGCGGCTCGGGGGGCCGGAACGGTCGTGACCGGCACGCTCAGTGGCGGAAGCCTGGCTGTCGACGACGAGGTGGAGGTCGGCGCCCCCGGCCGCCGGGCCCGGATCCGCGGGATCCAGACCGCACACCGCCGGGTCGAGCGCGCCGCTCCCGGCACGCGAGTCGCGCTCAACCTCGCGGGCATCGACCGCGACGACATCGCGCGCGGCGATGCCGTCGTCGCGCCCGGCGCGTGGCGCTATCCCGACGTCGTCGACGCCGCCCTGCATCCACTCCCCGGGGTCACACTTCCGCGCCGGGCGGTGGTCCACTGCCACGTGGGATCGGGTGAGCGCGAAGCCCGCCTGCGTGTGCTCGACCGGGACGGACGGTTCGGGCGCCTCCGGCTGACGGACGCCGTGCCGTTGGCGCCGGGGGACCGGCTGGTCTTGCGCGACCCGGGCCGGGAACGGACGATCGGCGGAGCCGAGGTCCTCGACGTCGCACCCGCCGGCAGGGCCGCGGACGCGCCCGACCGGCTGGCGCTGGCGCTGGGGCCCCGGCTGCTGGCGACGCATCCGTGGCTGCGGCGAGCCGACCTGCCCGCGCTTGCCGGTACCGGTCCCGTGGCTACGGACGCGCTCGTCGGGGGGCTCGTCTCCGGCGGCGAGGCCGCGCTCGTCGGCGACTGGCTCGTGGCACCGGCGGCGCTGGCGGAGCTACGCGCCGCCGCGACCGAGCAGCTCGAGACCCATCACCGCGACCGGCCGCTCGACGCCGGCGTCGAGCTCCAGGCACTCGCCGGCGCAGTGCGGATCGACGGTGGCCGCCTCCGAGGCGCGCTCGCCGACGCCGACGGGATCGTGGTCGAGCGAGGTGTGGTGCGGCTGGGATCGCACCGAACCAGCGTGGGCGGCACCCCCGAGGGAGCGAGGCTCGTGACCGCGCTGGAGGCGGCGCCGTTCGCGCCTCCCGAGCCGGCAGAGGTCGGCGCCGACCCCGCTCTCGTGCGGGCGTTGGTGCGCGAGGGCGTGCTGGTCGACCTCGACGGCGTCGTGTTCGCGGCGAGCGCGCTCGACGACGCCCGCGCGCGAGTACAGACGGCCTTCCGGGATCAACCCGCGCTCACCGTCGCCGACGTGCGCGATCTGCTCTCCTCCACCCGCAAGTTCGTGCTCCCGATCCTCAACCGCCTCGACGCCGAGGGCGTCACCCGCCGTCGCGGCGACGAACGGGTAGCGGGCGCGGCCACCCTGCGCTCCTGAGTGGAGGGCGGCGGTGGGTCGCGTCGCCCGACCGACTCAAACCGCGTCGGCGACCAGGACCCGGCGTTCCGCTTCGGTGAGGCCGCCCCAGATGCCGTGCTGCTCCCCGATGCGGAGCGCGTACTCGAGGCACTCGCGGCGAACGGGGCACACGGCGCAGATGGCCTTGGCCCGGCCCTCGCGGGCGTCGCGCTCGTCCTTGCGCTCGGCGTAGGTGGGCGGGAAGAACATGGCGGATTCGGGCCCCCGACAGGCGGCCCGCACCTGCCACGTCCTCTGCTCGACCAGCTCGACGGCCACTCGACCCCCTCGGCGTCCCTGCACGCATGCCAGCGAGGCGAACGTATACCCCGACCTCGCGGGACGACAAGGGTGGAAATCGCGCCCTGTGTCCGCTAACGGCGCTTCTGGGCGCGGCCTTCCCGGTGGTCGCGGGCGCCGCCCTCCTCGGGCTCGACCTCGAGCACCAGGCCCTCGACCGCCACCACCCGCACCCGGTCGCCGGCGGTGACGGGGGTCGCCCGGTTGGTACGGGCCCGCCAGCGCGAACCCCGGATCACGACCACGCCGTCGGGGGACACGTCGACCTCGGCCTCACCCATCTCCCCCACCATCCCCTCGCGCCCGACGGTCGGGGTCGAGAAGCGGCTGCGGATGACCGTGGGCATCGCCCCGAGCATGAAGAGGGCGGTGCCGACGATCACGAGCGCGAGCACCCACCACGGCGGGTTCAGCCGCGACGATCCGCCGTACAGGGTGAGCGATCCCGCGACGAGCGCGGCCGTGCCGATGACGGTCCACGCGCCGATGCGTCCGGCCTGGACGTCGATTGCGTACCCGAGGATCGCCAGCATCAAGAGCCCGAGCGCCCACCACGTGACCGGGAGGTGCGAGAGGCCGATGCACGCGCCGACCAGGGAGACCGCACCGGTGAGCCCGGCAATACCGATCGCGGCCGTGTAGAACTCGAAGACGATCAGCGCCAAGCCGGCCACGAGGAGCAGGTATGCGATCGACGGGCTGATCAGCGTGTGCAGCACCTGAGCGTCGAGCGGTAGCCGGTCGAAGCGGATGTCCTGGTTCGGTTGGCGGCGGCGGTCGAGCCCCTCTCCCACCACGGTCGCAGTGCGCAACGCGCGGGGTCCGGCTGCCGTGGTCACGACGCGGCCGTCGAGCGACACGATGAGCTCGCCCAGGGTCGGCTCGACCGTGTTCACCGCGCCGAGCCGCTGGGCGTCGTCGCCGGAGAGGCGGTCGGCGGCGAGAGCGCGCGCCCCCGCCGGACGGCGCCCGGC
>JBOGFJ010000193.1:0-7740 GCA_050743385.1 Acidimicrobiia bacterium
GCGCAGCGAAGCGCGTCCACGTCGCCCGGTCGGCGAGCTCGGGCGGCGCCAGCGCGGGCGGGAAGGCCGGCACGTACACGCTGGCGCACGGGCTCCCGAGCGCGACCCACGCGCGGATCGGGGCGCCGTGGTCGCGCGGCAGCTCGACGACCATGGACGCCGTCGTCGCCTGGTAGTCGCGCACGTGCATGCACACCGTGATGCCAGACCAGTCGTCGAACACGTCGGCGGGCGGCGGCGAGACATCGCCGGGATCGGCGCCGGGCGCGCCCCACGGCCGGTCGCCGTGATGGCGCAGCGTGGCGACGACGTCGCCGGGCGTCAGGGCCGCCGCTCCGGTCGCGACGCATTGGCGGGTGGCGGCGAGCCGATGGTCGGCGATGCCGGTGGGGGCGGACGGGTCGCGCCAGCGGTCGAAGTCGGCGCCGGCGGTCACGTCGGCCGAGGCCCGCGTCCAATCGGTCCGCAGCGTGATGCGGTTCGAGATCGCGACGCCGTCGTCGACAGCCCGGGCCGCCCAGGTGCGCCCGCTCGTCTCGAGCACCCACGCACACGTGCGGTCGGCGACGAGGAACGACGAGAAGTACGGCTGGTCGTGGTCTTGCTCGCCGCTCCCACCCTGGCCGTGCGCCTCGAGCAGCTCGGTCATGACGGCGACGGCCTCGTCGGCACTGGCGGCGCCCTCGACGCCCAAGCGCACGAGATCCATCCCGAGGAGCGCGGGTGCGGCCGCGTGCGGGTCGTCGACCGTGTAGAGCCTCTCGTTGCCGACGGCGACACCGTGCTCGTTGACCCCGTGCTCGAGCCCCCACATCCATGCGGGCCGGGAGCCGAGCAGCGCGGCCGCGCCGGGATCGTCGAGGTCGAGATACGTCGTGCGCAGGCGGCCGCCTCCGGGCCGCCGGGTGTGCACCTCCGCGACCTGGGCCTCGGCAACGGGCCGGTCGGAGTTCTTCCCGAACAGCGTCCGTTCGCCGCCGATCGCGCACAGCGTGTCGCACACGGTCAGAAGTCGGTTCCGCCGTCGACGGGGATGGTGGCGCCGAGCACGAACCCGGCCGGCTCGGAGCAGAGGAACGCGATCACCGCCGCCACCTCCTCGGGGAGCCCGACGCGGCCGAGATCGTTGGGGGCTCCGAAGTCGCGTGCGATGGCGGCGTAGGCGGCCTCGAGAGGACCGTCGGGAAGGCCGGTGCGGTCGGTGGCGGCGACGTAGCTCTCGAGCGCAGGCGACATGACCGTGCCCGGGCACACGGTGTTCACCACGATGCCCTGCGGCGCGAGCGAGCGCGCCAGGTTCTTCGACGCGCTCGCCATCGCCGCCTTGGCGGCGGAGAAGCTGATCGCGCCGGGCGCCTGATGGCGGATGGACGTCGCGGCCAGGTTCACGATGCGGGCGAACGCGGCCTTCCGCAGCAGCGGTAGCGCCGCTCGCACCGTCCGTACCATCGTGAGCACGCCGAGGTCGAACGATTCCATCCAGTCGTTGTCAGTGAGCTCGTCGAGTGCGCCGAGCCGGGTCGGGCCCGCCGCGTTGACGAGGGCGTTGAGCTCGCCCCACCGCTCGTCGAGGAACGTGAACGCGGCCTCGACCTCGCCCGTGTCGAGCAGGTCGCACTGGAGGCCGACGGCGTCGGCGGCCCCGGCGGCGGCGAGCTCGTTCTCCGTCTCGCGGAGATCGGCGTCGGTGCGGGCCAGCACCGCGACCCGGCACCCCTCGGCCGCGAGGAGCTCGCCCGTCGCCCGCCCGATGCCGCGCGAGCCGCCGGCGACGGCTACCGCGCGTCCTCGCAGCCCGAGGTCCATGCGTCGCGCAATCTACGCGTCCGACGCGACCAGCTGCCGTCCGAACGCGGCTGCTCCGAGCGGCTCGCCGGTCGCGTGCTCGACGAGGCGGTCCCAGCGGAGGGATGCGCCCGGCCGGAAGAACCCGTCGACGAGGAAGCGGCCGGCAGCGCCCGAGTCGACGAGACCGCCGGCGCGTGCGTCGATCGTCGCCGCGAGCTGCGACGCGACCAGCTCGCCGTAGAGGTAGTTCTGGTAATAGACCGGCGCCACCGTGAGGTGGATCTTCGC
This sequence comes from Acidimicrobiia bacterium, assembly GCA_050743385.1. Lineage (GTDB taxonomy): Bacteria > Actinomycetota > Acidimicrobiia > IMCC26256 > JACDBD01 > JACDBD01. The sequence continues at coordinate 2,077 of JBOGFJ010000193.1, forward strand.
CGCCCAGGCGGCGTCGACCGTGCCCGGTTCGGGTCGCCGGAGGAGTTGGAAGCGTTCGACCAGGTCCCACCAGCGGGCCTCGTGGTCGGCGCCGGGGTCGGCGTAGAGACCGCGCTCGAAGTTGGTCATCACCAGCACCCAGCGGGCGAACACGAGCAGGTTGGCGCGGCGCGCCGCCTCGAGGGCGGGCGCGAGCCCGTCGATACGAGCGGCGTCGACCGCGGCCACGGTGCGCAGCCATGCCGGGTCGCGCGGGAGACGGCCGAAGAGCATGGCGACACCCTCGGTCGTCAGTGCGTGGGCCGCGCTCCGGAGGAGCCAGGGAAGCGCACCATCGACTTCGCGGTCGTAGGTGGCGTGACCGAACTCGTGGAGCATCGTGTCCATCCACCGTTCGTTCGGCTCGATGTTGCAGAGGACGCGCACGTCGCCCTCGCGGTCGATGTCGATGCAGAACGCGTGCTGGCTCTTCCCCTCGCGCGCGAGCAGGTCACTCTGGCGGAGCACGGGCCGGAGGTCGAGGCCGAGGCCGTCGTAGGTGCGCAGCGTCAGTGCTTCGAGGTCGGCGTCCTCGAACAGCGGGTCGAGGTCGACCGCGCCGGCGGCGGGAGCCTCCTGGAAGAACGGGTCGTCGTAGTGCCACGGGCGCAGGTCGGCGACGGCGCTGGCGAAGCGAGCGGCGAGTGTCTCGTCGAGCCCGGCCTTCCAGTCCGCGAACGGCGCGGCGGTCCGGCGGTCGACGTCGGCGAGGGTGGCGAAGAGCCGGTCTTCGTCGAGCTCACCGGTGGCAAGAGCGAGATCGAAGTGGTCGCGATAGCCGAGGGCGCGGGCGGCCTCGTTGCGCAGGGCGGCGAGCTCGCGCACGCGCCCCGCGACCTCCGCACCCACCTGCTTCGACGCCAGCCACGCCGCCCGCCGCTCGGTGGGGTCGTCGCTGGTGCCGAGGATCTCGCGGATCTGGTTGTCGTCGACGCGCTGCCCGTCGATCTCGCCCCGGTGCGTGTTGAAGGTCGACTCGACGTCGACCTCGAGCTCGACGAGCCGACGACGCAGGTCGTCGGGCACCTGATGGGGTGCGAACGCGTCGTGGAGCACGTCGAGCTGGCGGCGGATGACGGGATCGTCATCGCCGCGCTCGCGAGCGGCGCGGATGTCAGCGAACGTGTCGGCGTCGGCGAGCAGCGCGCGCCGTTCGAGCTCGATGCGTTCCCGGCGCTCGTTCGCCTCCGGTGACGCCCGCGTGCTCGTCTCCCACCAGGCCTCCGCGAGCGCGACCTCGAGCGGGCGCAGCTTCGCTTCGATCTCGGCGACGAGGCGGGCGTCGTCGGGCATGTCGCGGAGTCTAGGAAGTGGTGATGACGGGAAAACGTGCGGAAATCGTCATTTCTCCCGTCACGGTAACGTCGTCGAGGACGACGAGGAGGTGCTCATGGCGAGGATCGGGTTCGGCGCGTTCGCCCCGCAGGGATGGAAGACGGAGTTGCGGTCGATCGACGGCGCCGAGGCGCAGTGGGCCAAGTGCCGCGAGGTCGCGCTGCTCGCCGAGGAGCTCGGCTTCGACTCGATCTGGGTGTACGACCACTTCCACAACGTCCCCGAGCCGTCGCACGAGGCGGTGTTCGAGTGTTGGACGACGATGGCGGCCCTGGCCGAGGCGACCAGCCGCATCCGGCTCGGCCAGATGGTGAGCTGCACCTCGTATCGCCAGCCCACGCTCACCGCCAAGATCACGGCCGGCATCGACGTGATCTCGGGTGGCCGGCTCGAGTGGGGTGTCGGCGCCGGTTGGTACTGGCACGAGTACGAGGCGTACGGGTTCCCGTTCGAGGAGAACAAGGTGCGCATCGCGAAGCTGGGCGAGGCCGTCGAGGTGGTGAAGGCGATGTGGAGCGAGCCCGATGCCGCCTACGAGGGCCGCTATTTCAGCGTGAAGGGCGCCCAGTGCGACCCGAAGCCGGTGCAGCAGCCGCGCCCACCGATCTGGATCGGCGGGGGTGGGGAGCAGCTCACGCTCCGGGTCGTGGCCCGTCACGCCGACCGGGCGAACTTCGGCGGCAAGCCGCACGAGTGGGCCCACAAGCGCGAGGTGCTCCAGCGCCACTGCAAGGACGTCGGTCGCGACGAGGACGAGATCGAGAAGACGATCAGCCCCGAGGTGCTCGTGCGCGAATCGGAGGACGAGATCCGCGCCCTCCACGACGCCGGCAGGGTCGGATCGCTGTGGAACGAGCCCTACGACTCGTGGGCGGGGGGCAATCTCATCGGCACACCGGAGCAGGTGTGCGAGAAGATCCGCGCCTACGTCGATCTCGGCTGCACCTACTTCGTGCCCTGGTGCTCCGACTACCCCGACGACACCACCCTGCGGCTGTTCGCCGGGAAGGTCATGCCCGAGTTCCGCTGAGGACGCCCCAACGCTCGAAGGTGCGCGCCGGCCGCGATGGATTCAGGGCGCGCGACGCGCAGGTTCGACGGATCGAGGCGTTACTTGAACCAGATGCGTTGGTAGTCGCGGCTCTCGGGGTGGACGAGGAGGGCGACGAGGGCGCCGTCGAACAGGAGGGTGATGATCAGCGGGAACTCGATGACCTCGGCCCCAGCCACCAGCAGGAGCATCGCAACCTGGACGACCGCCGCCGCCACCGCGATCCCGTAGCCCCACTTCTTCTCGTTGGCGATGCCGTAACCCCCGACCGCGAGGCCCACGACGGTGGCGAGGGCGAGCACGGGAGAGACCGCGATCATGCCGAAGAGCAGACCGAAGACCGCGTTGATGTAGAGGAGCATCGTCGCGATCACGAGGGTCTGGGGCTGGGACTGGTTGAGGAACCGGCGCTCGTTCACGGGTCCATTCTGGCCGACGGGGCCGCGGGCGTGGGTACCGGCTCCCCGCCCCCGGCCGGGCGCATCCGCAGCTGGCCGCAGGCGGCGTCGATGTCGGTGCCCCGATTCCGCCGCACCGTGGCGTTCACACCCCGCCGGCGCAGCCGGGTGGCGAAGGCCCGGAGGGTGCCGGCGGCCGGGGCCCTCCCGGGGAAGCCGGCGGTCGGATTGAGGGGGATGAGGTTCACGTGGGCGCCCCCGCGGCCGCCGAACCCACGGAGGAGCGCGGCGAGGGCGTCGGCGTGGGCGGGGGCGTCGTTCACGCCTGCGATGCAGGCGTACTCGAACGTGATCCGTCGCCCGCGGGCGGCGGCGAACTCGCGGGCGGCGTCGAGCACGTCGGCGAGCGGATAGCGGTCGTTGAGTGGGACGAGGCGGCGGCGGAGGTCGTCGTCGGGCGCGTGGAGTGACACCGCCAGGGTCACCGGCAAGCGCTCGCGTGCCAGGCGGAGCATCGCCGGCACCACCCCGACCGTGCTCACCGTGAGATGACGGGCGGAGAGGCCGAGGTCGACGTGGAGCCGCTCGATCGACGCCCACACCGCGTCGTAGTTCGCCAGCGGCTCGCCCATGCCCATGTAGACGACGTTGCCGACGCGCCGGGCCGATCGGTGCGCGGCCCGGACGACCTGCTCGACGATCTCGCCCGTGTCGAGGTGGCGCTCGAAGCCGGCCTGGCCGGTGGCGCAGAAGCTGCACGCCATGGCGCAGCCCGCCTGCGACGACACGCAGACGGTGGCCCGGGCGGGGTACTCCATGAGGACGGTCTCGACCTGGGCGCCATCGCGCGCGGCGGCCCACAGGAACTTGGTGGTGGCGCCGTCACGCGACTGCTGCTCGACGCGGAGGTCGAGTGCGAGCGGAAGCGCCTCCGCTACTCGGGCGCGCAGCCGGGCCGGGAGATCGGTGCAGCCCTCGAGGGGTCGGCGCCGCCGGTAGAGCCCGTCCCAGAGCTGGCGAGCGCGGTAGGCGGGCTCGTCCCAGCCGGCGAGCAGGCGCTCCACCTCGGTCGGGTCGACGGCGTAGCGGGTGGTCATGTCGACGCGATCTCGCGGGCGTAGGCGCGGTCGCGGCGGTGCGTCGTGAACCCGAGCAACTCGTACAGGCGCACCGCGGCGGTGTTGGCGCCGTCGACGAAGAGCATCCCGGTGCCGATCCCGCGGTCGGCCAGCGACTCCAGTCCGGCGATCACGAGTGCCCGTCCGAGGCCGAGGCCGTGGCGGGACGGGTCGACGGCGATCACGAAGATCTCGCCCAGCTGCTCCCGATCACCGGGCGCGGGAGCGTGCACCTTGGTCCAGCAGAAGCCGGCGAGGCCCTCGGCGTCGAAGACGAGCACGAACCCCGCCGGGTCGAACCACGGCTCGGCCATCCGCCGCTGCAGCGTCTCCCGAACCCACCCGCCCTGCTCCGGGTGATTCGCGAACGCCCGGTTGTTCACCTCGAGCCAGGCGTCGTCGTCCCGCCCGGGAACGAACGTGCGGACCTCGGTGCCCGTCGGCCAGTCGGGATGCTCCCGGAGCGGGAGGCGCACCCGCATCTGGAGCAGGTCGCGCTCGGGGGCGAACCCCGCGGGAGCAACCGTGTCGTCCGCGCGCTCGTCGGCGCCGAGGAGCCAGAGCACCGCCGGGCCGCCGCCCTCGGTCGCGATGTGCTCCACCGCCGCGTCGAGCAGCTTGGCCTCGAGGCCGGTGCCGCGGTGGTCGGGGTGGACCACGAGGCCTACCGCCCAATGGGGGGGCGAGAAGTTGTCGCTGCGCGCGACATGCGTGTAGCCGACGGCGGTCTCGCCCTCGGAGGCGAGCACCCCGGCGGAGTCGGGTCGAGAGTCCTCGAGGTCGCGCCAGACGGCGTCGTTGAGCGAGGGGTGGCCGTCGGCGGCTTCAGCGGTGTCGTGGACCCGGCCGATCGCGACGAGGTCGGCGGGCGCGACCGGCGCCAGCAGCCGGAGGTCGGTCATGCCGGTCACGGTACATTCCGCAACGTGTCGCGACCCCGAGGGGCGAAGAAGCGCGCCGACGAGGTCGTGCGCCGTTTGGCCGACGAGTACCCCGGCAGCGCCCGCGACCTGTGCGCCCTCGTCCACGACGGCCCGTTCCAGCTCCTCGTCGCCACCATCCTGTCGGCGCAGTGCACCGACGAGATGGTCAACAAGGTCACGCCGGCCGTGTTCGCCCGCTACCCGACGCCGGTCGACCTCGCTCACGCCGACCCCGCCGAGGTCGAGGAGCTGGTGCGTCCCACCGGGTTCTTCCGCTCCAAGACCCGCAGCCTGATCGGGATGGCGACCGCCCTCGAGGAGCGCTTCGGCGGCGAGGTCCCGCGCGAGCTCGACGACCTGGTCACCCTCCCGGGGGTGGGCCGCAAGACCGGGAACGTCATCCGCTCGGTGGGCTTCGACCTGCCCGGCCTCCCCGTCGACACGCACGTGGGTCGCCTGGCGCGCCGGCTCCGGCTCACCGACCAGACCGACCCGGTGAAGGCCGAGGTCGACCTCGACGCCCTGGTGGCGCCGGAGGAGCGGGGCCGGCTCTCGCTGCGCCTCATCCTGCACGGGCGGGCCGTCTGTACCGCCCGGCGGCCCCGCTGCGACGTGTGCGTGCTCAACGACCTCTGCCCGTCGGCATTCAAGGTCGACACGCCAGTTGCCCGTCGCCGGTCCGGAATGTGATACTTCCGACGTAATTGCACGGATCGTGCAGTTGGGAGTAGGGGGTCGGCATGAGGTCACGGCTGCGTTCGCGCGCGCTCCTTCCGCTGCTCGCGGTCGCGCTCCTCGCC
>JBOGFJ010000194.1:0-3667 GCA_050743385.1 Acidimicrobiia bacterium
AGACGGCCGCTTCGAGGGCGGGATCTGGCGGTACGTCGACGGTGACGGCAAGCAGCGCAACCAAGACGGCTACGAGGCCGTCTGGGAGGAGATCCACAGCCGACCGGTCGCATACCCCGGGCCCCGCTACGAGACGCCCGTGGTCATGGTCCCCGACGCGTTCACCTGGGTGCCCACCACCGAACCCGGCGTGGAGCGCAAGCACCTGGGCACCTTCAGCGAGCGCGAGACCACGATCGGGTTCCTCCGCTACACGACGGGCGCCACCCACAGAATCGCGGAACGTCGATCGCCCGAGCTGCACTTCATACTCGACGGCATGCTGCGCCTCGGCGGCCGCGTCCACGGGCGCTGGACCGCGTTCATGTTCGACCCCGACGACGACCAGACCCTCGAAGGCCTGGAGCCCACGACGACGTATGTCATCGGGCTCCCGGTCTTCTGACGCCCTTCGCGGCGATGGGGCGCGACGAACGCACGGAAGGGAGACGCTCGTGCAGGTGATGAGCTCGACCGACGCCGAGGCGCACAACTTCTCCGAACATCGCGGAGCCGGCATTCGGTTCCAGCGCCTGCTCCGGGGTGAGCCCGACGCGCCCGACAACTTCGAGTGGAGCATCGTCCACTTCGGCGAGGACTACACGACGCCGCGCCATCACCACAACTTCTCCCAGATCCTGTACGTGCTCGAAGGGCTCCATGAGTGGTCGCCCCGCGTCTCGATGCCGGAAGGGTCGGTCACCTACTCCCCGGAAGGCACCTTCTACGGGCCCCAACGGGGCCACGGCTCGCTCGTCCTCACGCTCCAGTACGGCGAGGCGAGCGGAAGTGGGTTCATGAGCTACGACCGCCTCGCCGAGGGGAGCAAGCGACTGGCCGAGAGCTCCAACGGGCGATTCGACGACGGCGTGTGGCGCGTCGTCGACGCCGACGGCACGCAGCGCAACCAAGACGGCTACGAGGCCATCTGGGAGGAGATCAACCGCCGGCCGGTCGGGTACCCCGAGCCCCGTTACGAGACGCCGGTCACGATGCACCCCGACGCGTTCGACTGGGTGGCGACTGCGGAGCCCGGGATCGAACGCAGGCACCTCGGCACGTTCAGCGAGCTTGAGACCACGATCGGCTTCCTCGGCTATGCCAGCGGCGCCACCCATCGCGTCGAGGCGCTCCCATCGCGCGAGCTGCATTTCGTCGTGGAAGGCGCGATTCGTGTCGGCAACGGCATCCACGGGCGCCGGACGGCCTTCATGTTCGACCCGGGCGACGACCACACCATCGAAGCGATGGAGCCGACGACCGCGTATGTGATCTCACTCCCCCACTTCGCCTGACCTGGGCCGACTCAGTTCAGGAAGTCGCGCGCGGGGTGGGCGCGCGGGAAGGCTCGTACGTAGCGCAAAAAGCGCACGAGCGCCCGGTCGGCCGGTAGCAGGAGGTCTTCGCGGAAGTGGATCGTTCTCATCACGCGGTCGTCGTCCTTCAGGAGCTGCTCGCCGAACGCGAGACCCATCGACATCATGACGTCGGCCTGTTCGCGTTCCTCATCGGTGCCGGTCCGGCGAGGCGCGGCCGCGAATTGGAAGTTCCGGGAGCGCCCGTCGGGCAGCATGACCGCGGACGAGCCCATGAGCATGTCCGTGCCTGCCATCTTGCCGGTGAGCATGATCGTGTTCGTGCCGAAGACCTTGATGTGCTGCTCCATCTCGCCGAGGTTGGGGTCGACGATGTGGGCGTCGTAGTCGATCGTGTGATCGGTCATAGCAATGGCGTCGACGTCGACGTCGATCTCGAGCCCGTGCAGCGCGCGCAGATGTTGGATGTCGCACGAGTTCGTCAGCAATGTCCATGGCTCGACGGGGTACTCGCGCATCTCGTCTCTCGACCCGGCCTTGAAGTACAGGCCGTCGGGGTCGAGGCCATGGAAGTAGGGGACGTCGGTGGGCTCGGCGCCGTTGTACGCCCAGACGATGCCGAAACGTTCGGCCGCCGGGAAGACGTAGAGGCGCGCGTCGTCGGGGACGGGCTCGTCGACCGACACCTCGATGCACACGCCGTCGCTGGCGTACTTCCAGTGGTGAAACGCGCAGCGCACGCACCCGTCGACCAGCTCTCCTGCCGCGAGGTCGGCGCCCAGATGGCGGCAGTACGCGCTCATCACCGCGGGCGCGCCGTCGGGACCGCGGAACGCCACGACGCGACCGCTCAGGAAGTCGCTGCCGACCAGCCGGCCGCCTTCGAGCTCTTCGGCGAGGCACACCGGGTACCAGCCGATGTGGTAACCGTCGGGGCCCTGGGGCTCGAACCCCCGGCCGCGGCGCGATGTCGGCCTCTCGGTGACGGTCATCGTGCCTCCTCGCTCACCCGGCGCTTTGCCGGACGATATTGTAAGACGTCCTTTCGGGGACATCCAACCCGTCCACCGGCGTGGCCGCGTCGCCACCCGTGCCGGAAAAGGAGGAGGCCGTGACCGACGTCGATCTCGCCACCGCCCAGGGTCTCGTCCGCAAGGCCGTCGAGGCCGCGCACGCCCAGGGCCTCCCCGTCGCCGCCGTGGTCGTCGACCGGGGCGGCCACCCCGTGGCCATGGCGCGGATGGACGGCGTCAGCTTCGTGATGAGCGACGCCGCCCGCCGCAAAGCGACCATGGCCAGCGCGATGGGGACACCGACGCAGGCGGTCGCGGAGATGGCCCAGGGGGACGACCTCATCGCCGCCGCGTTCACCGGCTCGGAGCACGTGATCGCCCTCGGCGGCGGCCTGCCGATCATGGGTGACGCCGGCCCGATCGGTGGCTTCGGGATCGCCGGCGGTCACTACACGCAGGACCAGGCGATTGCGGACGCGGCCGCCGCCACCTGACGCGCGACGGATGCTCACAGCTCCGCCAGGAGGCAGGCCGGCTGCTCGACGCAGTCGGCGACGAAGCGGAGGAACCCGCCCGCGTCGGCGCCGTCCATGATGCGATGGTCGAACGACAGCGAGAGAGCCACGACGGGCCGGATCGTGAGCGCGCCGTCGACCACCCACGGGCGCTCGGCCAGCCTCCCGAGGCCCAGGATGGCGGCGTCGGGATGGTTGATGATCGCCACTCCACCGTCGACGCCGAAGGCACCGTAGTTCGAGACGGTGAACGTCGACCCCGAGAGCTCGGCCGGCGAGGTCGACCCCGACCGCGCCGCGTCGGCGAGCCGTTGCAGCTCGATCGCGAGCTCCAACGTCGTCCGGGCGTGTGCATCTCGGATCACGGGCACCACCAGGCCTCGATCGGTTTGGGCGGCGAAGCCCATGTGGATCTCGTCGAGGTACTCGATCTCCAGGCTGTCGTCGTGATACCGCGCGTTGAGCGCCGGGTACTGGCGGAGGCCGACGACGCATGCTCGCATCACCAGCGCGAGCGGTGTGATCTTCACCTCACGGTGCCGATCCTGCATCGCCGACCGCATCTCGAGGAGGCGGTGGGCGTCGCACTCGACCCAGCTCGACGCGTCCGGGATGATGCGACGGCTCGCCGCCATTCGCTCGGCGACGACGCGCCTCACGCCGCGAACCGCCACCCGTTCGCCCCTGGCGGGTCGTCCTCCGGCACTGCGGTTGGCGCCACCGACGTAGCGGTCGAGGTCGGCGCCGGTGACCGCGCCGCCGGGCCCCGTCCCCGGCACCACCG
>JBOGFJ010000195.1:0-2713 GCA_050743385.1 Acidimicrobiia bacterium
CATCCCGCCGTCGCCGAGTGCGCCATCATCGGCGTCCCCGACCCACAGTGGACCCAGAGCGTGAAGGCGGTGGTCGTTGCCGCCGACGGCGTGTCGGTGACGGCGGAGGACATCATCGAGCACTGCCGGTCGCGGATCGCGTCGTACAAGAAGCCGCGTACGGTCGAGTTCGTGGAGAAGCTGCCGCGCGAGGGTTGGGCCGTCGACTACGACGCGCTCGACGCCCGCTTCGGCGGCGGCGGATATCCCGGGGGAAGGAACCGCAGCGCATGACCGAGGTCGACCTGGTTGCGGAGGAGCTCGCGATCCGGCGGCTGCTGGCCGAGTACTGCCACGCGTACGACGACCGGCGCGCCGACGACTTCGCTGCACTGTTCGTCGACGACGCCGAGTTCCGGGTGTTCGGCCAGGTGCGTGCGGGCCGAGGCGAGATCCACGATCACATCGGCGTGCAGCAGCCGGGGATGCCGCCCGGTCAGCACGTGACGTACAACTCGGTGATCGAGGTCGATCCCGTGGGCGCGACGGCACGGGCGTGGACCGACTTCCTGTACCTGCGCAAGGACGGTGACGGTCACACGATCAGCAACGCCGGGCGTTACCACGACCGGTTGGTGCGGGAGCCCGATCGCTGGCGCTTCCAGACCCGCACCATCGTGTTCCTCGGCGACGACCCCCCGGCCGACGCGTAGTGGGCGCCCCGTACCGGGAGGGTTCGTACCGGCGCCGCATCCGGTTGCTCGCGACCGAGGCGGGTGTCGTGGAGGCTGCGCTCGAGGACGACTTCCACCACTTCGAGGTGACATTGCGCCACGACGGCACGCGTGTGATCGGGGTCGAGGGCCGCTCGGTCCGGTGGCCGTGGAGCACGTGCCCCGGCGCAGCCGAGCCCCTGCGCGCGCTCGAGGGCATGGCCCTGTCGCCCCGCTGTCTTGCGGTCGGTGAGAAGGCGGATCCGCACGCGAACTGCACGCACATGTTCGACCTCGCGGGCCTGGCGGTCGCGCACGCGGCGCGTGGCCTCGAGGCTCGTCAATACGACGCCGAGGTCCCGTTCGGCGCCACTGAGGGCGATCCGACCGCGGTGCGTCTCTGGCGCGACGGGGCGCTCGTCCTCGAATGGACGCTGGTCGGGCGGGGCATCGCCCACCCCCCGGTATTCACGGAAGCGCCCTGGCAGGGCGGGTTCTTCCGCTGGGCGGATACGACCCTGCCGGTCGACGACGCCGAGGCCGCGATCGTGCTGCGACGGTCGTGCGAGATCGGCATGGGACGGGGCATGGACCTCGACGCCTACGACAAGGCCTCGGAGCTCGGCCCGATGATGGCGGGGATCTGCCACACGATGCAGCCCGGGGTGATGGAGGTCGCGGTGCGCAACAAGGGATCGATACTCGACTTCTCCGACGATCCCGACGCCCTGCTGAACGACTAAGCCAGCTGCGCGCGCTCCGCGAAGCGGCCCATGCCGTCGAGGGCCTCCCTCGAGCGGGCCCAGGGCGAGACGATGAGGCGGGTGACGCCGAGCTCCTCCCACCGGGCGATGTCGTCGCGCGAGTCGGCGGGGCCGCCCAGGCAGATCTGGAAGCGATCGGCGTCGGCGCTGCGACCGTACTCACCGAGCAGGGAGCGGAGCCGCTCGATCCGGGCAGGTGCCGAATCGAACGTGTGCGCCATGCCGATCCATCCGTCGGCGGCGCGCGCCGCGCGACGGAGTGCGGCGTCGCTCTCGCCGCCGACAAGAATGGGGGGCCACGGCTGCTGCACCGGCTTGGGCTCGAACGCGACCGCGTCGAAGTGGAAGAACTCGCCGTCGTGCGCGACGTCGGGCTCGGTCCAGAGTCGCTTGCACACGTCGAGCGCCTCGTCGACGCGTCGGCCCCGCGTGTGGAAGTCGAGCCCGGCCGCGGTCCACTCCTCCTCGAGCCAGCTCGCGCCGATGCCGAACTCGAGGCGTCCGGCGGAGACGATGTCGACCGTCTGGACTCCGCGCGCAGCGACGAACGGGTGGCGCAGGCCGAGGTTGTAGACGTGCGTGCCGAGCCGGATGCGTTCGGTGCGGCCGGCGAGGTAGGCGAGGTAGGCGAACGCGTCGAAGATCGGGACCGTCGGCGGCACTGGAGGAGTTGCCTCCCCGGGATGCGGTGAGCGGCTCATCGCGGTCGTGAGCACGAGGTGCTCGGGGAGCCACACCGATTCGAAACCCAGGCGCTCGGCCGCCAGCGTCGCCTCCACGAAGAACGCCGGGTTCAACCGTCCGAGCGCGATGCCGAACTTCACGTGCCGAAGCTCCCGTCGTCGAGGCGGTGCCAGCCGCCGGCGGCGACGTTGCCACCGTCGACATGGAGCGTGGTGCCGGTGACGAAACGCGCGAGGTCGCCGGCGAGGAAGACGGCCGCCGCCGCCACGTCGTCGACGTGACCCTGACGCGACAGCGGCGTGGTGACGTCGATGTCGCCACCGATACCCGGCGTCGGGATGACGTCGGGCGCGATGCAATTCACCCGGATCACGCGATCGCCGAGCTCGAGCGCCAACGTCTTGGTGAGGCTGGCGACGGCTGCCTTCATCGCCGAGTAGATGCCGAATCCGGGGGCAGCACGGTGGGCCTCGATCGACGTGAGGTTGACGATCGAGCCGCCGCGCGGCGGGGGCGGGAACAGCGGGAGGACTCCCCGCACGAAGTGGGTCACGCTGGCGAAGTTCTCCCGGA
>JBOGFJ010000196.1:0-4433 GCA_050743385.1 Acidimicrobiia bacterium
CGCGTCCAGCCCTTCGCCCCAGCCGGCGTCGATGGCGGCGTCGAGATCGGGGACGGGTTCAGGCACGAGGACGCGCGTGGCGGTGGGCACGGCCGTAGCGTTCCCACGGACGTGACACGGTGAACCTGTCGCTGCGCCTGGGCTCAGGGCGCCCCGGCTGGCTGCCGCTCCGGCTGCTCGAGCTCGCGTAGCTCGTCGTCGAGGTCCTTCGCGGGCTCGACGTGCACGACGGGCAGGATCCGGTCGAGCCAGCGTGGGATCCACCAGTTCCGGTCGCCGAGGAGCTCCATCGTCGCCGGCACGAGCACGAGCCGGACAACGGTCGCGTCCAGGAGTACCGCGAACGCCAAGCCGAACCCGAAGAGCTTGATCGCGCGGTCGCTGCCGAGGATGAACGCCCCGAACACGAACACCATGATCGCGGCCGCGGCGGTGATGACTCGCGCCGTGACTGCGAGCCCGTCGGCGACCGCGACCGCGTTGTTGCCGTGCCGGTCGTACTCCTCTCGCATCCGCGAGAGCAGGAACACCTCGTAGTCCATCGACAGGCCGAACACGATCGCGAACAGCATCATCGGCGCCCACGCCTCGACCGGCCCCGCCTTCGACACGCCGAGCAGGTCCTTGAGCCAGCCCCACTGGAACACGGCCACGATCGCGCCATAGGCAGCGCCGATCGAGAGCAGGTTCATGATCACGGCCTTCAGCGGCACCAGCAGGCTGCGGAACACGACCATGAGCAGCAGGAACGAGAGTACGAGCACTGCGCCGATGAAGACCGGCAGCTGCTCCGCGGTGTAGTCGGAGTAGTCGACCGCGCCGGCGGTGAGCCCGCCGACCAGCACCTCGACGTCGGATCCTCCGGTCGCGGCCGGCACCACGTCGTCGCGCAGCGTGCCGACGAGAGTCGCCGTCTCCTCCGACTGCGGTGAGGTCGTCGGGAAGACCTGGATGATGGCGGCGTCGCCGGCCTCGTTGGGCTGCGGCGGCGTCGCGAACGCGATGCCGGGCGTCTCGTTCAGCTCGGCTGTCAGCCCTTCGAGGGTGGCGAGATCCGCCTCGCCGGTGGGCATCTCGGCTGCGAGAAGCAACGGGCCGTTGAAACCCGGACCGAAGCCTTCGGAGATCATGTCGTAGGCGACGCGGGTGGTGTCGGAGGTGGGCCGGTTGCCGGCGTCGGCGAACGCCAGGCGCATCGACAGGACAGGTATGGCCAGCACGAGCAGGATCGTAAGACCAGCGATCGCGAACGGCCACGGGCGACGCTGGATCAGTTGGCTCCACCGCTGCCAGAACGTCCCCTCCACGTCGCCCTCGGCGCGCTTGCGGTTGGGGAGGCCGAGCTTGTCGATGTTGTGACCGACGAACCCGAGCACCGCCGGGAGCAGTGTGAGAGCGGCGAGCATCGTCATGAAGACACCCAGCGCGATCCCGATCGCGAGGCCTCGCACGGCGGGCACGTCGATGAGGAGCATGCCGAGCACGGCGATCACGACGGTGGTACCGGCGAAGAGGACGGAGCGGCCGGCGGTGTCGAGCGCGAGTACCACGGCGTTCTCCGGCTCGCGACCGTCGTGGAGCGCCTGGCGGTACCGGGTCACGATCAGCAGCGCGTAGTCGATCCCGACACCGATCCCGATCATCGCCACCGCCTGGTTGGTGAAGTCGGGCATGGCGAGGCCGTTGGCGGCGAGCTGCACGAACGCGATGCCGGTGCCGATGCCGAACAGCGCCGTCATGATCGGCAGGCCGGCCGCGAGCACGGAGCCGAACGCGATCAGCAGGATGGCGATCGCGAACACCAACGCGATCGCCTCGCTCGCGGGCACCTCCTCGGAGATGAAGAGGTCGCCGCCATAGGCCACCTCGAGCCCCTCGACGTCGACGTCGGCGCCGGCGGCCTGGATGTCGTCGGCGGCCTCGCTGAACTCGGCGTCGGGGCGGTCGGCGAGGTTCACCTCGGCGTACGCGATCTGTCCGTTCTCGGAGACCTGCTGGTTGCCGACGGGCTCGTAGGGACTGACGACATCGACGTCGGGAACGGTCTCCTCGACTTCGGCGAACAGACCCTCCATCGCGTCCCGCACCGCCGGGTCGTCGACGCCCTGCTCGGCCTCGAAGACGATCTGGCCGCTGAAGCCGGCCCGGTCGGCGAAGCCGTGCTCCTCCAGCAGGTCGAACGCCTCCGAGCTCTCCGAACCGGAGAGCGCGAACTCGTTCTTGAAGACGCCGCCGGCGCTCTGGCTCAGGGCGAAGACGGCCACGAGCAGCACGAGCCAGCCGACCAGTACCGAGCGGCGGCGCCGATAGGCCGTGCGGGCGAGACTTCGCATGGGGGAACCTTTCGGCTGCTGATGCGTTGAGGTGTAGCAACCACGTTAGGGAGTGACCTATTCGCATCTCGACACGGAAGCAATGTGACCTGAGGCGCATTCGCGGTTCGGCTGCGCGCGGGGAGGGATCGTGACCACGGGCGACCCCTCCGTGGGGACGGGCGGGGGCGACGAGCGCACCACCCGGGTGCGCAGCCTCACGACGCCCACCCGGCTCTTCCTCTCCACCGAGGTCGGCAGCGCCCTCATCCTGCTCGCGGCCACGCTCACGGCGCTCGTCTGGGCCAACTCACCGTGGAGCTCGTCCTACGAAGACCTGTGGTCGACCGAGATCTCGATCCGGGTCGGAGATGCCGCGCTCTCCCAGGACCTGCGCCACTGGATCAACGACGGCCTCATGACCTTCTTCTTCTTGGTCATCGGTCTCGAGATCAGGCGCGAGTTCGACATGGGCGAGATGCGCGACCGCCGGCGCGTCGGGATCCCGGTCATCGCCGGGATCGGTGGGATGGCGCTGCCCGCGCTCATCTACCTCGCCTTCAACGGCGGCGGCTCGGCCGCCGAGGGCTGGGGCATCGTGGTCGCGACCGACACCGCCTTCGCGCTGGGGATCCTGGCGCTCGTGGGCGGCGGCACGTCGCTCCGCACGCGCATCTTCCTGCTGACGCTCGTCATCGTCGACGACGTGGGCGCCCTGCTCATCATCGCCTTCGCCTACAGCGAGGACCTCTCGATCAGCGCGCTCCTCGTCGCCGTGGGCCTCTTCGGAGTCGTGCTCGCGCTCCGTGCCGGCGGTGTGCACCACGGGCTTCCGTATGCGATCGCGGGCGTCTGCATGTGGGTCGCGATGTTCGAGTCGGGCGTGCACGCCACCATCACCGGGATCGCCGTCGGGCTGGTCGCGACGGCCTATCCGCCGTCTCGCGAGGGCCTGGAGCGGGCGTCGTCGCGGTGGCGGTCGTTCCGAGAGCAACCGACACCGGAGTACGCGCGCTCGGCCGTGCGGGGTGTCACCGAGGCGATCTCGCCGAACGAGCGCCTCCAGACCCTCTTCCACCCGGTGACGAGCTTCGTGGTCGTCCCCTTGTTCGCGCTCGCCAACGCCGGCGTCGACCTCGGCGATGGCGTGCTCGGGCGCGCCGTCTCCTCACCGATCACGCTCGGGATCGTCTTCGGACTCGTGGTCGGGAAGCTGGTCGGCATCACCGGCGCCAGCTGGCTCGCCACCCGGCGCCGGCTCGGGAACCTCCCGCTCACCGTGCCATGGACGTCGCTGGTCGGCGTGGCCACGGTGGCGGGGATCGGCTTCACGGTCTCGCTCTTCATCGCCGAGATCTCCTTCGACGGCGAGCAGCTGGAGGAGGCCAAGATCGGCATCCTCGGCGCCTCGCTCGTCGCCGCCGCGCTGAGCTGGATCGCCTTCCGCGCCCTCGCACGTCTGCCCCGCCGCCTGCGCGCGGCGCTGCAGGGCGACACGGCCGCGCCCCTGATCGACCTGGACGAGCCCGACCCCACCGACGACCACATCCGCGGGCCCGACGACGCGCCGGTCACGCTCATCGAGTACGCCGACTTCGAGTGCCCGTACTGCGGCCAGACCGAGCCCGTCGTCCGCGACCTCGTGGCGACGTTCGGCAACGAGCTGCGCTACGTCTTCCGGCATCTCCCGCTCAGCGAGGTGCACGGGCACGCCCAGCTCGCCGCCGAGGCCGCCGAGGCCGCCGGTGCCCAGGGGAAGTTCTGGGAGATGCACGACCTGCTGTTCGAGCACCAGGATGCACTCGACGTCCGCAGCCTCAACGCGTACGCCGAGCAGCTCGGCCTCGACATGGAGCGGTTCACGAAGGCCCTGCGCACCCGCAAGTACGCGCCCCGGATCGCCAACGACGTGGAGGAGGCCGACGAGACCGGCGTCACCGGGACACCGACCTTCTTCGTCAACGGGCGCCGCCACCACGGCGCCTACGACCTCGAGGCGCTCACCCAACGGGTGCGGTCGGCGCTGAAGGCGAAGCGCTCCTGAGCCCGACTCGAGGCCCACGGGTCCGGAATCCGGACCCTCAGGCCTCGAGTCTGGGGCTCGCGCGCTTCGAGGCGCTC
>JBOGFJ010000197.1:0-15387 GCA_050743385.1 Acidimicrobiia bacterium
CGGTAGCTCCAGCGGTCGTCCTCGAAGCGCAGCGCGGTGTTGTCGTCGCCGGCCCGGGCCCGGATGAGCTCGGCAATCGTGCTCATGGGAAGTTGAGCTTCAGCCCCGGGCGGGGCCAGGGCATCGAGACGAGACGGCCGCCGGCAGACAGCGTCACGTAGGCGGTACTGAGGCCGTCGCCGCCGAAGCAGACGTTGGTAGTCATCGGGTCGGGCATCGGCACGTACTCGTGGGCGCCGTCGGGGCGGTAGCAGCACAACCCGTCGCCGATGGCGGCGACCACGACGGTGCCGTCGGCCTCGACCGCGAGGGAATCGAAGTGCCCCGTCGTCGCGAGGAGGCAGGCGCCGCGCGGGTCGCGGACCTGCCCGGGCCCGTCGAGGTCCCACGCCCACAGCCGCCCGGTGAAGCTCTCGGCCACGTACACCCGGTCACCGGCGGGGGAGAGTCCCACCCCGTTCGCGCCCTGCAGCCGGTATACGGCCTCCACGACCGACGATCCGTCCGGGAGGGCGTAGTAGAGCCCGCCCCGATCGACCTCGCGAGCCCGCATCTTGCCGAGGTCGGTGAACCAGAACCCGCCATCGGCGTCGAAGACGATGTCGTTGGGGCTCCGGAACCGGTGGCCGTCGCACTCGGTGTAGAGCACGTCCGACTTTCCGGAGGCGAGGTCGACCCGCTCGATCCAGCCGCCCTCGAAGCCGTCGGGCTCGCTGCTGCCGGTCTCGAGGTCGAGGGGGACGAGCAACCCCGGGAGCTCGGTCCACACGAACCCGCCGTTGTTGCAGACGTAGATCGCGCCGTCGGGCCCGACCGCAGCGCCGTTGGGTCCACCGCCGAGCTCCGCCACCACGTCGACCGGTCCTCCGCGGGCGCCGACCCGGCTGAGCGTGCCCCGCTCGATCTCGACCAGCACGACACTGCCGTCCGGCATCGCCACCGGCCCCTCCGGGAACCGCAGCCCGGTCGCGACCTCCTCGAGCTCCTCCATCGTGCCGTCCCCCGTTGCCCGCCGGATCTCGCGGGCCGGGGCGATCGTAGCGACCACCCCCCGCTCTTGAAACCTGTTTCGATTCTGGACAGAATGCCCGGACTAGTCCGGGAGGCCACGGTGCCCCGACCCGATCGGGGCACCGGACCGGGCGGGGGCCAGAGGGGGAACCCGTGAGACGAGGGCGTTGGATCGCGCTGGTAGCCGTGGCGGCGCTGGCGGCGGCGGGCCTGTCGGTGACCGCTGCCGGGGCTCAGGAGGACGAGCCGCTCGAGGCCACCGACAAGGGCATCACCGCCGACACCATCACGATCACGGTCGTGGCCGCGGTCGACGTGCCCGGCGCCGAGGGCCTGTTCCAGGGCGTCGTCGACGGTGTGGAGGGCTGGGCCGACTTCATGAACGACAACGGCGGCCTCGCCGGGCGCGACATCAGCGTCAACTTCGTCGACTCCCGTCTCAGCGGCGAGGAGGCCCGCAACGCCTTCATCGAGGCCTGTGAGAGCAGCTTCGCCCTGATCGGCACGTCGGTGCTGTTCCTCACCAACTTCGACGACCTCACCGAGTGCACCGACCAGGCCGGCCAGGCGGTGGGCCTGCCCGACTTCCCGGTAGTGGTCACCGAGGTCAACCACCAGTGCTCACCGGTGTCGTGGGCGATCAACCCCGCGTCGTTGCAGTGCGACACGCGCGACGATCCCGAGCAGACCTATCGGGTGACCACCGGGCCGACCCAGTACTACGTGAGGCAGCACGGTGAGCTCGAGGGTGCGTTCCTCTACCCGTCGCCGGCCGAGAGCCAGTCGGCGAAGAACGCCCAGGTGCCGATCTTCACCGCCCAGGGCGAGCAGGGCATCGCGATGGCCTACGAGCAGGACGTCTCCGCCCTCGCTCCGCAGAGTGAATACACCCCGATCGCGGCCGCCATCGCCCAGCAGAACCTGACCTACGCCAAGAGCGGGCTCGATTACACGAGCACGGTGAAGCTGCGCAAGGAGGCGACGCTCCAGAGCGTCACCAGCGTCGAGGTGTGGGACTGCTCGCTCCAGTGCTACGACGGCGGCCTCATCGAGGACGGCGGCTCGGATGTCGAGGACCAGTACGTCTACATGCCTTTCCTGCCGTTCATCGGCGAGAACGCCGAGACGGGGAAGAGCGAAATGCTCGCCGACTTCGTCGAGTACGTCGACGAGCCCGACGGGTTCTCCGTCCAGGGCTTCTCCGCCGGCCTGTTCTTCAGCGAGGTGGTGCAGAACATCGTCGACGAGGGCGGCAACAACGCCGTCACGCGGGCGGCGGTGATCGAGGAGGCCCCCAACGTCAACGCCTTCACTGCGGGCGGCATGATGGGCAGGACCAACGTCGGCGAGCGCGAGCCGACCGCGTGCTTCACATTGGTCCAGGTGCAGGACGGGGAGTTCGAGCGGGTCTTCCCCAAGAAGAAGGGCAAGTTCAACTGCAAGAAGAGCAACGTCGTGGAACTCGAGATGGATCTCATCGACGAGTAGCGCCGCGATCCGCGACTGTCGGAAGGTACGGGCGGGCGGCTCCGGCCGCCCGCCTCCCCTTCTGAGTCCCAGGTCGCCCTGACTCGCACGGGGGCGTCGGGCAGAGAAGAATCCCGCAGAGCAGGCCCACGGAGGAGGAACGATCGCGTGGCCGTCGTCCTCGAACGAGTGACCAAGCGGGTGAGCGGGGGTCAGCTGCTCGCATCGTGCGCCGTCGCCGCGTTCCTCGTCTTCGTCATCGTCCAGTTCTGGGCGCCGAACCAGACGATCGATTCCAACAAGATCATCGTCTTCCTCGTCGTCGGCGTCACGCTCGGCTCGATCTACGCCGTCGCCGCGTCGGGTCTGGTCGTCACCTACACCACGTCGGGGATCTTCAACTTCGCCCAGGGTGCGATCGGGATGTTCCTGACGTTCATCTACTGGGAGCTGAAGGTCAACCACAACCTCCCGACGCCGGTGGCGTTGTTCCTCACGGTGCTCGTGGCCGCGCCGCTCCTGGGCGCGGCGATCGAGCGAGTGCTCATGCGACGCCTCGCCAACGCCGCGCTCGTGGCCCAGCTCGTTGTGACCATCGGTCTGATGCTGGCGCTCATCGGGCTCGCCGGCACGATCTGGCCCGCCAACGAGACCCGCACCATCGGCACCTTCTTCGGCAGCGAGGGCTTCACCATCGGCAAGACGTTCGTCCCGTACTTCCGCGTGACGACGATCGTCGTGGGCATCCTCATCGCGATCTGCCTGCGGATTCTCCTCTACCGCACGCGCCTCGGGGTCTCGATGCGGGCGGTGGTCGACAACCGCGACCTCGCCGCGCTCAACGGCGCCCGCCCGGCTCGGGTGGCGATGTTCTCCTGGGCGCTCGGCTCCTCCATGGCCGCGATCGCCGGCATCTTCCTCGCCGAGGAGTTCGGCCGGCTCGGCACCCAGGAGCTGACGCTGTTCATCGTGGAGGCGTTCGCCGCCGCCATCATCGGGCGGCTGCGCAGCCTGCCGATGACGCTCGTCGGCGGCCTCATCATCGGGCTCGCACTGTCGTTCCAGCGCAATTTCCTCGACCTCGGCACCCGCTTCGCCAGTGCCCGCGTCGCCATCCCCGCGATCATCCTGTTCCTGGCGCTGCTCTTCCTGCCCCAGGCCCGCCTCGAAGGGCGGCGGCTCAGTAGCGCCATCACGCCCCGAGTACCGAGCCTGAGGCGGGCGCTGTTCGGGTTCTGTGTGCTGTTCACGGTGGCGGTGGTCGTCGCCGCCCTCCTCGACCGCACCGACCTCCGCCGTGCGAGCCTGGCGATCGTCACCTCGATGGCGATGCTGTCGCTCGTTCCGCTCACGGGTTGGGCAGGCCAGATCTCGTTCGCGCAGATCACCTTCGTCGGGATCGGCGCCTGGGCTTACGCCGAGTTCTCGACCGCAGGCGGACGCTTGTTCCACCTCGAGCTGTACGACCCCGGCAGCCCCTGGGGGCTGGTGGCGGCGGCGGCGACGGCCGTCCCCGTCGGGCTGCTGATGGCGCTGCCGGCGCTCCGGCTCCAGGGCCTGTACCTCGCGCTGGCCTCCATGGCGTTCGCGCTCATGGTCCCGTTCCTGTTCTTCAACCAGCCCGAAGTGTTCGGGAACTCGGGGCGTGAGGCGCCGCCCGTGTCGCTGTTCGGCCACGAGTTCGGGCAGCGGTTCGAGATCTTCGGTATCGAGTTCGCGCGCGACGCCGGGTTCCTGTTGCTCGCGGTGGCGCTCTTCTGCATCGTCGGCTTCGCGGTGGTATGCCTCCGGCGTAGCAGCTTCGGTCGCCGGCTCATCGCCATGCGCGACAGCCCGGCGGCGTGCGCGACGCTCGGTGTGAACCTGCTCGCCACGAAACTGGCGGTCTTCGGCATCTCGGCCGCCATCGCGGGGTTGGCCGGCGCGCTGTTGGCGGTGCAGCAGGGTGCAGCCCAACGGAGCAACTTCGAGATGCTCCTCGGTCTGCCCTACCTACTGCTGCTGGTCGTGGGGGGCGTCGCGGTGGTGAGCGGTGCACTGTTCGGTGGGATCGCCCTGCAGTCGTTCACGTGGTTGCTGCGAGCGTTTCCGAACGTCACGATCAACATCGGCGTCGGGAAGTTCAACCTGTTCGCGACGCTCAACCGCGGCGTCGGCGCCGGCCTCGCCGGCATCGGCATCGGGCGCCAGCCCGACGGCGTCATCCCCCAGGTGGGCCACGACGTGCGCGAGCAGCGCCGGAAGAAGGAGGCCGCCCGCGCCGCCACCAGGCCGATGGCCGGGGACGGGCAGGAAACGGCACGTGCCGTCCCCACGGCCCCGTCCGCCGACGGCCCGGCGTCCGAGGCGGAGGCCCCGGCCGAGAAGTCGCCGACATGACCCTGCTCGAAGCCGTCGACGTGTCGGTTCGGTTCGGCGGCCTCCACGCGCTCGACGACGTCACCCTCGATGTCGACACCGGCCACGTGACCGGCCTCATCGGCCCCAACGGCGCCGGCAAGACCACCCTGTTCAACGTCGTCACCGGCCTCCAGCCGCCCCAGGCGGGACGCGTCCTGCTCGACGGCAAGGACATCAGCGCGGCAAAGCCCCACCGGCGGGCGCGGCTCGGGATCGGGCGCACGTTCCAGCGTCTCGAGACCTTCGGGACGCTCTCGACGCGCGAGAACGTGCTCGTGGCCGCGGAGATGCGCCGGGGGTGGTCGCACGAGCGCGGGAGCAGCCTCGACCTCGGCATCGCCGAGATCATCGCCCGTGTCGGACTGCGCGACGTCGCCGACGAGCGCGTCGATCAGCTGCCCACGGGCATGGCCCGACTCGTCGAGCTGGCGCGCGCGCTCGCCTCCCGGCCCCGGGTGCTGTTGCTCGACGAGCCGTCGTCGGGCCTCAACGAGATGGAGACGGCCACCCTCGGGCGCCTCCTGCGGGAGCTCGCCGGCGACGGCCTGGGTGTGCTGCTCGTGGAGCACGACATGAGCTTCGTCATGAGCACGTGCGCCCACATCCACGTTCTCGATTTCGGGCGCGTGATCGCGGTCGGCGCTCCCGCCGACGTCCAGGCGGACCCCGCGGTGCGCAACGCGTACCTCGGTGCGGACGACGACCAGGGCACGGGGGTCTCGGAGCCGGTCGCCCCCGCCGCGGAGGTCGTCATCCCCGACGCTCAGCCGACTGCGCTCACCGCGGTCATGGGCGAGCAGCACGGTCGACCGGCGAACGGGGAGCAGCCCGAACCGGCGAGCGCGGCGCTGGCCCTGCGGGGGGTGACGGCGGCCTACGGCAGCATCAACGTGCTCGACGGCGTCGATCTCGCCGTCATGCCCGGGCAGGTCTATGCCCTGCTCGGCCCGAATGGCGCGGGGAAGTCGACGACGTTGCGGGTGGCGAGCGGTCAGCTCCCACCCACCGGCGGGGAGGTCTGGTTCGCGGGGAAGAAGGTCAACGGGGTCACGGCCGACCGCCTCGCCCGCACGGGCGTGTGCCTCGTGCCCGAAGGCCGCGGCATCTTCCCGAACCTGACGGTCACGGAGAACCTGCGGATGGCGACCTACACGGGCACGTCGTTCCGCGACGTCCTCGAGCGCGCGTTCGCGCGCTTCCCGAGGTTGCAGGAGCGCAACAAGCAGGTGGCGGGCACGCTCTCAGGTGGTGAGCAGCAGATGCTGTCGATGGCCCGCGCCATGGCCGTCGATCCGAAGGTACTGCTCCTCGACGAGCTCTCGATGGGTCTCGCGCCCCTGATCGTCGAGGACCTCTACGAGGTCGTGGCGCGCATCTCCGCCGAGAGCGTGTCGATCCTGATCGTGGAGCAGTTCGCCCACGAGGTGCTCGATGTCGCCGAGGTCGCCGCCATCATGCTCAACGGCCGCATCGACTACGTCGGCTCACCGAGAGAGATCGGCGAGCAGCTCGACGCCGCCTACCTCGGCCTGTCGCAGACCTGACGTTCTGGCCGCCCAAAGCCGCGCTGGGGCGCGGTATCGGGTGGCCGGTTCTGAGATCAGGGGGCGGCGTGCTCGCCCTTCAGCAGCTCGGGATGTCGGGCGGCCACCATGCGCCGGAACCCGTCCCGCCACGACACCGTCGTCTCGCCGATCAGCTCGTGCATGCGCGTGTTGTCGGTGGTCACGCTGCTGATGGTCTGGTCGGTCGTCACGAGCGCGGGCTCGAGCCCGGTGAGGTCGCCGAGGTAGGCGCACCACTCCTCGATGCTGGCCTGGTCGCGTCCCGCCCAGTTGACGATCGTCGCCGGCACGCTCGCGAGCTCGAGCAGGCGTGGGACCTGGGCGGCGATGTCGTCGTCGTGAATGGGGTTGTAGAGGCTGGGCGCGTCGGGATGCACCGGCACCGGCTGTCCCGCCAGCATCATCTCGAGGTGGAACGAGGGCCACCCGCCGTTGTCGCCGTAGGGGACGTTGAGGCGGGCGATCGTCGTGGGCAGGTGGAGCTGGCGCGCGGCCGTGCGGGCGACTGCCTCGGCCGCGATCTTGCACACGCTGTACGTCGGCATCATCACGCGGTGGTTGTCGCCGAGTGGGTCGGTCTCCTTCAGCCGCTGGTGGCCGGCAGGCTCGTACACGCCGGTCGACGAGCAGTGCAGGAACGCCTGCGCGTCGGCGAAGCGCTGCATCAGGAGCCCGGTCGCCTCCGCGTTGGCGGCGAGATCACGGTCGAAGTCGTCGGGGCCGCCGTGGGCGACGGCGAAGTTGAGCACGTAGTCGACGCGGTCGGGCAGACCGTCGTATTCGCCGGCGGCGAGGTCGACGGGCACGCACCGCACGTCCGCGGCCTCGAGGCGCTCGCGTGCGGCGGCGTCGCGGAAGCGGGCCACCCCCCACACCTCGTTGTCGCCGGCGAGGGTGATCGCAAGCGGCTGGGCGACTTGGCCCGTCGGGCCGGTGACGAGGATCTGCTGGTCCTTCATGGCGCCATCCTTGTGCCGTCGAGGGCGCGGGCCTCGCGCCCCAGTTCCTCGAGGAGCGGTCGTGAGTAGGTGATGCGGCCGGTGAGCGCGGCGGGGTCGCAAGTGGCGAGCACGAACGCGGCCTCGGCGATGAGCTCCACCGGCTCGACGATGTCGGGACGCGCATCGAGCACCTCGCCGATGTGGGCTTCCGCTCCCGGTGTGCGGACCGCGGCGACGGGCGCGAGCGAGTTCACCGCCACCCCGTCGGCCTGGACCTCGGCCGCCAGGCCGGCGGTGAAGCGCTCGATGGCCGCCTTGCTCGCGCCGTAGCCCGTGGTGGTGGCGCCGAGCGCGATGCCGGCGTCGAACGCGGGTCCTTGCTGCACCCGCGAGGTCGCGCTCGAGAGGTTGACGATCCAACCCCTCCCGCGGGCCCGCATGCCCGACAGCACCGCCTGCGCGAGATCGATCGGTGCGTGCACGTTGACCTCGAACAGCAGCCGCCGGCGCTTCAACGGGAAGTCGCCGGTGGGGAGGTAGAACGCGGCGGCGGCGTTGTTGACGAGCACGTCGACGGGCCCGAGCGCGGCCTCGACCTCGGGGACGATGCGGGCGCGGTCGTCGGCGTCGGCGAGGTTGGCCGCGATCGCGACCCCCTTGGCGCCGACGGCGTCGATCGCGGCAACGGTCTCGGCCAGGGTGCCCGGCAGCGTCGAGGGCTCGTCGAGCGTACGGGCGGTCACGGCTACCGCGGCACCCTCGCACGCGAGCCGCTGGGCAATGGCAGCGCCGATACCGCGGCTCGCGCCGGTGACGAGCGCGACGCGCCCGTCGAGCTCGCCCATTCCCGGCCCTACTCGGGCACCTTGTCGAGGACGTCGGCGAGCGTGCGCTTCGTCGGCCCGTGCTTGGCCAGGTACTCCTCGCGCTGGCGCTGTGTGCTGTGCACCGGGTCCTTGTCGTACTCCGGCAGCACGTGCTTCCCGAAGGTCTCCACCGACTCGAGCGCGACGTCGATCGGCCTGGTCGTGGAGAGCTGCCCGAAGACGAGCTGGTCGGCGCCGATGTCGGCGTATTCCTTCACCGAGCGTGTCACCTCTTCCGGAGTTCCCACGCAGACGAGCCCGGCGCCGATGCGCTCCTCCATCTCGGTGGGTGTCGGCTCGGGGATGAGCGCGGGCCAGTCGGGGATCCCGGGCGGCTTCGGGAAGGTGTCGAGGTAATGGAAGACGAGGCTGTTCTGGTAGCCGCTCGTGATGTTGCACGCGAGGTCCCGCGCCTTCTGGCCGTCTTCGAGGCAGAGCATCTGGCTCGTGACCATCACGTTGTTGTTGACGTATTCGCCGACGGGCTCGGCCTTGTCGATCGTGTTCTTGTAGATCTCGATCAGCTTGCCGAGCATCTCTGGAGAGCCGGTCGTGAAGCACAGCACGCCGATGCCGAGTCGTGCGGCCTTCTCGAACGTGCTCGGGTTGCCCGCTGCGACCCAGATCGGCGGGTGCGGGTCGCTGTACGGCTTGGGAAGCACATTGCGCGGTGGCATCGAGAAGAACTTGCCGTCGTAGCGATAGAGGCCCTCGCGCCACATGTACTTGAACTGCGAGAGCGTCTCGTCGGCCATCTCCTTGGTGAGCTCGGGGTCGTGGATCCCGAAGCCCTTCTGCTCGGTGCTCGACGACCCGCGGCCCACACCGAACTCGAAGCGGCCCTCGCTCAGGTGGTCGAGCATGGCGACGCGCTCGGCGACGCGCGCGGGGTGGTTGACCGGCGGCGTGATGTTGAAGATCCCGGTGCCGAGGTGGATGCGCTCGGTACGGGCGGCGACGTAGGGCAGGAAGATCTCGTTCGCCGACAGGTGGGAGTACTGCGTGAGGAAGTGGTGCTCGGTCGCCCACGTGTACTTGAAGCCGGCCTTGTCGGCCCCGACCGTCCACGCGACCTCGTTCATCAGCCGCTCGTGCTGCACGTCGGCGAAGTCCCGTCCGTCGAGCGCCTGGTACGGCGTGTAGAGGCTGTTGAAGATCCCGAATTCCATCGCTCTAGGCTCCCTCGCTCGCCGCCGGGATACCCGGCGGCGCCCCTTCGGGGGCGCTCGTCCGCACGGTGCTGCCGCGCGCTGGTGGGCTCGACGCTAGCGACGCTCGGGCAAAATTGCAACAGGTTTCAATTTTGCACCGGAGCCCCGCCGGCGGCCTTCTTGGCCGCCAGCCAGCCCTTGATCATCTCGCCGAACTCGTTGGGGTTGTAGACATCTTCCTCGTAGCTGAACCGCCCGTCGCCGGCGTAGTGGAGCTTGGTCCAGTTCGACTCCTCGTGAGCGCTGCCGTCGCCGGGGTCGTCCATCACGTTGCGGACCGAGCAGATGACCCAGCCGCGGTCGTCGTCGATCACGTACCAGTCGATCGGGAACGCCCGCATCTCGTTGTTGATCGGCTGCGCCATGGTGTCGTTGATCCACTCGAGGATCGCCGCCCGCCCGTGCATGCGGCCGTAGTGATGCTCGTAGTACTCGGCGTCGTCGGTGAAGCAGTCGGCCCACTCCGCCCAGTCACCGCTCTGGGCGCAGCGCGCCGCGGTGTCCTGGAAGCGGCGGAACGCGTCCTCGATCTCGGCCCGGTCGTATCCCACGATCTCCCCCTCGGTCGGCGGCGCGGGATTCTAGAACCCGTTCCAGTCCGGCGCCCGTGGACGGGCTGCGATCGCGGGGATCTCGCACGTCGACGGCATGAGGAGGGCCCCGCCGAAGCGGGGCCCCCTCAGCTCCGAGTGATCCGAGAATCAGCCGTCGGCCTTGTTCTGGCCGCCGGTCGCGACGTAGCTGACGCAGTCGCCCTGGTTCTTGAACGGGCGACCCGTGTCGTCGGTGCGGGTCATCCAGCCGTTCTTCTTGCAGTCGTCTTGCGAGGTCGGGATCGGCAACGGGCCGTTGCAGGCGCCGCCGGGCGCCGGTGCCGTCAGCCACGGCTCGAAGTCGAAGGCGCCGGTACCGGGCGCATTCGCCGAATCGCCGCTGCCGGGGCCATCACCGGATGGGCCGGAGCTGTCACCCCACCAGTTGCACTCGACATCGATCGTCTCCGCGCCCGCGTAGCTCACGCCGGACGTGTTCCCCGCGATGTTGTTGTTGTGCGCAACGTTCGTGGAGATGGTTCCCGCCGCCTGGCCCGAGCTGTAGAAGATCGCCTCTCCGTTTCCGGTGAAGACGTTGAACTCGATCGTGTTTCGCTGGGCGCCGCGGGTGGCGTCCGCAGCCCCGCCGAAGCCGGTCAGCTCGAGGCCACCCCGGCCGTTGGAATCGAGCGTGTTGGACGTGATGGTGGAGTCCGCCGGGCCGCCCTGGAGACCAGGAAAGGCGTTGTTGCTGAACGTGTTGCTGTCGATCGAGGCGAACTCCCACGACTTCCGGCCGAGGTTGGCCCCGGTCACGTTGCCGTCGAAGCGGTTCCCGCTCATGTCGGGGCTCCGTGCGCCGCTCACTCCGACGTTGCGGTTCCCGTCCGAGAAGAGGCCGGTGCCGTTGGCGCTCAGCACGTCATTGTTGGTGAACCAGAAGCCGTCGAAGTTGTCCTGGTCGAGGTGCATGAGCGTGCCGCTCACTCCGGCGCCGTTCATCGAGTTCTGGTCGACGGTGATGTCGGTCCCGTTGTCGTTCAGGAAGATTGCGCTGCCGCCGCCGCCCACCGTGAACAGGCTGTTGAGGATCGACAGACCGTTGATCGGGCCGCTCGTCGACTCGATGCCCCGCCCTCCGAGCCCTCCGGACGCGAAGCTGAAGCCGTCGATCGTCGAGCCGGCGGAACCGGTCCTCAACTCGATTCCTCGGCCGGCTGCGGGTGCGATGATCGACTCGCTCGCCACACGCCCCCGAGCGTCGACACCCACCTGTGCACCGTCGAGTGTCAACTGCTTGTTCAGGACGACGTTCTCGGGGTAGGTGCCGGCGGCGACGACCAGCGTGTCACCGGCATTTGCATGGTCGACCCCGGCCTGGATGGTGTTGCACGGGTTCGCCGCGCTCCCACACCCGCCGACGTCCGACGTGGCGTCCGCACCGTCCACCAGGACGGTCGTGCCTGCGTGATCCGCGCTCGCCGGGCTCCCGGCGAGGCCGACCATGCCCGCCATCACGGCGAGCGCGACAAATACAGACTTGACTCTCATGGAAGACCGCCTCCCAGCGTCTCCTGGAACCGCCGGGTGGCGGCTGCTGCCCTCTGACTTCCGAGGAGCAGCATCCACTAGTGCGATGCGCGGGGGAATAGCCCTTCATAGTCATCGCGTACTAGTCCGACCCTGATCACCCGGGTGGCCTTTTCACGTTTCCGTGGCCAGTTGACGCAGAGCCTCGTCGATCGGTCATTTCGCCCTACGTCCGTCCCATGACGGTGTCGGAGATCAGCACCGGGCGCTCCCGTCGGGGCTGGGGCCGCGCCATCGCCCTCAGGGTCGTGTCGACGTCGGCCGCCTCCGCTCGCAACGCCGCGACGGTGCACGCTTCGCGAGTCCGGTGCGCGAACGGGTCGAAGCGGAAGTGACGCAGCGCGTTCTCGTAGCCGATCGCCGCCACCTCGTCGTCGGGCACGCCCGCGAGCTGCTCCTGGAACGCTTCGGGGGAGTGCGGCCACGTCGAGTCGGAGTGCGGGTAGTCGACCTCCCAGGTGATGGTGTCGAGGCCGACCTGGTGGCGGAGCTCCACACCGACCCTGTCCTGGACGAAGCAGGTCACGACACGCTCGCGAAACACGTCGCTGGGCAATTGCCCGCCGAAGTCTTGGCCCGTCCAGCGGTGTTGCTGGCGGTAGGTGCGGTCGACGCGTTCGAGGAAGTAGGGCACCCAGCCGATGCCGCCCTCGGAGAGCGAGACCTGCAACGGGTACCGGCGCAGGAAGCCGGACCAGATGAGGTCGGCCGCGACCTGCACGATGTTCACGGGCATGAGCGTGAGCGTGACGTCGACCGGCGACTCCTTCGATGTGATCGGGATCTCCGACGACGAGCCGATGTGGAAGCACACGATCGTTCCCTCGTCGGCGCAGGCGGACCAGAACGGGTCCCACCACTCGTTGTGCAGGCTCGGAAAGCCCGTCTTCTCCGGGTTCTCCGAGAACGTGAACGCGTGACAGCCCTTCGCCGCCATCCGCCGCACCTCCGCGACCATCGCGTCCTGGTCCCAGACCGGTACGACGGCCAAGGGGATGAACCGGCCGGTGTAGGTGCCGCACCACTCGTCGACGTGCCAGTCGTTGTACGCCTGGAGCACAGGGAGCGCGCTGTCGTCACCCGCGGCTCCGGCCGAGTGGAACATCCGGCCGGCGAAGCCCGGGAACGACGGGAAGCACATCGACCCGAGGATGCCGTTCACGTTCATGTCGCGGACGCGGGCGTGGATGTCGTAGCAGCCGTCGCGCATCTCGGCGAACGACATCGGGTTCATGCCGTACTCCTCGGGCGGGCGGCCCGCGACCGCGTTGAGGCCGAAGTTGGCTCCCATCTGGTCGCCCCACACCCACACGTCGGCGCCGTTGGGCGAGGCCACGATGCGCGGACCGCGCTCGCGCCAGCGCTCCGGGAGATGGCGGTCGAACATGCCGGCGGGCTCGACGACGTGGTCGTCGACGCTCACCAGCAGGAGGTCGTCGGTGCGCATGTCAGGCTCCCATCGTCTTCTTGGCCGGCCGCCAGTCGTCGTGCAGCCCACGCTGGCGTGCGAACTTCTGCGCCGAGATCGTCTGACCGTTGAGCTCCTTGGCCTCCGGTTCGGTCGCGAGCCACGCCACCACCGCTGCGGGCACCGTCGGCGGTGCGCCCGGATAGACGCCGTCGAGGCCGAGCCGCTCGGCGTTCACCTCCATGCGCTCGGTGACGACGAAGCCGGGCTCCACGTTGAAGAAGCGCAACCCGCGATCCCGGTACTCGACGGCGAGAATGGCGGCGAGCCGGTGGAACGCGCCCTTCGACATCGCGTACGCCGAACCCCACCCTCCCTCACCCGCGGGTGCGGGCGGGTCGGTGATGGCAACGGCCGAGGTGATGTTGACGACTATGCCGTCACCGCGCTCGAGCATCCCGGGCAGCACCGCCTTGATGAGCACGATCTGCGAGACGACGTTGGCGTCGAGCTTGGCCTCGATCACCTCGACGGACGTGTCGTCGAAGAGCGCCATGCTGCCCGGCCCGGTGTCGACGGCGTTGTTCACGAGCACGTCGATGCGGCCCCACTCCGCGAGGGTGCGCTCCACCGCCACGCCGAGAGTCGCACGGTCGTGGAGGTCCATCGTCAGTGGCAGCGCCCGCCGCCCCGTCGCGTCGATGGCGGCCGCAGTCGTCTCGAGGCTGCCCGGGAGGCTCCGGCCCGCGTTGTCGGAGTCGTCGACACCCTCGCCCTCCCGTACGGTGCGGGCGGTGATCACGACGTCGAGGCCGGCGCGGGCCAGCGCGATCGCGCTCTGCTTGCCGATCCCGCGGCTGGCGCCGCTCACGAAGGCGACCGGGGCGTTCGGCACGTACTAGAACCTATTCCAGTTTTCCCGAGGAGTGCGGAGAGCGTGGTCGAAGCCATGGACGGCAAGGTCGCGATCGTCACCGGCGCGGGCCGGGGGCTCGGTCGGGCGGAGGCGCTCGAGCTCGCGCGCGTGGGCGCGAACGTCGTGGTCAACGACCTCGGCCGGACGCTCCATGGCGAGCAGGAGCAGAGCGCGGCCGACGCCGTCGTGGAGGAGATCGCCGCCGCCGGTGGGAATGCGATCGCGCACTACGGCGACGTGGCCAGTTGGGACGACGCCGACGACCTCGTGCGCACGGCGGTCGAGCACTTCGGTCGCCTCGACATCCTCGTCAACAACGCCGGATTCCTGCGCGACCGGATGATCTTCAAGATGAGTGAGGCAGAGTTCGACGATGTCATCCGAGTGCACCTGAAAGGGCATTTCTGCCCCACCCGTCACGCCACCGCTTACTGGCGCGACCGGTCGAAGGCGGACGACGCGCCCGTGTACGGGCGGATCGTCAACACCGCGTCCGAGGCCGGTCTGGCCGGGAGCCCCGGCCAGCCGAACTACGCCGCCGCCAAGGGCGGCATCATCCAGTTGACGCTGGCGACGGCGCAGGCCGTCGCGCGCTACGGCGTCACCGCGAACGCCATCGCGCCCCGTGCGCTCACCCGGATGACCGAGCAGCTGCCCGGCTTCGACGCGTCCGAAGGGGATCTCGACGTGTTCGCGCCCGAGAACGTGTCGCCGCTCGTCGCCTACCTCGCATCCCCGGCGGCGGCCAAGGTGTCGGGGCAGGTGTTCGTCGTGTGGGGCCGCAAGATCGACGTGCTCGCCGGCCCTGGTGTCGACCGGCGCTTCGAGACCGACGACCGCTGGACACCGGCCGGCGTCGATGACGCGCTGACGTCGTTCTACGAGGTGCGCACGCCGATCCAGGACGGGTTCCGCATCGGCATGGGGGGTTAGCCGTGGACAGCTTCGAGGGCAGGGTGGCGGTCATCACGGGAGCGGGCAGCGGGATCGGGCGCGGTCTCGCCCGACGGGCCGTCGCCGAGGGGATGCACGTGGTGGTCGCCGACATCGAGGCCGAGGCGCTCGAGGAGACCGCTGCGGAGCTCAGCACCGGGGGCACCGACGTGCTCGCGGTGCGCGTGGACGTGTCGGACGCGGCCGCGGTCGAGAGCCTCGCCGGCGAGACGTTCGAGCGCTTCGGCGCGGTTCATCTCCTGTGCAACAACGCCGGCGTCTTCCAGGGTGGGATCACGTGGCAACGCACCCTCGCCGACTGGGAATGGGTCATGGGCGTGAACTTCTGGGGGATGCTGCATGGTATTCGCTCGTTCGTGCCCCGCATGATCGCGGGCGGCGACGACGGTCACGTCGTTGACACGTCGTCACTCGCCGGCATGCTCACCGTGGCGTATTCGGCTCCCTATGTGGTGAGCAAGTTCGCCGCCCTCGCGCTCACCGAGAGTCTCGCCCACGACCTGCGCGCCCAGGGGTCGCGGATCG
>JBOGFJ010000198.1:0-5900 GCA_050743385.1 Acidimicrobiia bacterium
ACCCCGCCCGCACCGCTCCAGCCGGGGGTACGCCTCTTCGACTTCGTCGGCTACGACCCGGTCGGGCTCTGATGCGGCTCGACCACCTCCGCGGCGGCGGCTGCAGGAGCTCGGCATCGACGAGACGGAATGGGCCGACGAGGCGGACTCCGTGTCGACGAAGGTGCGCGATCCGGACGGGTACGTCGTCGAGATCAGCTGGGAACCCGACGACCGGCCTGTCTCGTCCTGAAGGCGTCGACGGAATCTCGACGGGTCAGCCGAGCAGGGTCTCGACCAGGTCGCCCTGCACCCAGGTGAGCCAGCCGTACACGGCATGGGCGGCGGCATCGGGATGGTCGGAGGACAGCTCCATCTGGTCGAGGTCTTCGGTGACGCCGAGGCGGGTGCCGAGCGCGAGGCGGGCGTCGTTGATCGCGCCCAGCCAGGCCTGGGCCTCGTCGGCGTCGATCTCGATCTCCAGCCGGCCCTTGCGCGTCGTCGCGCGCTCGAGCGTCTCGGTGAGCCGCTCGAGCGCCCGCAGGCGCTCGCGGATCAGTTCGGGATGCACGAGCTCCTGCCACTCCTCCTCGGCGTGGTCTTCCGTCGGATCGAGGTAGGCGCGCGGGAACAGACGCTCGCGGACCGGGTCGTCGGGGTCGCGGCCCGCCTCGAGCACCGGGCGCAACTCGTCGGGGACGTTCCGCAGGAGCTCGGCCTCGGCCTCCGTCAGGCTCACGAGCAGTCCCTCGCCCCGCCGCCGGAACCGCCGGGTCACGACGGGTGTTCCATGGTCGCCCACAGGCCATGGGCATGGAGGCGAGCGACGTCGGCCTCGGCCTTCTCGCGCGTGCCGTCCGACACGACCGCCTTCCCCTCCTGGTGCACCTGCATCATCAGCCGGGTGGCCTTCTTGCGCGAGTACCCGAACAGCTTCTGGAACACGTAGACGACGTACGACATCAGGTTGACGGGGTCGTTCCACACGATCACGAGCCAGGGCCGGTCGGTGCCGACCGCCTCCTCCTCCTCGGGCTCACCGACCGTCTCGAGCGGCTCGACCTCCGTGGGTTCGACCTCGACCGGCGCGGTCGAGGCACGTCCCGGGCCGCGGCGCCGGCTCATGGTGTCGACTCGGGCGCCCTCAGGTCTTCGGCAATGCGGCCGAGCATGCCGTTGACGAACCGTCCCGAGTCTTTCGTCGAATACTGCTTGGCGAGCTCCACTGCCTCGCTGATGACCACGCCCGTCGGCAGCTCGGGCTCCCAGCCCAGCTCGTAGCAACCGATGCGCAAGATCGCCCGGTCGACCAGCGGCATGCGCTCGAGCGCCCAGTGCTCGGAGTACTTGCGCAGCACGGCGTCGACGTCGTCGCGGTGCTCGTCGACCCCCCGCACCAGCGCCACCGCGTACTCCTCCGGCGGTGAGGGCAGCTCCGCCAGCACGGTGTCGACCGGGAGCCCGCGGACGTCGAGCTCGTAGCAGAGGCTGAGAGCTCGCTCCCGGGCCTCGCGTCGTGTCGACATCGCTCTGGCCGCGCGTCAGGCGCGCGCGAGGTACTCCCCGGTGCGGGTGTCGACCTTGATCCGCTCGCCCGGTTCGACGAAGAGCGGCACCTGCAGGGTCAGTCCGGTCTCCAGTGTGGCGGGCTTGCGCGCGCCCGACACCCGATCGCCCTGGACGCCCGGCTCGGTGTCGGTCACCGACAGCTCGACCGCCGCGGGGAGCTCGACACCGACGACCTCGTCTTCATACGTGGGCAGGATGGCGGTGTCACCTTCCTTGAGGTACCGCACCGAGTCGCCGAGGTCGTTCGGGACGACGTGGACCTGCTCGTAGGTCTCGGTGTCCATGAAGACGTAGTCGCTGCCCTCGCGGTAGAGGTACTGCATCTCGCGCTTGTCGATGACGGCGAGACGCACCTTCTCGTCGGCCCGGAAGGTCTTCTCCACGACGGCGCCGCTCCGGAAGTTCTTGAGCTTCGTGCGCACGAACGCCCCACCCTTGCCCGGCTTCACGTGCTGGAACTCGACCACGGTCACCAGCCCTTCGGGGAGGCGCAGGGCCATGCCGTTCTTGAGGTCGTTGGTGGACACACTCACGAGAGCAGGAGTTCCTTCGGGAAGGCGGTGAGGGCGTCGGCGCCCTCGTCGGTGACGACGACGGTGTCTTCGATGCGCACGCCGCCCACGCCGGGGAGGTAGACGCCGGGTTCCACCGTCACCACGTCGCCGGCGCCCAACGTATCACGGGCCGTCGCGGCCACCCTCGGCGCCTCGTGGATCTCGAGGCCGACACCATGGCCGGTGCCGTGCACGAACGCGTCGCCCCAACCCGCGGCTTCGATCACCTCCCGACACGCGCGGTCGACCGCGGCGCAGTCGACCCCCGAGCGCACGACGTCGCGGCCGGCCTGCTGGCTGGCCAGCACCACCTCGTAGACGCGCCGGGCGTCCGGACCGGGGTCGCCCACGCTCATCGTTCGGGTCATGTCGGAGCAGTACCCGTCGACGACGCAGCCGAAGTCGAGCACCACGAGCTCGCGTGGCCGGAGCGCCCGGTCGGACGGCCGCGCATGGGGCTTGGCGCCGTTGGGGCCCGACGCCACGATCGGATCGAAGCTCACGCCGCTCGCGCCCCGGCGGCGCATCTCGAGCTCGAGGGCGAGCGCCACGTCGCGCTCGGTAGGGCCGTCGGCGAACATCGAGCTGACCGCTGCCAGTGCCTCGTCGGCGATCGCGCACGCGGCCCCGATCCGCGCCACCTCGCCCGGCTCCTTCACGCGCCGCAGGCCCTCGACGAGATGCTCGGTGGCGACGAGCTCGGCGTCGGGGAACCACTCCCCTGCGAACGCCCGCTGCTGCGCCCAGGTGACGCCGTGGGCCTCGAGCGCGAGCCGCGCGATCCCCGCCGCCGCGGTCGACAGCGCCGTGCGCTGATCGGCCTGGTGGGGCCGGATCTCCACCCGGGCATCGACGCCGGCGGCCGCGAGCTGCTCGGCGGCTTGTTCGCCGTAGCGACCGTCGGTCACGAACACGAGCTCGTCGAGCCGGACGAGGAGGTACGCCGCCGAACCGGTGAAGCCGGTGAGGTAGCGGATGTTGGGGAGCCGGGTGACGAGCAGGGCGTCGACCCCCACGTCGGTGAGGCACTCCCGGAGCCGCGCCGCCCGCGCGGCCGTGTCGACGGTCGGCAACGCCGGCGCGCTCACGACTTCGCCTCGAGCTGGTGCACGACGGCCTCGAGCGCGAGCCGGTAGCCGTGGCGGCCGAAGCCGGCGACGGTGCCGGTGACGTAGGGAGCGACGACCGAGGTACGCCGCCACGCCTCCCGCGACGACGGGTTCGAGATGTGCAGCTCGACCGTCACGCCGTCGAAGCTCGCGAGCGCGTCGGCGATCGCGTACGAGTAGTGCGTGAACGCTCCGGGGTTGATCACCAGGGCGGCACATCGGCCCCGTGCAGCCTGGATGGCGTCGACGATCGCGCCCTCGTGGTTCGACTGCAGGTGCTCGACCTCGTGGCCATGCTCCGCCGCCGTCGCCCGGGCGTCGGCGACGAGGTCGTCGAGCGTGTCGCTCCCGTAGACCTCGGGCTCGCGCTCGCCGAGCAGATTCAAGTTGGGCCCGGAGAGCAGGAGGATCACCGACATCAAACCGAGCCTTCCACGCCAACCGCCCGCAGCGCGTTCTCGAGCGCAGCCGCGGGCGGGTCGGTGACGGTCTCGATGCCCTTGCCGCCGCGCAGCACGAATGTCAGACCCCCGCGAGCCTTCTTGTCGCGGCGCATCACTTCGACGAGCTCGGCGGCGTCGGCGCCGGCGGGCACCGACGTCGGAAGGCCGAGCGACTCGACGAGCGCGCGGTGGGCGTCGGCCTGCTCGCGGTCGATCCGCTCGAGCGCCCGGGCGAGCTCGCCCGCGAACACCAGACCGATCGCGACCGCCTCCCCGTGCGACACCGAGTAATGGCCCACGGCCTCGATCGCGTGGGCGAGCGTATGGCCGTAGTTGAGGGTGGCCCGTAGGCCGGTGCGCTCCTCGGGATCGGCGGCGACGACCTCGGCCTTGTGGCCCGCGCAGCGCGCCACCACGTCGGTGACCACATCCGGCTCGCGTGCGAGCAGGTCGGCGGTGCGCCTCCGGAGGAGCCCGGCCAGCACCTCGTCCCCCATCAGCGCGTATTTGGCCACCTCGCCGAAGCCGGCCCGGTAGTCGGGCTCCGGCAGCGTCGCGAGCGTGGAGACGTCGGCGAGAACCGCTACGGGCTGGTGGAACGCGCCGACGAGATTCTTCCCCTCGGGGAGATTGACGCCGGTCTTGCCCCCGATCGCCGAATCGACCATCGCCAGCAGCGTCGTCGGCGCCTGCAGCACGTCGATCCCGCGGTGGTAGGTCGCGGCCGCGAACCCGGCGACGTCGCCCACGACGCCACCGCCGAGGGCCACCACGGCATCGGCCCGGAGCAGCCCCCAGGCGGAAAAACGCCGGCACAGGCTCTCGACCGTGGCGAGCGACTTCGCCTCCTCGCCGTCGTCGACCAGGAACACCTCGGCTGTGGGCAGCACTCGGTGCAGCAGAGCGGCGTGATGCTCGGCGATGTCGGCCTGGGTGACGATGGCGCACCGACGGCGATCCGCGAGCAGTTCGCCGGCCTGGGCGAGCGCACCGACGCTCACGACGACGTCGTAACCGCCCGCCTCGAGATCGACCCGGATGGCCTTCACGACCGGTAGACCTCCAACACCGCGTCTGCCACCTCGCTCACGCTGCGGCTCGTGGTGTCGATGTGCACCTCGGCAACCGCGGCGTAGGCGTCGGCGCGAACGTGCGCAAGGCGCTCCAGCGTCGGAGCCGGGCCACCGGCGAGCAGTGGCCGCTCGGCACGCGCCTGTCCGCGTCCGACCCGGTCGGCCAGGGTCTCCGGTGTCGCCTGCAGCCAGACGACGAGGCCGGCCGACCGCAAGTGGCGCCGGTTGTCGGCGTGGACGACGGCACCGCCACCACACGCGATGACGGCCGGCACTGGGGACGCGCAGGCGTCGGTGACGGCCTCCCGTTCCAATGCCCGGAACCGAGCTTCGCCGTAGTAGGCGAACACGTCGGCGATGGTCATGCCGGCGGCGGTCTCGACGAGGTCGTCGGTATCGACGAACGGACGATCGAGGCGCGCGGCGCACACCTCCCCGACCGACGTCTTGCCCGCCCCCATGAGCCCGACGAGGACGAGATGCTCCCCACTCACGTCAGCGACTTCACGTACGCCTCATGGTTACGGGCGAGCTCGACAAGCGAGTCGCCGCCGAACTTGCGGAGCGCCTCGCCCGCGAGCACGAGCGCGACCATCGTCTCGGCGACCACGCCCGACGCCGGCACCGCGGTGACGTCGGTGCGCTCCTTGAACGAGACCGTCTCCGCTTTGGTCTCGACGTCGACAGTGCGCAGCACCGGGCGGTTCAACGTCGACAACGGCTTCATCGTGGCGCGGGCCGCCAGCAGCCCGCCCGTCGTCATGCCGCCCTCGATCCCGCCGGCGCGGTCGGAACCGCGCTCGTAGCCGCCGGCGTCGTCGTCCCAGAGGATCTCGTCGTGAGCGGCGCTCCCGCGCCGGCCGGCGACGTCGATGCCCTCGCCGATCTCGACCGCTTTCATCGCCTGGATGCTCATGAGCCCCTGCGCGAGCAGGCCGTCGATGCGGCGGTCCCAGTGCACGTGCGAGCCCAGGCCGGTGGGCACGCCGTACCCCAGTACCTCCACGACGCCGCCGAGCGAGTCGCCGGCCGCGGCGGCCGCCTCGATCTCGGCGATCATCGCCTGCTCGGCGTCGGCGTCGAAGCAGCGCACCTGCGACTCGTCGACCGCGTCGAGATCGTCGGGCCCCGGCCGGCGCGCCCGCGCCGCCCGCGCGGGGCCCAGCTGCACGA
>JBOGFJ010000199.1:0-10059 GCA_050743385.1 Acidimicrobiia bacterium
GGTCTTGAGCGAGATCGTGGGCATCTCGGATCGGGCGGAGTCGTAGAGCGACTCCACCGTCGGATGCCCGTCGTTACCGTGCAGCATCCGGAAAATCGCCTGGCGCTGGGGGGTGACCCGCAGGCCCTGGTCGCGAAAGAGGGAGGTGAGCTCCTCGGCCGTCTTCATGACCGACACCTTATCAACAAGACTTGTCAGTTGACAAACTGGGAGGGCGGCGGCCGAGCAAGTGACGCTGGCCCGGGAAATATGGGATGCAGCGTCGCTTGCTCGGTGGGTCGGGCGATCAGGCCCGGGCGGCGCCCTCCCCGAGCTGGCGGCGCAGGTCGGCCTCGAACTCCCGCACGGCCGGGCCGGCGTGCTCGGCTTTGAGGGCCGCGAGACGCTGGTGGCCGTCGTCGCGCTCCGCGTCCCACTCGTCGGCGAAGCGACCCGAGTCGATGTCGTCGACCAGGCGCCGCATCGTGGTGAGGATGTCGAGGCCGTCGTAGGCCCCCCGCCGCGACAGCTGGCCGTACTGGCTCGTCGGCGAGTGGTACTCCATCTGCGCCGCGTACCCCTCCTTGCGCAGGAGCCCGTAGGTGCGCTCGACCTCCCCCGAGAGGATGAGCTCGGTGACGATCGCCTCGAGGGGCACGCCCTGCTCGAGCAGCACCTGCACGAACGCGTTGTTCACGTGGGTGAGCGCGGGCGAGAGCGCCTGCTCGACTGCGAGGTCGAGCACGGCCTCCTGGCGGGGCGTCATCTCGATCGCGCCCTGGCGCAACCCACCCACGGCACGCGCGAGCGCGAGGAGGCGCGCCTGCGCCCGCCCGCTGACGTCGTGGTGCACGCCGACGGCGGTGATGAAGCCGACGCCCTCCTCGTAGCAGCGCCGCACCTCGGGACCGAGCATGCGCGGTGCGATCATGCCGACGTCGCCGTCGGGATCGAAACGCTCGAACGCGAGCGTGTAGCCGCTCGCCACGACCGTGAGCGCGCGCGAGGACGGCGCGAGCGGGAGCGACGGGATCATGTCGTCGGGGATCAGCACACACACGACGTCGGCGTCACCGGCGGCATCGAGCACGAGCGTGCTGAACCCGTCGGCCTCGGCCTGCTCGCGGCTGGCGTCGGCGCGCACGCAGACCTGGGTGTCGAGGCCCGAGTCGCGCAGGTTCAGCGCCCACGACCTGCCCTGGTTGCCGTAGCCGACGACCGCGACCGTCGACCCGGCCACGGCATCCGGGTCGGCGTCGTCCTCGTGGAAGATGTTCGTCACCTGTTCGTTGCCCTCCTCAACTCGGCGGTGCGTACGTGCTGTCACCGGCCTTCTGCATCGCGGCGACCGCCTCGTCCATGGTCATGAGCGGTGTGGTCTTGAACGCCTTCACGGCGCCCGTCGCCGCGACCGAGATCGAGAACGCGGCGGCGCTCACGTTGTCGGGGAAGTCGACCACGGCAACGATGTCGTACTCACCGAACGAGAGGAACCCGCTCTCGAGCTTGCCCCCGACGTTCTCGATCGCGGGCCGCACCAGCTCGTTCCGGTCTTGGGGATGGCCGGTCATGGTCCCCCACGACTCGGCCGTGTACGCCGTCTGGACAAGGTACTTGGGCATCGTCCGCCTCCTCTTCTCTTGCGCGTGTCCAGTCTCTACCCGGTGGTGCGCGCGAGCCAGGCCTCCCGCAGCTTGGGCTTGCGCACCTTGCCGTTGGGGTCGCGTGGGAGCTCGTCGACGAACTCCACCACGCGGGGGCGCTTGTAGTCGGCGAGGTGGTCGCGCACCCAGGCGACCACGCCGTCCTCGTCGAGGGTCGAGCCGCCGGTGCGCTGGACGACCGCGTACAGCACCTCGCCCCACTGGTCGTCCGGTAGCCCGAGCACGGCACAGTCGACGATCTCGGGATGACGATGGAGCACGTCCTCGACCTCGCGGGGATAGATGTTCACCCCGCCGGAGATCACCATGTCGCTCTTGCGGTCGGTGAGATAGAGGTAGCCGTCGTCGTCGAGGTAGCCGGCGTCGCCGACGGTGAACCACTCACCGCGGTGCGCACCAGCGGTCTTCTCGTCGTCGTTGTGGTAGCGGAACGACGACATCGCCGGCTTGGCGTAGACCGTGCCGACTGCGCCCGGCCCGAGCTCGTTGCCGTCGTCGTCGAGGATGGCGAACTCGTTCCCGGGGAACGGCTTGCCGACGCTCCCGGGGTGCTCGAGCCACTCCTGGGGTGTGATCACGGTTCCCCCGCCCTCGGACGCGCCGTAGTACTCCCACACCTTGTCGGCGCCGACGAAGTGCATGAACGCGCGCTTGAGCGGCACCGGGCACGGCGCGGCCGCGTGCACGACGATCTTGAGCGACGACAGGTCGCGCGCGTTCCGTTCGTCTTCAGATAGTTCGAGGATGCGGGTGAAGTTGGCCGGGACCATGTGGGTGTTGGTGATCCGCTGCCGCTCGATCAGCTCGAGCGCCTCACGGGCGTCCCACTTCGGCATGACGACGACGGTCGCGCCGAACGCCAGGTGCATCTGGCCCCAGAACAGCGGGCCCATGTGGTACGAGGGCCCGACCAGCAGGTGCACGTCGTCGGGGCCCAGGCCCCACCGCTCCCCCGACGCGGCGACGCCGGCGGCGCGCCGGCGGAAGTCGTCGTCGCCGATGGCGACGCCTTTGGGGCGCCCGGTCGTACCGGAGGTGTAGGCCATCACCGTGGGCCAGCCGTCGCCGACGTCATCGGGCGGATCGACCTCGCCGGTCGTCGGCGCGGCCGCGAGGGCTTCCTCGTAGCCGTCGCTGACAACAAGCCGGGGAACCGCGGGCACGTCGGCGAGCGCGGGTTGGAGGTGGTCGGCGGCGACGACCGCGGTCGCACCCGAATCGCGCACCACCCAACCGGCTTCGTCCGCCTTGAAGTGGATGTTCACCGGCACCACGACGGCGCCGAGCCGGCCGGCGGCGTGGACCGCCTCGAAGAACTCGAGCGAGTTCGGAGCCATGATCGCCACGCGATCACCCCGGCGGACGCCGAGACCGTGGAGCGCGTGGGCGGCGCGGCGGGCCCGGTCGGAGAGCGCGGCGTAGGTGCGACACTCGTCGCCGAGGCGAAGGGCGATCTGCTCGGGACGGACCTGCGCCTGGGCGAGGACGCCTGCCGTGGGCGCGGTGGACTGGCCGATTCCTGACATGTCCGTCATGATGCCGCGTCGTGGCGCTCCTCGTCGGCGACGTGATCCGGCGGGCGGCGCGGGCGACGCCGGCACGGCTGGCGGCCACGCTCGGTGAGGAGCACCTGAGGTTCGCCGAGCTCGACTCGCGGTCTGATCAGGTGGCGGGCGCACTTGCCGCCATGGGGGTCGGGCACGGTGATCGGGTGGCGTGGTGGGGCGACACCAGCCTGGTGGTGATGCCGATCTTCGCCGGCCTCGCCAAGCTCGGCGCGGTGTTCGCGCCGGTGAACGGCCGGCTGAGCGCGGCCGAGGCGGCGGAGGTCGCCGGATACGCACGGCCCCGCCTCGTGGTCGTCGACGACGATCGCCCCGCACTGGGCGAGCGCTGCGTCACCCACTCCGAGCTGTTCGGGGCGGCCGACCGGCTCGACGCCGCCCTCGTCGAGGCGAAAGGCCTGGGGGAGCGCGATCCGCACGTCATCTTCTTCACCAGTGGGAGCACCGGCCGACCGAAGGGTGTGGTGCTGTCGCACCGGGTGACGTGCCTGCGCAGCTTCCCCGCGCTTGCGGCCGATGTCGGTGACGCGGGCGCCGTGTGCATGTTCCCGCTGTTCCACATGGCCGGATGGTCGATGGCGATGAACGCCTGGCAGGCGCGGGCACCGTTGCACCTGGTGACCACAGCGGACGCGTCAACGTTGCTCGGCACTGTCGAGCGGCGGCGCGCGTCACGCCTTTATCTGATCCCGGCGGTGTGGGCGCGGATCCTCGAGCAGGGTGTCTCCGGGCACGACCTGTCGTCGTTACGCGAAGCCGACACCGGCACATCGGCCACGCCCCCCGAGCTGGTGGCGGCGGTCCGGGACGCGCTCCCGCACACGGTCACCCGCATCTTCTACGGCTCGACGGAGGCCGGCCCGGGCGCGGTGCTCGCCCACCACGACCTGGCGCGCAAGCCGGGCAGCGTGGGGCTCCCGCAGCCGGGCGTCGACGTACGCATCGCCGACGACGGCGAGGTGTGCCTGCGGAGCGAGCTCCTGATGGACGGCTACTTCGAGCAGCCGGACGAGACCGTCGCCGCGCTGCGCGACGGCTGGTACCACACGGGCGATCTGGGCGTGCTCGACGACGAGGGGTACCTGTCGATCGTCGGGCGGGCGCGCGACGTGATCCGCACCGGTGGGGAGACGGTCGCACCGAGTGAGGTCGAGGACGCGCTCGCCGACCATCCTGGCGTCGCCGAGGTCGCGGTCGTCGGCCTCCCAGATCCGGAATGGGGCGAGCTCGTGTGCGCGGTCGTGGTGCTGACGACGGAAGCCGCCACCGGCACCGTCGACGTGGAAGCGTTGCGCTCCCACTGCGACGGCCGGCTTGCCCGCTTCAAGCAGCCGCGGCGGGTCGCCGTCGTGGACGCGCTCCCCCGCACACCCGCCACCGGCCAAGTACAGCGGACGCTCCTGGTGGAGCGCTTGTCCGGCGACTGACTCCGCCTGAGATTTCTCTTCTCCAGGCCGTAACCCCGACGGTCCAGGTGGCGGTTCCCCCGGTGCGCACGGCGGGAGGTGGGGCGCCGTGGGTCTGGTCCCCCGCCTTTCCCGCGTCAGGACTGCCATCGCCGCGACATCGATGGACGCGCCACACCCCGGTTGTGACGAGAGCGTCGAAAGGAGCGGCGGGAGCTGGATCATTCGGCGCTTCGTCGCGGCGCTCCTTCTCGTTGCCGGCGTCGCTTTCGTGGCTCGAGTCGTGTACGTCGTCGTGGAGACGCACGACAGGATCGCGTCGCCCGACGAGCTCTACTACCGCGATGCCGCGGTGCTGCTCGCCGATGGTGAAGGCTTCGAGTCGCCTGCGGTGTTCGGCACGCCGGATCTCCACAGCGCCGAGCATCCGCCCCTGACCGCGGTTGCGCTCGCACCGGCAGCGGGCCTGACGGGCGACAGTGAGCTCGCGATGCGGCTGACGGTCGCGCTCGCGGGCGCCGGCGTGGTCGTGCTCGTGGGGCTCGTGGCACGGGAGGTCGCCGGACCGCGAGCCGGGCTGATCGCTGCCGTGGTCGCGGCCGCCTACCCGAACCTCTTTGCGAATGACGGACTGCTCATGTCCGAGACGTTCGCCACGCTCGGCACGGCCGCGGCTGTGCTGTTCACCTACCGGGTGCTCCGATCACCGACCGGGTCCAATGCCGTCGGCCTCGGGGTGTCGTGCGCAGTGGCCATGTTGAGCCGGAGCGAGCTTGCGCTGCTCGTGCCGTTGCTCGTCGTGCCCGTACTCATGGCTCGGGATCTTCGTGGCGCGCGACGGGTCCGGCTTACCGGTGTGGCCCTGGTCGCCGCCGCCGTCCCCGTCGCACCCTGGGTCAGCTACAACCTGGTCCGCTTCGAGGAGCCCGTGCTCCTGTCGCACGGTGACGGCGGCGTGCTCCTCGGAGCCAACTGCGACGAGACCTACTCGGGGCCGCGGCTCGGGTCGTGGTACGGCTTCTGCGCGCCAGGGACCTCGGCCCGAGTGGATGAGCACTCCGTCGACGGTGTCCACAAGCGTGACCTGGCCTTCGACTACATCGAGGACCACCTCGGGCGGCTGCCCGTCGTCGTCGCGGCGCGAGTCGGCCGAGTGTGGAGCGCGTTCCGCCCGTTCCAGGACCCGGTGATCAGCCACGGCGAAGCACGACCACTCTGGGTCTCGCATGTCGGATGGGCGATGTACTGGGCCCTGATGGTGCTCGCCGGGGCGGGGCTGTGGACGCTGCGACGCCGCGGTGTGCCTGTGCTGCCTTTCCTCGCACCGGTCGTCGTCGTCACGCTCGTGGCCGCGCTCTTCTACGGAAACGTGCGCTTCCGCGCACCGGCCGAGGTATCGATCGTCGCGCTCGCGGCGGTCACGCTCGACGCGTTGGCCGGCAGGCACGTCGAGCGGCGCCCGACCCGGGCTGGTCAGCCGTCCCGCCTCGGAATATAATTCTGAGAATGCAGAATGTCGTTCCGGCAGTCGGTGCGGTAGCGGACCGGGCGGTCTCCCGTGCCCTGGCCGACCGCCACCGGGCCTACACCGAGGAGGTGCGACGGCTGGTGGACGCCGGCTACGCGGTACTGCGCCGCACCGGCGGGCTCGATCCCCGCGTGGCCGACGTCGTGCGCGAGGCGGGACTGTCGAACCAGACCTTCTACCGCCACTTCCGCGGCAAGGACGAGCTCCTCCTCGCCATCCTCGACGACGGACAGCAGCAGCTCGTCGGCTACCTCGAGCACCGGCTCACGGGCGTCGAGCCGGGCGCGGCACGGGTGCGGGCGTGGATCGAGGGCGTGCTCGAGCAGGCCCGTAATCGCGACGCCGCCGAGAACACCCGACCGTTCGCTCTGGCGAGCGCTCGTCTCGCCGATCGCTTCCCCGAGGAGATGGCGCGGTCACGCGAGGCGGTCGTCGCCCCGCTTCGTGCCGCGGTGACGGCTGCGGGCGGCGATCCCGAGCGTGACACCGACGCCGTCTACCACCTCACGATGGGCACGATGAACGACGCACTGCTGCGGCGGGTGACGCCGTCGAAGGCCGACGTCGCCCACGTCGTCGACTTCGCGCTCGCGGGGATCAGCTGACGATGGAACGCGAGCTGTTGCTCACCGGCATGGGTGGTCAGGGCGTCCAGCTGGCTGCTCAGGTCATCG
The DNA here is from genome assembly GCA_050743385.1 of Acidimicrobiia bacterium. Taxonomy (GTDB): domain Bacteria; phylum Actinomycetota; class Acidimicrobiia; order IMCC26256; family JACDBD01; genus JACDBD01. The sequence continues at coordinate 6,817 of JBOGFJ010000199.1, forward strand.
CGCGGGGAGCCGCGCTCGAGGGCCGGCACGTGCTGCTCTTCGGCGTATACGGCGGGGCGATGCGAGGGATGAACACCGATGGCACCGTGGTCGTCGGCGACGGGCCGATCCGGACCCCGCCACTCGTCTCGCGGGCGTGGTCGGCGATCGCGATGCACGACAAGTTCTGGGCGCCGGTCGCGCCGAAGCTGCGACGGGGCGGTGTGGTATTGGTCAACGAGGCCACCTTCGACACGGCGCTCGACGAGGACATGCTGCACGTCTTCCGCGTGCCGGCCACCGATGTGGCAGCGGCGCTCGACAACGAGCTCGGCGGCTCGATGGTGATGGTCGGCGCGTACGTCGGCCTGACCGGTTTGGTCGGTGTCGACGCGGCCATCGAGGCCATGCGCGCGTCGATCCCCGCGTACCGGCAGCAGCACATCGCGGCCAACGAGACCGCGATCCGGGCGGGTTACGAGCTGGTCGAGGCCGATCGTCTGGCGGTGCCGGCATGACCACGATCAAGAGCCGCGGCACGGTGACCATCGATACCGACGTCTGCAAGGGCTGCGAGCTGTGCATCACCGCCTGCCCGCCTCGGGTGCTGTCGATGACGGAGGCGAGCGAGGTGAACCGGCTCGGGTACCGGGTTCCCCTGCTCCACGCGGGATGCACCGGGTGCGCCGCCTGCCTCATGGTCTGCCCCGACTTCGTGTTCGAGGTGTTCCGGTTCGACGAGCCGGTGGTCACGGAGGTGGCCGAGTGACCACCCTCGCAACCGAGCGGCGGCTGATGGAGGGGTCGGAGGCGATGGCGGAGGCCGCGATCGCCGCCGGGTGCCGGTTCTTCGGCGGCTACCCGATGACGCCGTTCACCGAGCTCCTCGAGCACTTCGCCCGCCGCCTGCCCGAGGTCGGCGGCACGTGCGTCAACGCCGAGAGCGAGCTCGAGGCCGTCGGCATGGTCTGGGGTGCGCTGGCGGCGGGCGCACGGGCGGCGACCGGCTCGACCGGCCAGGGCCTGTCGCTCATGCAGGAGAGCTTCAGCGAAATCACGCTGGCCGAGCTGCCGCTGGTCACCTTCAACATGGCGCGGGGTCAGCAAGATTACTTCCAGTCGACCCGAGGTGGTGGGCACGGCGACTACCGCCATCTCGTGCTCGCGCCCGTCGACATCGCCGAAGCGGTCGAGCTCACGCAGCTCGCGTTCCACCTGGCAGACGAATGGCGCAACCCGGTGCTCGTGTACGGCGACTACCTGCTCGCGCACACGAACGAGGCGGTGGCGGTGGAGCCCGTCGACTTCGGTGCGCTGCCGGCGAAGGAGTGGGCGGTCGACGGGTCGCTCGCCGGCACCGGTCGCTCGCGAAGCATCTCGCCGCTCGGGCTCGGCAAGCACGGGAACGAAGGCCCCGGCATCGAGCGGCACCTGCGGCAGATCGCGGCCAAGCACGCCGAGATCGAGCGGACGGAGGCGCGGGCCGAGACCGTCCACGTCGACGATGCCGAGACGGTCGTGGTGGCGTTCGGCTCGCCGGCGCGGTTCGTGCGCTACGCCGTCGAGGAGCTGCGCGCCGGCGGCGAGCGCGTCGGGTTCGTGCGCCCGATCACGCTGTGGCCGTACCCGTACGAAGCCGTTCGGGAGGCGGCGCGGGGCGCGCACACAGTGGGCGTGTTCGAGCTGTGCGCGGGCCAGATGATCGACGACGTGCGCCTGGCCGTGCTCGGGGCGGCCCCGATCGTCGGCATCGGCGGGATCTCGACCGACGGCTCCGGCTTCGGCGTCGGCCCGCTGCTCGACACGGAAGTCGTGCGTGACCGGGTGCTGGCGCTGCATCGCGGCGGCGCCGGCGCCGAGCTCCCGCCCCTCCCGGTGAACGATCGTGGTTAGCCCGCCGGCGCGACCCGTCGTCGACACGTCCACACCGCCGGCGGTGCGCGCCCGGAAGGTCGGGGACCTCACCCCGGAGCTGCTGCTCACCCAGGAGCACAACCTGTGCCCGGGATGCGGCGAGCCGCTCGCGCTCCGGCTGTTCCTCGAGTCGCTCGCCGAGCTCGGTGTCGCCCAGCGATCGGTGATGGTCGCCGGGATCGGCTGCTACACCGCGTTCACGAGCACCGTCGACGTCGACCTCGTGCAGGCGCTCCACGGCCGGGCGCCGTCGGTGGCGACGGGTGTCAAGCGCGTGCGCCCCGAGTGCGTCGTCTTCACCCTCCAAGGCGACGGCGACATGGTGAACGAGGGGCTCCAGGAGGTGCTGCACACCGCGGCACGGGGCGAGCGCGTGACGTGCATCCTGCTCAACAACGGCGTGTTCGGCGAGACCGGCGGTCACATGACCGCGACCACGGTGCTCGGTCAGCGCACCAAGAACTCCCTCGACGGCCGCGATGCCGAGTACCACGGGCACCCGATCCTGATCGGCGACCTCGTGTCGCGGCTGGCAGGGGCGGCGTACGTCGCCCGCGGCTCGGTGCACAATGCGGGCGCCGTCGCCCGCACGAAGCGGATGATCCGGCGGGCGTTCGAGTCACAGATCGACGGGGTCGGCTTCTCGTTCGTCGAGGTGCTGACGATGTGCCCGACCGGCTGGTTCGTCCCGACGGTCGACGGCCCCGACTACCTGCACGAGACGCTCGGTGACGTCCACGTGATGGGAGAGCTCAAGGTCGACGGCGTGATCAAGACGACCGACGAGCTCCACGACGAGAACGTGCACAAGCAACGCGAAGTCGAGGCCGCCTTGGAGCGCGGCGGCCTGGACCACTGACGCGCCGGCTCAGTACGCGGCGCGCTCGCGGGTGCGTGGACCGGTGCCGATCACACCCCCGATGACGATCAGGGCGAGCACCCCCGGAGCGATCAGCCACCAGAGCGCGAGAGCCGGAAGCGTGCCGATGACGATGAGGACGTCGGCAAGCATCACGTGCTCGGCCCCCGCAGGGCGTACCCGGGGAATGCGCGGCACGCCGCGCCCCCGTCGCGCGAGTGCAGCAACAGCCGCGAGGGTGAGCACGCCGGCCGCCAGGAGGAAGAACGAGCTCATGGCGCCGAGGATCACGGCCACCACGGCCAGGAACGCGAGGACGACGAGCGCGATCCGGCGGCGAGTCGACGCGGGCGGCGCGGACGACGCCACGGCCGGACCGCTCGCGACCGCCGCCGGCTGACCGGAGCGCCAGCGGAGTCGCAGGCCGGTGAGCAGTGCGGCCGTGAGCCCGAGCACGACGATCGGTCCGATCACCTGGCCCGGCATCTTGC
>JBOGFJ010000200.1:0-5937 GCA_050743385.1 Acidimicrobiia bacterium
GTTCGAGCGTCCCGTCCGCCACATGCGCGAGTACCTCGAGATCCTCATGCCGCTGGTGCGCGGTGAGTCGGTCTCGTACCAAGGCGAGACGCTCACGTTCAACGGCGGCGTGCAGATCCCGGGTGCGCCGCCGTTCCCGGTGCTCGTCGCCGCCCTGGGCCCCAAGATGCTCGAGCTCGCCGGGAGCCGCGCCGACGGCACCATCACGTGGATGACAGGGCCTGACACGCTGGCGAGTCACACCATCCCGACACTCACGAAGGCGGGCGAGCAGGCGGGACGTCCCGCTCCCCGCGTCGCCGTTGGGCTCCCGGTGTGCGTGACCGACGACGCCGACGCGGCCCGCGAGCGCGCCGGCAAGGTCTTCGCCGTCTACGACGACCTCCCCTCCTACAAGGCGATGCTCGACCGCGAGGGCGCGGGCGGGCCCGGCGACGTTGCCATCGTCGGCGACGAGGCCGCCGTCACGCGTGGGATCGAACGCCTGCGCGACATCGGCGTGACCGACTTCGCCGCGGTCGAGTACGGGGCACGCGACATTCGTCCTCGGACGCGTGAGCTCCTGCGCACCCTCCTCTGACGCCGTGACCGAGACCGCACGCTCGCCGCTCGAGATGCTGGGCGCGCTCGCGTCCCAGGAGGTGGAGGTGGCCGACAGCCTCCGCCACTGCGAGCTGTACACGCTCGCCGGGCTGCTCACGCTGCTCTGGCACGGCGACCCCGAGGCCGAGCGCGTCGTGCTCATGTGCGGCGGCGCGATGGGCGGGCTGCTCGGACCCGCCGGCGGCGTCTACCACGACCTCGGCACCCGCTTCGCCGCCGACGGCATCGCGACGATCCGCGTCGGCTATCGCCAGCCCAACGACCTGCGCTCTTGCGTGCACGACCTCTTGGCCACCGCCGAGCTGGCGGCCCGCCACGGAGGGAAGCGCTTCGTCACCGTCGGGCACTCGTTCGGCGGCGCGGTCGCGATCGGGGCCGCGATCGCTCTCGGCGGCGACTGCGCCGGCGTGGTGACGCTCTCGACGCAGTCGGCCGGGTGCGAGAACGCCGCCGGGCTCGGCGCCACTCCCCTGCTCCTTCTCCACGGCGAGAAGGACGAGCTCCTCCCGCCGGACACGAGCTTCATGGTGCAGGCACTGGCCGGCACGGGTGAGGTCGTGATCCTCCCCGGCACCGGCCATCTCCTCGTGGAGGCCGGCGAGGAGCTTCGCGACCGGCTCGGCACCTGGATCCCGGAGCGCCTGGCGACAGCGTGAGCAATCCCTACCGGGCGCCCGGCCGTAGCTCATCCGTGCGCGAGAACCTTCGGGTGTGGGCAGCCGCGGTCGCGGCCGGGGTGCTGCTGGTGGTCGTGCTCGAGGCCTGTAGCGACGGCGACACCGTCACGACCAGCTCGACCACCGCCCCGCGAGAAGACTTCGTGCCCGAGGCGGCCGACTTCCGCAACCTGCACACCATGACGGAGGTGCGCGGCTTCTACGTCGACAACCGCCTCGGTCACCTCGACGAGGCGATCACCGTCGCCAACTCACCCGACGGGGGCGAGTATCCCGTCGGGACGATCATCCAGCTCGTCCCACAGGAGGCGATGGTCAAGCGGCGCGCGGGGTTCAGCCCCGCCACCAACGACTGGGAGTTCTTCTTCCTCTCGGTGTCGCCGGCAGGCACGGTGATCGAGGTGCGCGGAGGCGACGAGGTGGTCAACCGCTTCGGCGGCAACTGCGCCAGCTGCCACTCGGCCGCCGACCCTCAGTTCGACTTCGTCTGCGAAGACGATCACGGCTGCGAGCCGCTGCCGATCGACGACAACATCATCCTCGCGATCCAGGAAGCCGACCCGCGACCTCTCGAGTCGGCTCCCTGATCGCGTCTTCGTAGCTGCTAGCTGCTGAGCTCGGGCGCCCACTCGCGCTTCGGGCTGTACTGGTAGTTCGTGATCAGGCTGACCGCGAGCACCGCGATCCCGGCGGCAACGAAGAAGACGGCGAGACCGCCGTCACTGTCGGTGTAACCGAGTGCGAACGGGCTGACGATCAGCAGTGCGGCCGCGAGGTAGTCACCGGCAGAGTGCAGTGTGAACGGCAGGACCTTCACGACGCCGAGCGGGTACTTGGTGAGCATGCTCACCGCGAGCACGACGGCGCCGACGATCACACCAGTGGCCACGGCCAGGCCGTCACCGCCGACCGAGAGGGCGACGATGATGAGCAGACCACCTACTGCGTAGTCGGCGACGGCATGGAGCCACGCCGGAAGGGCTCGGACGAGAGACATAGGTCCTCCAGGGTCGTGCGCACGGCTCCTGCCCGTGCGACTACCCCGGAATTCGTGGTCAGCCCGGTGGGCGGATCAGGCCTGCACGAAACCTTCACGTGCCGGCGAGCCGCTCGACCACCGGTGCGAACGCCTCGTACTGGTCGTCACCGACGACGACGTACGAGACGCCCCATTCGTCCCGCCGTGCGACCAGCAGGTCGCAGATCTCGTCGACCGTCCCGACGCAGGCGACGCCCGACTCGAGCGCCTCGTCGGCCGTCAGCCCGAAGCCGGGGGCCAGCGACTCGGCGAGGCCGCGCCGATCGTCGGTCACCGCGGTCATGAAGTAGCGGATCTGGAGCTCGACGTCGTCGCAGCGGTCGCCCGCTCCCTCGCGCACCCACTCGATCTTCTGCTTCGTCATCGACGCGACCGAGGTCTGCACGGCGTCGCGGGTGACCGCGCCCTTGCGCAGGTTGGGGTTGATGCCGACGATGTCGGCCTCGCGCCCGGCGAGCTTCAGGAGCTTCTCGCCGCCGCCGCCGACGAGGATCGGCGGGCAGGGCTGCTGCACGGGCTTGGGGGTCCCGTCGTAACCGGTGATCCGGTAGTGCTTCCCGTCGAGCGAGAACTTCTCCGGCCCCCACGCGCCCTTGCAGATCGCGATCGCCTCCTCGAGGCGTTCGATGCGCACGCCCGGCCGGTCGTACGGCAGGCCGAGGGCGTCGTAGTCGGTCTGCTGCCACCCCGCGCCGATGCCCGCCTCGACCCGCCCGCCCGACAGCACGTCGAGAGTGGCGAACTCCTTCGCCGTGACCGCCGGGTGCTTGTAGTCGTTGCCGAGCACCAGCGTGCCGATGCGCAAAGTCTCGGTCGCTTCGGCGGCGACGGCGATGCCGACCATCGGCGCGTACACCGTGTCGATGAAATGGTCGGGCATGTACAGGGTTGAGTAGCCGAGCGCCTCGACTTTGCGCGCCTTCTCCCGCCATGCCCGACCGTCGGCGGCCGCCGCGGTCTGTACGCCGAACCGGAACCTGCGGTCGTGCGGCATCGTCCTCCGTCTCCCTCCTACGTCCCGGCGAGGCGGGCGACGACGGGCGCGAACTGCTCGATCACGTCGACGCCCACCACGTGGTAGCTCATCTGCCAGCGCTCACGCCGGGCAAGAAGATCGTCGACCATCTCGGCGACCGTGCCCGCCAGCACCACCGGCGCGTCGAGCGCCTCGTCGGCGGTGACGCCGAACGCCGGCGCCATGCCCTCGGCGAGGCCGCGGCGGTCGTCGGTGAAGAACGTAAAGCCGACGAACGCCTGGATCTCGAGGTCGTCGAAGCGGTCCCCCGCGCTGGCTCGCACCCAGGCGAGCTTCTCGTCGACCGCCGCACCCGTGATCGAGCGGGCAGCGTCCTGCGTGGTCGCCTCACCGCCGCGCAGGTTGGCGTTGACGCCCACGATGTCGGCCACGCGGGCCGCGAGCGACAGCACCTTCTTCCCTCCCCCGCCCACGATGATCGGCGGGTGCGGCTGCTGCACCGGCTTCGGCTGGCCGTCGAGGTCGGTGATCGCGTAGTGCTCACCGCGGTAGCTGAACGGCTTCTCCGCCATCAGCCCCTTGAGGACGGCGATCGACTCGGCCAGCCGCTCGATGCGCACCGAGGGCCGGTCGAGCGCGATGCCGGCCTTCTCGTAGTCGGCGGTCATCCAGCCCGCGCCGATGCCGAGCTCGAGGCGTCCGTCGGAGAGGAGATCGAGGGTCGCGGCCTCGCGGGCGAGCACGACCGGGTGCTTGTAGTCGTTGCCGAGCACGAGCGTGCCCACGCGGAGCGTGGAGGTCGCTTCCGCCACCATCGCCATCGCAGGCATGGGCGCGACCGGGTGATCGACGAAGTGGTCGGGCACGAACCAGGTCGCGTAGCCGAGGCCTTCGGCCGTCCGGGCCTTCTCGCGATAGTCGGCGCCGGAGTGCCCGTGCGAGGCCATCACCCCGAAGCGGAACTTCCGATCGTGCGCCACGGCGGCGCAGGCTAGCGCCCGGGCATTCGACGGGAGGAGCGATGAGCTCCGCCCGGTGCAGCAAGGAGGCCGCCGAGCTCTACGTCTCGGTGTTCCCGAACTCGGAGCCGTAGCTACCGGCCCGTCGAACCGAAACCCTCGGCGTCGCGCTGGGTTGTGCCGATGTCGTCGACCTCGACCCACTCGACCGTGTCGACCTGCTGCACGACGAGCTGGGCGATGCGGTCACCGCGGTGCACCTGGTACGGCGTCGCCGGGTCGGTATTCACGAGCACCACCTTGACCTCCCCCCGGTACAGCGGGTCGATGAGGCCGGGCGTATTGAGGCAGGTGATGCCATGACGCAGTGCCAGGCCCGAACGAGGCAGCACGAAGCCCGCATGGCCCGACGGGATCGCCACCGCGATGCCCGTAGGCACGAGCGCGCGGCCGCCACCGGCGTCGATGAGCACGTCCTCCCGCGCGTGCAGGTCGTAGCCGGCGTCGTCGGGATGCTGCGCCTCGGGTAGCGGGAGCTCGCGGTCGAGCCGCTGGATGCGGACCTGCATCAGCCCGAGAGGTCGCCGGCCAGCTCCTGGCGCTGCTCGTCGGTGAGCTCGACGTCGGCCTGGTAGTTCGGATGGTCGACGACGACCTGCACGGGACCCTGTCTGAACGCGCCCACCTCCTCGGATGTGAGCGGGAACTTCAGGTAGTGGACTGTCGTCGTCGCCTCTTCCCGGGTGAGGCGCTCCTCGTCGAGTGGCTCCGCCGCCACCGCGCCGGCGTCGCCGACGCGCAACGACACCGCCCGCTGGATGCCCACCAGCTTCGGGAGCCACGCGTAGAGCTTGGGTTTGTCGTCGATCTCGATGAACAGGGTGCCCGAGAGCTCACCGGGATCGGGGATGAGCTGGTTGTAGGTCTCGACCTCGTGCTCGATCTGCTCGTCGGTGACCATGCGCTCGACTCGGGCCATCTCCTGGATCTGGAAGCGCATCGTGTCGGTGTTCTCGAAGGTGAGCGTGAGGAGGTCGCCGAGATGGACGCGCCGGCGCTTCTTCATCACGATGATCCGCGACCGGAACTCCTCGCGTTCGCGCTCGTAGGCGCGCGTGTCCTTGATGTCGGCGAGGCTCAGCTTCTGCACGGCGGTCATTCCTCCTCGATGTCCTCGAGGCCGTAGGCCCGCGCCACCACCTGGAGCGGGTGCACCGGCTGCTTTGCGGTCGCCTCGAAGATGGCGGTGTTGGAGAGCTGGCAGTCGCCGGCCACGAGCTCGGCGTCGGATTCCGACACCTTCTCCATCAGCGGCTTGGCGACCTTCCGGGCCATCTCGACGTTCTCCGCTCGCAGGCCCCACGTGCCGTCGATCGCCGAGCACCGTTCGACCATTGCGACCTTCGCGCCGGTGAGCGCCATGAGGTCGCGGCTCTTGGGCCCGATCTGCTGGGCGCGGTAATGGCACGCGGCCTGCCACAGGATCGACTCGTAGGCCTTGCCGGCGAACTCGGTGTCGAGCGGCTGCTCCCGGTGCCTGGCCATCAGGTACTCGGACGAGTCGTAGGTGTGCTCGGCGACCTCGCGGGCCTCGTCGGTGCCGAGGAAGTCGCCGTACTCGTTCTTGATGACGTACGCGCACGTCGGCTGGGGCACGACGACGTCGCGGCCGGCTTCGACTGC
>JBOGFJ010000201.1:0-5237 GCA_050743385.1 Acidimicrobiia bacterium
GCTCCGCGACGCGCACGGCCCGCGCCCGGCGCTTCGCGAGGCGCTGCTGGCCCGCGATGGCGAGGATCCCGTCGGGGTTCTGGGCCAGGTTGATGGCGCCGAGGCCGAAGAGAATGGGCGCGAAGTACTCGGAGCCGAGGGCGTTCCGCACATCGTCGGGGATCCACGTCCACGGCGCGTTCGAGTAGCCGGCCGCCGTGCTGAGGAACTCCGCGAACAAGACGTAGACCAGACCGGCCAGGATCGCGCCGCCCGGCCGGCGGATCCCGAAGAGCACGGTGACCGCCAGCCAGATGAGGCCGATCAGCGCAGGCGCGCTTCGGTTCGAGAACGGGCTGTTGACCGTGGCGAACATCGCGCCGCCGAGACCGGCGATCGCAGCCGAGACCGCGAAGAGCGAGAGCTTCGCTCGAGCGGGCGAGATTCCCGACGTGCGCGCCGCGACCTCGGAGCTGCGCACCGCGAGCATCGCGCGCCCCGACGCTGATCGCTGGAGGTTGTTGATGAACCATGCCACGAGCGCGCACAGCGCGAGGAGCAGCATCACCATCGTGCGGGGATCGCCGAAGTCGTAGCGTCCGAGCTGGGGCGGGTCGAGGAAGTAACCCGTCGAGCCGTTGCCGATCTCGTCGAGCTGGAAGACGAGCAGGTCACCCACGAACGCGAGCGAGAGGGTCGCGAGGGCGAGCTCGAGCTGACCGAGGCGGCGTACCGGCAAGGCGATGAGCAGCCCGACGCCGGCCGCGACCACCGCGGCCGCGAGCGCGGCGACGAGGAAGTTGGGACGGCCGTCGTTCGTGAGGAGGGGGACATGCCAGGCGTAGCGGTGGTTCACCAGCCAGCCGGCGACGAAGCCGCCGGTCGTGACGAAGGTCGCCTGGGCGAGGCTGACCATCCCACCGAGCCCCGTCACCACGACGAACGACAGGAACACGAGCGACAGGACGAGCCCCGCCGCGAACTGGCTCGCCCAGAAGTCGTCGGCGACGAATTGCACGTAGAGCACGAGCAGTACCGCCGCCACCAACCACGGGACGCGGCGGCGCCACGCGGGAACCCCCACGCGGTGATCGGGCGGGGGCACGTCCGATTCCGCGACCGACCCGGCCGCCCGTCCCGTGACCTGCCCGAGCACGATGAGCGCCAGGAACGCGAGCACGTACGGGATCGAGGAGTTGAACCCGCTGACGTCGGTGAGGAAGTCGGGCGCGTACCCGAACATCAGGTTCTGAACGACGCCGAACAGCAGACCGGAGGCGAACGCGACGGGGATCGACCGGAACCGCGCCACGACGACCGCGACGATCGAGCCCAGCACCACGCTCGTGAACGAGAATTCGGCCAGCTCGAGGAACGGTGCCAGGAGCACCCCCGCCAGCCCGGCGAGCACCATCGTGAGCACCCACGCGACCGCCGAGCTGCGGGCGGTGTCGATACCTCGCAGCCGGGCGAGATCGGGCCGGTCGACGCCGGCGCGCATGCCGAGCCCGACGCGCGTGTGGCGCAGCATGTACCAGAGGAGCGCGGCCGACACGGCCGCCGCCGCCAGCACCGCGATCTGGTTGGAGTTGATCGTCACGCCCTCGGTGACCCGCCACACGTCGGGGGGAGTCGGGCCGAGTCCGGGCGGTCGGGCGACCTGCTGGGTCTCCGGGAGGGTCCAGTCGAAGATCTCGTTCCCCTGCTGGACGACCCACAGGGCGATCGCCGGCAGGGCGATGAGCAGCCCGATCGTGCCCATCACCCGCGCGTACACGGGGGCGCTCGCGAGGCGGCGCAGCAGCACCCGGTCGAGGAGCAGGCCGAGCAGCGGGGCGAACACCAGGATCGACACGATCGCTGCCGGCACGATCGGCCAGCCGCCGCCGTCAGGCGAATGGAGCTCGAAGTAGAGGAGCGCGGTGGTGAACGCGACGGCCCCGTGGGCGAAGTTGAAGATGCCCGACGTCTGGTAGGTCAGTACGAGGCCGGCGGCGACGATCGCGAAGATGCCACCCGACACGAACCCGCTGATGACGAGGGACAGGAACTTGGTCACTCGCGCGCTCCGCCTTCCAGATCCCGGGGCGCGAGAAACGGGCGGGCGGGCGCTACGCCCGTCCCGCCCGCTTCTCCTGCGCTACAGCTTCTTGACCTTCCCGCACGTGAACGGCACTGCCGCGACGTAGTCTTCGCCCTCCGCCTGGACGAGCGAGCCGCACGCCGAGCCCTGGTCGTGGGCCTTGGGCCACCGCGTGCGGGCAATCGTGTCCCGCACGCCGTAGCGGAAGCCGTCGTTGGCGACCTCCAGGAACTCCTCCTGGCTCGCGTCGGGGCCGGCCTCCTTCAGCACCTCGATGAAGAAGTCGGCCGACCAGTAGCCGGCGGCGAGGGACTGCACCAGCAGCTGATCGGGCCCGAACTCCTCCTCCACGTCGTCGATCAGCTGCTGCACGTGCTCGTTCTCGGGCGCCGACTGGAACGGTGCCATCTGGATGTACACGGTCGAGCCCTCCGCCGTCGCGATGAGGCGGGGGTCGTACTGCACCGCGTTCGTCTGCACGCCCTCGTAGTTGAGCTCCCTCAGCTTCTCCGCCATGCCGAGCACGTTGCCACTCGACGTCAGCAGGTTGATGATGTCGGGCGGCTCGCCGTCGTCCGACTCGAGCAGCTCGTTCGCGAACGGCGTGTAGTCGGACGGCGGCGCCGCCGGCGGCGCCGGCATGCTCGCCTCCGAGTACACCACGTCGATGCCCACGTCCTCGAACGACGCGCTCTGGGTCACGAGGCCGGAGCGGCCGAGGTCGTTGTCCTCGGAGATGATCGCAGCCGTCTTGCCCTCGATGTCGCCATCGAAGAGATCGCGCAGCAGCACGCCCCACGCGTTGCTGTACCGCTCCGGGTCGTCGGGCGTCAGGCAACCGCCGGTGAACCCGAAGGCAACGGTCTTTCCGCACCACTCGGGCCCGATCGCCCACCCGAACACGGGCACGCCCTCGCGCTCCGCCAGCTCGATGCCCGTCGGGAACGGCGACATCATCGGCACGATCGCGAACACGTCCTCCTGCTGGATGAGCCGCTGCGTGGCGTCGGCGTTCTCGGTGGGATCGCTGTTGTCCTCCTCGAACCCGACGAACTCGAGCTGAGCGTCGCCCGGCAGCTCCCCGTCGCGGTTCGCACGCGCGATCCGTGCCTGCACGCCCCTGGCCGAGTCCCCGTAGAACGCGCCGTAGCCGACACCGCCGATCCTGATGGTCTCGCCGCCGCCGGCGCGCTCCGGCGCGTCGGCGACCGCCGCACCCGCGGCCGCGACCGATCCCATCACGCATGCGGCCACCACCGCTCCCCACCGCTTCAGTCTCACGTTGATTCCCCCCTTGGTCGACGCTTGCGCTTGCTCCGGATCATGCCTCGCCGAGGTACGCCGTGCGCACGGCGGCGTTCGACTGGATCTCCTCGGGCCTCCCGACCGCGAGCACGCGTCCGAGATCGAGGACGACGACACGGTCGCACAGACCCATCACGAACCCGACGTCGTGCTCGACGACGAACACCGCGCACGACTGCTCGCGTCCGATGGCGCGGATGCGGTCGCGCAAACGCGCGACCTCCCGCTCCTCGAGGCCCGACGTCGGCTCGTCGAGGAGGAGCACCCGCGGCGGATCGACGAGCGCCCGCGCCACCTCGACCATGCGGCCGGTGCCGATCGGCAGCGAGCCTGCGGGTTCGTGGGCGACGGGCGTGAGGCCGCAGAATTCGAGTACCTCACCGGCGCGTACACGGCGTTCGCGCTCGTGGCGCCGGCGCGTCGGCGACGCCACCAGGTCGGCGAGGAGCCCACCGCCACCGCCCTCCCACTCGAGGGCGGCCAGCACGTTGTCGGCCGCCGAGAGCCACCCGAAGGTCTGGACGCGCTGGAACGTCCGCCGCAACCCCGCGCGTGCGCGACGGACCGCCGACCACGACGTGGCTTCGCGCCCGTCGAGCAGCACGCGCCCGCCGTCGGGCGCGCGGACCCCCGAGATCACGTCGAAGAGGGTGGTCTTCCCTGCGCCGTTGGGACCGATGAGGCCGCACACCTCGCCGGGATCGACCGTGATGCTGACATCGTCGAGCGCGGTGATGCCGCCGAAGCGGACGGTGACGTCTTCGAGCGCGAGCGCCGGGCGGTCGACGACGAGGGGACCCGACGTTGTCGTGTCGCCGTCGAGCACGCCGTCTGTCACCCGCTTCCCCCCGCCGCCTCGTTGTGCAATATTGCACCGCGATGTTGCAAGTAAGCAGGATGCTTTCCGAACGAGCGGCCCGAGTCAAGATCTGATGGAGCGTCAGTCGCCACCGACCCAACGGGTGACCCGCCTGCTCGACCTGCTCGCCGCCCACCCCCGCCAGGGTCTGGCCCTCTCCGAGCTCGCCCGCCGCCTCGACATGAGCAAGGCGACCTGCCTCGGCATCGCCGGCGCGCTCACCAGGGCGGGGTACCTCCTGCGCGACGAGTCGACCAAGACCTACACGCTCGGCCCCGCGCTCCTGGCGCTCGGTCGGGCGGCGTCCGATGCGTACACGTCGCTCGCGTATGCCCGGCCCGAGATCCGCCGCCTCAACGAGGAGCTCGGTCTCGCCACCACCGTGTCCGCGATGGCGGGTGACGACATCGTCGTCCTCGATCGAACGGGGCCGTACGGTGACCTCGACCGGATGGTGCAGGTGGGGCAGCGCTATCCGTACGCGCCACCGAGTGGGTGCGTGATGGCGGCGTGGCTGAGCGACGAGGAGATCGAGAGCTGGCTCGCGGACTACCCGCTCGTCCCGATGGACGCGAGCATGGACGCCCTGCGCGGCCTCGTCGACTCGTGCCGTGAGGTCGGGTACTTCGTCGAGCAGATGAGCGACATCTCGCTCGGCGCGCTGACGGTGCTGGCGGGATTCGACGGCCACGACCTGCCCGATCCCGCCGCACGCGCGCTGCGGAACATGGTGTCCGACCTCGCCGACCGCCATCATCTCGCCTCCGACCTGAGCCGCGGTGGCCGGTACGCGGTCACGTTCGTGGCCGCTCCCAGCTTCGACGCCGACAGCCGCCCCGATCTGCTGCTCGGGCTGCTGGTGTTCCGCGAAGACGTGTCCTTCCGGGAAGTCCAGCGTTACGGCGCCGCGGTGCGCGAGGCAGCGGGGCGCGTCACCGAGGCGGCGGGGGGCCGCAACCCGTGGCGCGGCCGGGCGCAGCCGCCGCGCTGTCGCGTCGCGCTTCCGGTGGG
>JBOGFJ010000202.1:0-16432 GCA_050743385.1 Acidimicrobiia bacterium
GGTCGCGGTGGGGGAGCCCGCCGACTTCCTCCTGGTGCGCACGACCGCGCCCGAGCTCAGCATGGGCGACTTCACGGCCGGTCTCGTCTATTCGGCCACGGGCACGGTCGTCGACACCACCGTCATCGATGGGAACGTGTTGATGCGCGGTGGCGTGGTGGAAGGCGCGGACGAGGTGCGGGAACGAGCCGTGGCGCAGGCCCACCGGCTGCTCAGCTGAGTCAGCGCCAGATGGCTTCCCGCGGCTACATCGAGCGCGGTTGCGCGAAGACGGCGCGCAGGCGTTCCTCGAAGTGCTCGAGCGGCAGGGTGTCGTAGTCGGGGTCGAATGCGGTCTGGTCCCACTCGTCGGCGAACCGCGCCGTCAGGTCGTACGCAGGGTGGCCCTCGTACTGCTTCCTGCTGTCGGGATCGCCGCCGAAGTGGTGGTAGTAGTGCCGGCCCTGGAAGTCCTGGTGCACGAGGATCATCCAGTACACCTCGTCACGCACGTACGAACGCAGGATCTCGGCCGCGATCGCGGGATGGTTGAACACGCTCACGGCCTTCCCGACGTCGTGGCAGAGGCTGGCGACCACGACCTCGTCGTCGGCACCGGCGCGCTCGGCCCGGGTGGCGGTCTGGAGGCAATGGGTGAGCTGGTCGACCGCGAAGCCGTCGGTGATGTCGGCGAGCGAGCGGAGCATCGCCAGGACGCTGTCGGCGACCCGGGGCTGGTTCTCGGCGGTCTCGGCGCCGATGGTCGCCCACTGGTCGGCCGTCGACTCGTCCATCCGGGTGAAGGTCTGGTGCTGGGTTTGTGTCATGCCCCTATATTGCCCTCTCGTGGACGTGGGCAGACTCGCCGACCTCGAGCTCGCCGACGCCGCGGGCACCCCCCGCCGATTGGGCGACTTCTGGGCGGAGCGGGCGGTGGTCGTGGTCTTCCTCCGCCATTTCGGTTGACTGCTCTGCCGGGAGCACGCCGCGCAGTTGCGCGAGCGCTACGACGAGATCCGGGCCCGGGGCGCGGAGGTGGTCGCGATCGGCACCGGCGACGAGCAGTATGCGGCCCGGTTCGTGGCCGACGAGGACGTGCCGTTCCCGGTCCTCGTCGACGACGGCGCCGAAGCAGCCCGAGCCGCGGCCGTGCGTGGGACGACGCCGTGGGGGCTGTTCAACCCACGCAGCTTCCCGGGCGCGTGGCGGGCCCGGAAGGCCGGCTTCCGCGTGCGCAAGTCGGGGAAGCGCGTGACCCAGCTGGGCGCCACGTTCGTCATCGGCCCGGGCAACCGGATCGGCTACGAGCACGTCGACGCCCACACCGCCGACCACGCCCCCCTCGACGCCGTCTTCGCCGCGTTGCCGTAGCCCCACCGCCCCTAGCCCCGGCCGCATTGGGTCGGTGGATCGTCAGTTCGTCAGGTGGTCAGGTGGTCAGGTCGCATCGGGGAGGCGGGCGAGGGCCTCGATGCGGCGGACGCGCTCGGGGAGGATGCGGTGGGTGCGCAGGAACCAGCGCGACGACCGCGTGTGCGGGTACTCGAGCCACAGGTGGGCGTTCCCCGGATCGCCGCGCCGCACCTCGTGGGGGTCTTCGGCGATGCGGCGGAGGCCCCGCGCGAGCGCGACGGGATTGCGGCAGTAGCGGACGGCCAGGCCGTCGGACAGCCGCGCCCGCGTTCGCAGCACCACCGCGCGCAGGATGACGCTGCCGACCACCAGCGGCGTCGCCAACACCGCGAGCGGGGCGAGGAGGAACGTCATCTCGTCGACGTCGTCGAACACGCCGGCCCAGAGCTCGAAGACCCGCCGTGTGCACGCGTAGACGACCGTGTCGAGTGACACGTCGAGCTCGGCGACGCGCCCGATCTCGTAGGCGAGGACGGCCTCGATCTCCGCGCGAGGGAGCGACTCGAGCAACCCGGTCGTCACCACGATCCAGGCGGTCGGGGGCCGCCGACCGACGGTGAGGCAGTTGGGGGCGTCGTCGATGACCACCGCGCAGCTGGGCGGGAGGACGCCGGCGGCGAGCGAGAGCCCGTCGATCAGACCGCGCGCCCGCCGGTGTGCGCCCTCCGGAAGCCGCGGCGGCGGTGGGGTGGCCCGACCGGGCAGCGGCCAGGCCCGCACGAACTCGAGCGCGTGGCGCTCGGATCGAGCGAGCGACCACGCGAACACACCCCCCGCCCCGATCACGCCGAACACGGCGCTCACCCCGAGCGACCACCAGATCAACGCCCACCCGAGTCCCCAGCGCGCGCCGAGCGCCGCGAAGGCTGCGAACAACACCCAGGCCATCGGGAACACGAGCACGGTGATCGTGACTGCGAGCAGCGCGACCCCGGCGCCCGTCACCAGCCGGATGCGCCGGCGGGCCGAGGCGATCAGGTCGTCGTGCACCACGCGATGGTGACACTCCGCCCGGCCGGGAGTCGGGGCGCCGGCCGGGAGTCGGGGCGCCGGCCGGGCGTGGCGATAGCGTCCGGCGCGTGCAGCGCGACCCGTTCGCCCGGGTGGACGAGTCGGACGACGCCGCGTTCTACGCGTTCGAGCGCAAGGTCGTGCACCTCGAGCCCGGGGCGATCGAAGCCCTGCGGACCTTCTACTCGCGGGTGCTGCCACCCGGCAGCGACGTGCTCGATCTGATGTCGTCGTGGCGATCGCACCTTCCCGACGGTCTCGGTCGCGTCGTGGGTTTGGGCATGAACACCGCCGAGATGGCGGACAATCCACAGTTGACCGAGTTCGTCGTCCATGACCTGAACCG
Organism: Acidimicrobiia bacterium; assembly: GCA_050743385.1. GTDB lineage: Bacteria > Actinomycetota > Acidimicrobiia > IMCC26256 > JACDBD01 > JACDBD01. Next base: position 2,750 of record JBOGFJ010000202.1, read on the forward strand.
CGACCCGCGGTTGCCGTTCGGCGACTCCTCGTTCGACGCGGTCGTATGCGCGGTGAGCGTGCAGTACCTCACGCAGCCGTTGGCGGTGTTCGCCGAGGCAGGCCGTGTCCTGCGCCCCGGCGGGCCGATCGTGGTGTCGTTCTCCAACCGTTGCTTCCCCACGAAGGCGGTGGCCATCTGGCTCGCGGGCGGCGACGACGCCCATCGCCGCCTCGTGCGCGAGTACCTCGAGCGCACCGGCTTCGTGGCCGTGAGCGAGGACGCGCCTCCGAGCTCCGACGACCCGCTGATCGTCGTGCGGGGTCGCCGGCCGGAGCACCCTTGACGGCTCAGTCGGTGAGGAACTGCTCGAGCAACTGCGCCAGCTCGACGGGACGGTCACCCTGGATGCTGTGGCCCGCGCCGGCCACCGTCTCGATTCGGGCGCCGGGCTGGCGGCGCCGGAGCTCGGCGATGTCCTCGTCGCCGACGACCGCGGAATCGGCCCCGCGAACCAGGAGGAGCGGCACGGCGATCGCCGACACGTCGTCCCACAACACGCCGAAGTCGGGCATCTCGGCGGTCTCGGCCAGGCGCGGCCGCTGGTAGCGCCAGACCCAGCGCCCATCGTCGCGTTCGACCGCGTTGTGGAGCACGCCCCGTCGCAACGACGACTCCGTGCGCGTGGGGTTGAACTCGATGGTACGGGCGAGGATCTCGTCGAAGCTCTCGAAGCTCTCGGGCCCGGCGATGAAGGCGGCGATCGGCGCGGCCTTCTCGCGGTCGACGCCCGGAGTCACGTCGACGAGCGCGAGCTTGCGGACGAGCTCGGGCCGGCGCGCGGTCATGGCGATGGCGGTGAGCCCCCCGAGCGACATCCCGACGACCATGCGCGCCTCCGGCGCGAGCTCGCGAATCGCAACCGCGACGTCGGCGGCGTTGTTCACCGGGCCGAATGGGCCGTCGTCGCGGTGGTCGGAGTGTCCGTGCCCCGGGAGGTCGATGGCGACGAGCGGCCGGCCGAGAGCGAGCGCGACCGTGTCCCACGTGTGCGCGTTCTGCGCGCCGCCGTGGAGCAGCACGACCTCGGGTCGTTCGGTTCCCCACACCAGCGCGCTGAGCCGGCGCCCGGCGTCGACGTCGACCGACACCCGGCCGACAACCGGCGGGCCCGACCACGGCAGACCGGCTTCGGCGGCGTTCTCGTGGAAGAGCCCGAACTCGTCGTACTGCATGTCGGGCACGCTATCTGCGCTCGCGGCGATGCCGATATTCGGGCTTGGAGATGCCAGCCGTAGGATGCGGTCGTGCCGCAGCTGTCCTTCGAGCGCCTCCCTCGCCTGAGCCCGCCTGCCTACCGCTGGATCACGTTCGGGGCCGCCCTTCTGCTCGCGGTGATCATCGTGACCGGCGGGGCAGTACGCCTCACCGACTCGGGTCTGGGTTGCCCGCAGTGGCCGAACTGCGCCGAGGGGAGCCTCGCGCCCCGGGAGGCCAGCGACGCCAACGCCATGATCGAGTTCGTCAACCGCGTGTTCACCGGGCTCGTGTCCGTGGCGGTTGTCGTCGCCGTGCTCGGTTCCCTGCTCCGCAACCCGCGCCGGCGTGACCTCGTCTGGCTGTCGCTGGGACTCGTGATCGGGGTCGCGGCCCAGGCCGTGCTGGGCGGGCTGACGGTGCTCTTCCACCTCGCACCCCAGTTCGTGATGGCGCACTTCCTGCTCTCGCTCGTCCTGCTCACGAACGCGCTCGTGCTCCACCGTCGCGCCGGCCGGCCCGACGAGCCCGTGCGACCGATCGTCCCGTCCGTCGTCGTCGGCTTCGGACGGGTGCTGCTGCTGGCTGCCAGCGTCGTGGTCGTGACCGGCACCGTGCTCACCGGGTCGGGGCCGCACAGCGGCGGCGCCCCCGACGACGAGGTCGAGCGCTTCAACCTCTCGATCCCCGACGTCGCCCGGGTGCACGGAACGAGCGTGATCGGCTTCCTCGTGCTCGTGCTCGCGACGCTCGCCCTGCTTCGAAGGGTGCGCGCCCCGCTGAACGTGCAACAACGCCTGGGGGTGCTGCTGCTCGTCGTCGTCGCCCAGGCGGGTGTCGGTTACGCCCAGTACCTCAACGACATCCCCCCGCTCCTGGTCGGGATCCACCTGGCCGGCGCGACCGCGGTCTGGGCGGCGGTCGTGGCGTTCTACCTGGGGCTGTCGGCTCCGGCACGGGACATCGCGCCGGTGGTCGGCACCCGCCGGACTCTCGCCGGTGCCGGCGCGGGCGTGCGTTGAGCCGTGCGATTCCCGACGGCGCCCAAATCCCGACAGGGGGTTGTCGGCGTGCCGCGGCACCCTTGTTCGGGGCGGATGGCCACAGGAGGAACCGATGCACGCACTTCGTCAGCAGCCACGCGAGCGCGCGTTAGGGTCGCCGTCGGTGGCGGAGGCGGCCGTACGGACCGAGGGACTCGAGCGATTCTTCGGTGAGACGCGCGCGGTCGACGGCGTCGACCTCGAGGTCGCACCCGGAGAGATCTACGGCTTCCTCGGGCCGAACGGCGCGGGGAAGTCCACCCTCTTGCGGGTGCTGTGCACGCTGCTGGCTCCGACCGCGGGTCGGGCGCTCGTCGCCGGCTACGACGTCGCCACCCAACCGCTCGACGTGCGTCTGCGGATCGGAGTTGCGCTCCAGGACGCCTCGCTCGACCCGGGCCAGAACGGAACCGAGTTGCTGCGGCTCCAAGCCCGCCTCTACGGGCTCGACAAGGCCGACACCGACCAACGGCTGCGCGAGCTCGGCCCGCTCATCGACCTCGGGGACGCGCTCGACCAGCGCATCGGCACCTACTCCGGCGGGATGCGCCGGCGACTCGACCTCGCCGCCGCGCTCATCCACAACCCCGGTGTGCTCTTCCTCGACGAACCGACGACCGGGCTCGACCCGGCGACGCGAGCGCGGGTGTGGGAGGAGGTGCGGCGCCTGAACGGCGAGGACGGGATCACGATCTTCCTCACGACCCAGTACCTCGAGGAGGCCGACGCGCTCGCGCAGCGGGTGGGCATCATCGACCGCGGCAAGCTCATCGCCGAGGGCACCCCGACGGAGCTCAAGCGGTCGCAGGGCTCCGACGTGATCGTGGCCCGCGTCGAAGGCGAGGAGGCGCTGCGGGCCTGCGGGGCGGTGAGGGCCGTGGCCGGCGTCGACCAGGCCGACGTCCACGGTGAGGAGATCACGATCCGGGTCGCGGACGGGCCCTCCGCCATCAGCCCCGTCGCCGTCGCGCTCGACGGGTGCGGCGTGACGGTCCGCGAGCTCACGCTGCGCACGCCCACACTCGACGACGTGTTCCTCGAGCTCACCGGCGAGCACATCCTCGACGAGGACCGAGTCGAGGAAGAGGCTGCGCTCGAGGAAGCGGCGACGCGAGAGGAGCGAGAGGAGCGAGAGGAGCGAGAGGAGGAAGCGTCATGAGCGTCGCTACGACCACCGTCGACACCCGCGCGATCCAGCCCCGGGCCGCCGGCTTCCTGGCCGACTGCCTCTCGATCGCCGGTCGCGCACTGCGAGCGATCCCACGCGAGCCGGAGGCGATCGTGCCGGCGCTCGTCGTCCCCGTGTTCTTCTTCGTGGTGAACATCGGCGCGCTCGAGAACGTCGCCGAGCAGAGCGGTGACGTCTCCAACTTCCGGGCGTTCCAGCTCCCGGTGGCGATCATCTTCGCGGTGACCGGGATCTCCCGTGCCGGCGCGCTGGTCACCGACATCCAGGACGGCTACTTCGACCGGCTGCTCATGACGCCGATTCGCCGCCTGTCACTGCTGCTGGGGCTCATGATCGCCGACTTCGCGCTCGTGGTCGCGCTGTCGATCCCGGTGCTCGGGCTCGGGTACGCCGTCGGCGTGCGCTTCGAGACCGGGCTCCTGGGCGCGCTGGTCTTCCTCTTCATGGCGGGAACCTGGGGCCTGGCGTTCACCGGCTTCCCCTACGCGATCGCGTTGAAGACGGGAAGTCCCGCCGCGGTCAACTCCAGCTTCATCCTGTTCTTCCCGTTCGCGTTCCTGACCACTGCGTTCCTCCCGCAGGAGGCGTTGACGGGATGGCTGTCGGCGATCGCAGACTGGAACCCGGTGACGTATCTGCTCGCCGGCATGCGCGAGCTGCTCCTCAACGGCTGGGGCACGACCGAGATCGCCAAGGGATTCGCCGCCATCGTCGGTGTCGGCCTGGTGAGCATGACGCTCGCGTTCGCCGCCCTCCGGGGTCGGCTGAAGCGGAGCTGACACCGTGCCGGCGTCGTTCCGCTTCGATCGGCGTTGGACGTTCCCGGTCGCGCCCGAGGAGCTGTGGGCGACGATCAGTCGTACGCACGAGTACCCGGCCTGGTGGAGCTGGCTGCGCGACTTCGACACCGATGGCACCGCCGAGGGTCTGCACGAGGGTGCGACCGCACGGTGCGTCATCCGCGCACCGTTGCCGTATGCGCTCCGCTTCACGGTCGAGGTCGAGCGCGTCGTTTCCCCGGAGCTGGTGGAGACCCACATCCGGGGCGACCTCGACGGCCCCGCCCGCCTCGAGATCGCAGCTGCCGACGACGGGTCGACGGCGCGGCTGGCGTGGTCGCTCCAGCTGCGCGACCCCATGCTGCGCCGGGTCGCGCTCGTCGGCCGGCCGGCCATGGCGTGGGCGCACGACCGCGTCGTCGAGGTCGGGCTGCGCCAGTTCCAGCAGCGGGCGCTCGCGGGGCGCGAGCGCCGCTGAGGGTGGGGAAGACTCGGCGCGCATGCCCGTTCTGCTCCCTGACGAGCCGCTGAGATCGCTCGACGAGTACGTCGACCTGTTCGACGGGGGTCAAGGACTGCTCCGCTGCCGCGAGCTCGGCCCCGACGCCGTCGTGGAGTCGATCGCGAGCTCGGGCCTGCGGGGACGTGGCGGTGCCGGGTTCCCGGCCGGGCGGAAGTGGGACTCGGTGCGCGCGGGCGGGCCGGAGACCGGCGACCGCTACGTGGTCGCGAACGGTGCCGAAGGGGAACCGGGCACGTTCAAGGACCGCATGCTGATGCGACGCAACCCGTACCAGGTGATCGAGGGGCTGACGATCGCCGTCGCCGCGGTCGGCGCGGTGCACGGGTTCGTCGCGGTCAAGGCGTCGTTCGGGCCCGAGCTCGCCGCGCTGGAGCGCGCTCTCGTGGAGCTCGACGACGCCGGGTTGCTGGGCGACGTGCCGATCGAGATCGTGGCCGGGCCCGACGAGTACCTCTTCGGGGAGGAGAAGGCCCTGCTCGAGGTGATCGAAGGCGAGGACCCGCTCCCGCGCGTGTTCCCTCCCTACCTCTACGGGCTGTTCACGGCCGCGCCGCAGGTCGGCTGGTCCGCGGGCATCGACCTCTCGTCGGACGGTGTCGAGGTGCCGAGCGCCAATCCGACGCTCGTCACCAACGTGGAGACGCTCGCCAACGTCGTGCCGATCCTCGGGCGGGGGCCGGAGTGGTATCGGACGCTCGGCACCGAGGCCTCGCCGGGTGTCGTGCTGTGCACCGTCGTCGGCGATACGAGACGCGCCGGCGTCGCCGAGATCGAGCTCGGCACCCCGTTGCGCGAGGCGATCGACCTGATCGGTGGCGGCGCGCGTCCCGGCCGGGAGGTGAAGGCGGTGATCTCGGGCGTCGCCAACCCGGTGTTGACCGCGGACCAGCTCGACACCCCGATCAGCTACGAGGGAATGGAGGCGGCCGGCAGCGGGCTCGGCGCGGTCGGCTTCATCGTCTACGACGACACCGCCGACATGGTCGCGGTGGCGCACACCCTCTCGCGGTTCCTCTACGTGGAGTCGTGCGGCCAGTGCCCGGCCTGCAAGTTCGGCACCGGCGAGGTCACCGCCTACCTCGAGCGCATCCTGGCCGGCACCGCCACCGAGCACGACGTCGAGGTGATCAGCGCCCGGCTCGATACCGTCACCGACGCCAACCGCTGCTTCCTCGGCGCTCAGGAGCAGCGCGTCGTCGGCAGCATCCTGGGCGCGTTCCCACAGGAATTCGTCGCGCACCTGCAGGGCCGGGCGCCGCGGCCGGCGGACGAGCCGGTACCGAAGCTTGTCGACATCCGCGACGGCGTCGCCCTGTACGACGAGCGCCAAGCCCGCAAGCAGCCCGACTGGACGTACGCCGGGGAGTAACGCACATCCCAGACTCGAGGCCGTGGGGTCCGGATTCCGGACCCGTGGGCCTCGAGTCTGGGCTTGCTCGCGCAGGCCGATCGGGACGTGGGCACGGATAGGGTCTCCGGTCGTGCAGGTCCACCTCGTCGACGGGACGTACGAGCTGTTCCGCCACCACTTCGCGGTGCCGTCGCATCTCGATCCCGGCGGGATGGAGGTGGCGGCGGTGCGGGGAGTCGTCGGCACCGTGCTCACCATGCTCGAGGACGGCGCCACCCACCTCGGCGTCGCCACCGACCACGTGATCGAGTCGTTCCGGAACGACCTCTGGCCCGGGTACAAGACGAGCGCAGGCATGGATCAGGAGCTCCTGGCGCAGTTCCCGCTACTCGAGGAAGCGCTCGTCGCGCTGGGCGTGTGTGTCTGGCCGATGGTCGACCAGGAGGCCGACGACGCCCTCGCCGCCGCGGCCGCGGTGGCAGCGGCCGACGCGCGCGTCGAGCAGGTGCTGGTGTGCACGCCCGACAAGGATCTCGCGCAGTGCGTTCGTGACCCGCGAGTGGCCCAGCTGGACCGCCGCCAGGGCAAGCTCCTCGACGAGGCCGGCGTATGGGGGAAGTTCGGCGTCGGCCCCGGGTCGATCCCCGACTGGCTCGCGCTCGTGGGGGACAGCGCCGACGGCTTCCCCGGGCTCCCGGGCTGGGGTGCGAAGTCGAGCGCGACCGTGCTCGCCCGCTACGAGCACCTCGACGCCATCCCCGGAGCGGCGGGGGAGTGGGACGTCACCGTGCGGGGGGCGGCGAAGCTGGCCGCGACCCTGACCGCACAGCGTGCCGATGCCGAGCTGTTCCTCGACCTCGCGACGCTGCGCACCGACGCGCCCGTCGGGACGGTGGACGAGTGGCGCTGGCGCGGACCGACGCCCGAGCTCGCGAGCTGGGCCGAGCGCCTCGGCTCCCCGAACCTGGTCAACCGGGCCGAGCGCGCCATGAAAGGAAGGGACGCATGACGACCGTCCGCTCGGAGAACGTCAGCCCGGGCGTCACCGTGCTGACACTCGACCGGCCCGACCGGCTCAACGCCATGAGCCGCGAGCTCGTATCCGACCTTCACGCCGCGCTCGACACGGTCGCCGCCGACCGCGACTGCCGGGTCGTGGTCATCACGGGGGCGGGCCGGGGCTTCTGCAGCGGCCTCGACCTGAAGGAGACCGGCGACGCGGTCGCGGCCGCCGAGGGCGGTCCGGCGGGAGCAATGCGGGCCCAGCAGCACATCGCCACCCTGATCCCTCAGTTGCGCCGGTTGCCACAGCCCGTCATCGCGGCGGTCAACGGGCCCGCGACCGGAGGCGGGCTCGCGCTCGCGCTCGCGTGCGACGTCCGGATCGCCGCCGACAGCGCGCGGTTCAACGTCGCGTTCGTGCGCGTCGGCCTGTCGGGCTGTGACATCGGTGTGAGTTACCTGCTGCCCCGGCTCGTCGGCGCGGCGCGCGCGTTCGAGCTCATGCTCACGGGTCGCCTCATCGACGCCGCCGAGGCCGACCGCATCGGGCTGGTGTCGAAGGTCGTGCCCGACGAGCGGGTGCTCGACGCCGCGCTCGAAACCGCCGAGCTCATCCGCGCCAACAGCCCCTTCGGCGTGTGGATGACCAAGGAGGTCATGTGGAGCAACCTCGAGGCCGGCAGCCTCCAGGCCGCGATCGACCTCGAGAACCGCACCCAGCTGCTGGCGAGCCACAGCGGCGACATGCGCGAGGCCATCACGGCGTTCCTCGAGAAGCGCCCGGCCGATTTCACGAACCGAGAGGAGCACTCGGCATGAGCGGACTCGACCACCGGGTTGCCCTGGTCACCGGAGGAGGCCGGGGCATCGGGCGCGCGATCGCGCTCGCCCTCGCCGAGGACGGCGCCGACGTGGCGATCACGTACCGGCGCGATCAGGAGGCGGCATCGGAGACCGTGGCCGAGCTCGAGAAACTCGGCCGCCGAGCGGCCGCGTACGCCGGATCGGTCGAGTCGCGGGACGATGACGAGACGCTCGCGGCCGCCGTGCTCGGCGACTTCGGCTTCGTCGACATCCTCGTCAACAACGCCGGGATCGCCAGCCGGGGCCATACCGTCGTCGACACCGACCCCGCCGAGATGGACCGCGTCTGGCGCACGCACGCGTTCGGGCCGTTCATGCTCAGCAAGCTGCTCCTCCCGGGCATGCGGGCGCGGGAACGCGGCGACATCGTGATGATCTCGAGCGCAGCCACCGTGCACTTCGCCGGGAACTCGTCCCCGTACAACGTCGCCAAGGCGAGCATGGAGGCGTTGGCGCGCACGCTGGCGAAGGAGGAGCGCCGCCACGGCATCCACGTCAACGTGGTCGCGCCCGGGCTGGTCGAGACCGAGATGGGACGCCGCCTCGTCAAGGGGGCCATGGGCGTCCAAGACATCCACACCCTCGACGCCGGCTCGCCGTACGGTCACGTTTGCCGGCCCGAGGAGGTCGCGGCGGTGGTGCGCTTCCTGGTGTCCGACGCCGGCGGCTACCTCACCGATCAGAAGATCGTCGTCGACGGCGGGAGTTTTTGAGTGCGCATCCATCGATCTGCGTTCCTTCCCTTCGCGGTCATGCTGCTACTGGCCGCGTTGGTGGCGTCGTGTGGTGACGACGACTCCGACAGCGGGTCGGCCGGGTCCGACGGGAAGGTGGTGAAGATCGGCGTCATCGCGCCCTTGGATGCCGGTCTCACCAGCTTCGGGCACGGCATCGAGAACTCGGTGCGGCTGGCGGTCGACCAGGCCAACGCCGACGACGCGATCCCCGGCTGGGAGATCGAGGTCACAGCCGTCGACGACTCGTCCGATCCCGCGACCGGGGCGCAGGCGGCCGAGACCATCGCCGGCGACGACGCCGTCGTGGGTGTCGTCGGCACCTACAACTCGGGTGTGGCGGCGGAGGTCGCGCCGATCCTCGACGAGGCGGGGATCGCCATGATCTCTCCCGGCAACACCGACCCGACACTGACGCTCGGGCCTGACCGCGCGAACCCGAGCCGGCCGTACGACGTGTACTTCCGGATGGTGGCGACCGACGCGCAACAGGGGCCGTTCCTCGCGAGGTACGCGTCGGGTGATCTCGGCGCCCAGACCGTCGCGATCGTCAGCGAGACCAAGGCTGTGAGCCGGGGCCTCGCCGACGACTTCAGTGCCGCGTTCACGGAGTCGGGGGGCCAGGTCGTGTCGGACACGACGGTGCCCGACGGCACCACCGACTACGGCGCCATCGTCGAGCAGATCACCCCGCTGAACCCCGACCTCCTGTTCTTCGGTGGCGAGTACGAGGTGGCGGCGGCGTTCCGCACTGCGGCGGCCGGCCTCGCGGCGCCACTCATGGGCGGTGACGGCATCAAGGACGACGCCTACATCGCCGCCTCCGGGCCGCGGTCGGATGGCGACCTCGCCAGCACCGTCGGTGCGCCGCTCGAGTCGTTGGAATCCGCCGCCGACTTCTCGGACGCGTACGAAGCCGCGGGCTTCGCGGAACCGCCGACCGACTTCGGCGACGAGGCGTACGACGCCGCCAACCTGCTCATCGACGCGGCTGCAGTCGCGCTCGAAGGGGAAGACGAGGTGACACCGGACGTTCGGGAGACCGTCGTCGCGGAGGTGCAAGCGGCCGACACCGAAGGCGCGACCGGTGCGATCGGGTTCGACGAGTTCGGCGACACGGTCACCAAGGTGTTCACGTTGTACCGCGTCACCGACGGCGCCTGGACCGCCGTCACGACCGAGCAGGTCGACTGACGCCCCCGCCGCGGTATTGACAAATCGCTCGACGACGGCTGGCCCGCGCTCCCACTTCCCGGCCTAAGTCGACGTGAACTCGACCCGGCCGTCGGGCCGGAACGTGAGGCCGGGGTTGTAGGCGATCTCCCACCGGTAGCCGTCGGGATCGGCGACGTAGCCCTGGTAGCCGTCGAACATGGGAGCCGGTCGGGGCGCCTTCACCACGGTGCCACCGGCCGCTACCGCGCGGGCGACCGCGTCGTCGACCTCGGCTTCGGACCCGACGTTGTGGGCGAGCGCGAAGGGCGCGTCACCGGCCGGCGCGAACGGCGGCCGGGCCGGGTCGACGTCGGCATGCAGCTCGGTGGCCGGCCACAGTGCGAGGAGCACACCCGGCGCGACCTGGAGAAAGACGACCTCGTCGAGGTCGAGGGTGGGCTCCCATCCGAGTCCGTCGACGTAGAAGCGACGGGCGGTCGGAAGATCGCGCACGCCGAGCGTCAGGACCGTCAGTCGTTGCTCCATGTCCGGTGCAGGTTCCCACATGAGCGCGCCTCGGGCGTTTGCAACGTCGTAATGGCTGTGATCTCGCTCGATCTCGCTCGATTTGCAGCCATGTCGACGTTTCAAAGTTCGTACGCCGCCTCGGCGGGGGCCATCGGCGCCGCGCCGTGGGCAAAGATGGCGACGTGCTGGTGGTGGTGAGTGGCCTGCCGGGAGTCGGGAAGAGCAAGCTCGCCGACGCTCTCGGAAGGGAGCTCCGCGCGGCGGTTCTCTCGGTCGATCCGATCGAGGCCGCGATCTGGCGCTGCGGCATCCCGCCTTCGTTCGAGACCGGCGTCGCCGCCTACGAGGTGGTCGCGGTCCTCGCCGAGCACCAGCTCCGGCTCGGCCTCACGGTCATCGCCGATGCGGTCAGCTCACTCGAGGTGGCCCGAAAGATGTGGCGAGGGGCGGTGGGCCGAACCAGCGCCGCGATGGCCGTGGTCGAGGTGATCTGCAGCGACGAGCGAACCCATCGCGAGCGCCTCACAGGCCGGGAACGCGACATCAAGGGCCTCCCCGAGCCCTCGTGGGACGAGGTCCTCAGGCGGCGGGACGAATGGGAGCCCTGGCAGGAGGAGCGACTCGTCGTCGACAGTCTTCGTGACCATGACGAGAACGTCGCCAAGGCCCTCGACTACGCGCGTGCGCGCTTCGTTCCCACGCCCTTGAAGAACGTGTAGCAGAACACACCGTCGGCGTCGGCAGTCCGGTACAGATCTCGGATGCCGGCGTCGAACCGCTCCGCCTCGATGAGGCCGGCATCAATCGCCGGCTCACGCACGCCCTCGATCATGGCAGTGAACGTCTTGCGGGTGAAACCGTCGACCAGGTCGGGTCGACTGGAATCGACGTACACCATGCGAGGGGAGACACGCACGGCGTCGAAGCCGGCGTCGACCATCAAGGGAGAGACCTGCCGGCCGATCAGCGCGTTGCCCCCGCCCTCCCGCTGCAGCGTGATCAGGCACTCGATCGCGGCGTGCGCCGCCTCGCTGTCGGCGTGGAAGTACGCCGACCCGTGGTCGCCCTCGATCACCGTGATGGTGCCGCCGGGTGCGAGGACCTGGTCGAGCGCTGCCAAGGCCTCGGCGGGGCGGGGGAGGTGCTCCAGGACGAAGCACACGAACACGTGGTCGAAGTGCTCGGCTGGAAACGGCAGAGCGAGGAGGTCGGCCTTCCGGAACTCGACGTTGGCGAGCCCGGCTTGGTGGACAGTGCGCGCGGCTTCGGCGAGCGAGTCGGCGGACACGTCGACCGACGTGAAGCGGGCACCCGGGCTGCGCCGGGCCAGCGTGACGGTCTGGGCCCCGACCCCGCACCCCGCCTCGAGCACCTGGCTCCCGGCCGGGTAGGCGGTGTCGGAGTGGAGGAGGTCGACCAGTGTCTCCGCCTGATCCGCCAGACGCTCATTCTCCCGTGGGTCGTAACCGTGTACGTACGCCCGGCTCACCGCAAGACCATTCGTTCAGGACGCGAGGTCGTAGAGGAGACGGTAGAACGCGATGCGCTGGGTGTCGGGCGTCGCCCCGTACGACGACATGAAGAGGTCCTCGAGACCGGGCCCGAGGTTCCAGGTCGCCGACCACGATCCCACGGCGATGTCCCACCATCGGTCGGCGACGCCGAGCTCGCCGAGGTCGAGGTATCCGACGACGCGACCCTCGTCGTCGAGCATGACGTTCGGGAGGCAGTAGTCGCCGTGGCAGACCACCAGGTCCTCGTCGACGGGCGCGAGGGCCTCGAGCTGCTCGATCGCGGCGTCGACGCCGAGGTGCTGGTGTTCGGGATGCAGATGCTTGCGCGCATCGATGAGGCCCCGCTCCGCGCGGTCGCGCACGTGCGCCACCGCAGCACCGGCGGTGAACTGGAACGGGCATGCCTCGACCGGCGCGCCGTCGTGGAACGCCGCGAGCCCTCGGCCGAGAGCCGTCACGAGCTCGCCGGGCTTCTCCCGGAGGGGATGCCTCGTCGCGTCGATGCCTTCGAGCCCGACGGTGAGCAGCCAGTCGACGACGCCGTCGGACCCGGATTCGAGGACTTCCGGGACCCGGAGGAACCGGCCCGCCCACCGCATCCGCGCGCACTCGTCGAGCCCGCTCGGCCAGCGGTCGGCGCGCCCGGCCTTGACGAAGCGTGTCTCGCCGTTCTGCGCTTCGAGGCGCCACGTGGTCGCGGCGTCGGGCCACTCCCACGCCACCGACCAGCGCCAGTCGCGATGGGCGACGCGGAGCGCCTCCGGTGGTTCGAAGGTCACACCATGCCGTGTGCCTCCACGAGGGCCCGCACTTGCGCGGCAGTGGTGGGGCCGTAGGTGCGCATGCCGGTCGGCAGGGCCTGGCGCACCTCCTCGAGCTCCTCGGTGGTGAACTCGCACTGCTCGCGCTTGGGCTTCACGTCGTAGAGGCGGGCCGAGTTCTTGCCGAGGATCTTCGCCTTCATCTTCGGGGTGAGCTCCGGGTAGCCGAACTGCTCCTGGAGCTCGGGTGTGATCTCGAACGAACGGAACGCCTGGATCTGGTCTTGGGGCGACCCGTACCAGATCGAGTCGGTGCCCCACACGACGTTGTCGGCACCGAACTCGGCCAGCAGCTTCCCGAGGACGTGCGCGGCTTCGGTGGGGTTGCTCATGACCCCGCGCCACGTCGAGCCGAGCTCGGCGTAGATGTTCCCCCCCTTGCCGATACCGGCGTTACGCGCGCTAGTGATGAGGCGGTTCACGCCCACGTCGGCGGTCTCCTCCGTGTAGGGGCCCTCCGGCTCACCGATCTCGTAGCCCGAGTGGTACACGATGAAGTCGATGTCCTCGTTGGCGGCGGCCGCCGGGCCGACGTCGACGGGGCTGGCGTACTCGTGGTTGCTGGGACTGATCGCGCCGAAGCCCTTGTGCACGCACACCCTCTTCGGGCCGACCTCGCGGACCTGCTCGAGGAACGCGGTCCCGACCTGTGGGACGCCCGCCTCGTGGTCGTCGAGCCACCACGGTTCCCCGCCGACGTGCGTGTAGACCTTCCACGCCCCGATCTTGTGCTCGTCGCGCAGCTCGCGCATGCCGTTGAGCGCGGCCTGCGGGTCGCCGACGCTCGGCAGGACGCCACCGTGCAGCAGGACACGGCCACGTCCGCACAGCTCGGTCATGGTCTTCTTGACGAGCTCCATGTCGTCGATCGACAGCGGGTTGGCGTCGCCGGGGATCGGAAGCGACGACATGACGACCATCGACGTGTCGCTCTTGAGGAACAT
>JBOGFJ010000203.1:0-2511 GCA_050743385.1 Acidimicrobiia bacterium
GCGTCACCACCGTCGTGATGGGGTTGTGCGGCTTCGGCATCGCGCCCTGCCGCGAGGGCGGGGGCGAGTACCTGCTCCGCAGCCTCGAGAAGGTGGAGGAGATCCCGTTCGAGAGCACGTCGCTGGGGGTGCCGTTCAACTGGCGCACGTGGCCCGAGTTCATGGCGCACCTACGGTCGCTGCCATTAGGCGTCAATGTCTACGGCTTCGTGCCCCACTCGGCGCTGCGCTACTACGTGATGGGGGAGCGGGCCCGCAGCGAGCCCGCCACCGCCGACGACCGCGCCGCCCTCGTCGCCGAGTTGCGCCGGTCGCTCGAGGCGGGCGCGCTCGGCTTCGCCACGTCGCGGGGCCCCAACCACAACGACGCCTACGGCGAGCCGGTGCCGAGCCGGCGCGCCGACGACGCCGAGCTCCAGGCACTGGTGGGGGCGTGTGCGGGGCGGCCGTGGCAGATCAACTGCGAGACGAAGTTCAGCGGCGACGCCGCCGGACTCATCGCCGAGGTCGACCAATATGTGAGCTGGACCGAGGCCGCCGGCGCCCGGCTCTCCTGGACGCCGTTCTTCGCCGAGCCCGGCGACGACATCTGGCAGCAGGTGCTCGAGCACAACAAGGCGGTGAACGAGCGGGTGTGGGTCGCGCCCCAGGTGCTGCCCCAGCCGATCACGACGTCGCTGCGCTTCGACCGGGTGTCGGTGTCGGCGATCGTCACGGGGTGGGGCGAGGCGATGCGGGGCTTCTTCGACCTCGACCACGACGCCCGCGTCGCTCGCGTCGGCGACCCGTCGTTCCGCAAGGTCCTGCGCGACGCCCCCGAGGACTGCACTGCGATGTTCGGCGCCTGTTACCGCGAGTGGGTGATCGCGTCGAGCCCGTCCCGGCCCGAGCTCCAAGGCCAGACGCTCGCCGACGCGGCATCGACGGCGGGGTGCGCACCGACCGACCTGCTCTGCGACCTGGTGGTTGCCGACGACCTCGCGACCGAGCTCCAGACGCCGGTGGTGAACCGCGACCGAGAGGGAACCGCGCAGCTGGCGGGCGAGTCGAGCACCATGATCGGACTCGGCGACTCCGGCGCCCACGTCATGAGCGTCACCAACTACACCTACCCGACCGACCTGCTGGCGCGGCTGGTGCGCGACGAGGAGAAGGTCCCGCTCGAGACGGCCGTGCACCGGCTCACCGCCCATCCGGCGCGCTTCCTCGGCATCGAGGGCCGCGGCACCGTTGCCACCGGGGCGCCGGCCGACCTGTGCGTCGTCGACCTCGACCACCTCGCGATGGGCCCCCTCACCGTCGAGCGCGACCTCCCCGGTGACGCGCCGCGGCTCTTCCGGGGCGCGTCGGGCTACCGCGCCATGCTCGTCGCCGGCGAGGTCTCCGAAGTTGGCAGCGAAGGCGCGCGCTCGTAGCGGTACTGCTGGTCTCAGCGGGGGAGTTCGACGAGAGCGGGAGCCGGCGTGGGTCCCGCCCGCTGTTCCGCTTGCGGCGCAGCGCGGCGCGGTCAGAAGCCCGCGCGCGCCGGTCTGGTGGAAAGAAGGCCGGCGAGTCGCTGGCACGAGCCCAGCGGTGGTGCGAAGGTGCGCCTTGAAACCTGCCATCGGTCGACCGGTTTGTCCGTAGGGTCGGAACGACGAGCACGAACGGAAAGGGAGCAACCATGCCCGAGCGAGACGGATACATCCCCGGCGTTCCCTGTTGGATCGACACGAGCCAGCCCGACCCGGCCGCGGCGATCACGTTCTACCGCGGCCTGTTCGGATGGGAGTTCGAGGACGTGATGCCCGAGGAGGCGGAGGGGGAGTACTTCATCGGCCGCATCCGCGGCGGCGACGTGGCCGCGGTCGGATCGATCCCCGAAGGCGCGCCGCCGATGGCGTTGTGGAACTCCTACATCTGGGTCGACAGCGCCGACGAGACGGCGGCGTTGGCCAAGGATGCCGGCGGCGCGGTCGTGATGGAGCCCTTCGACGTCATGGACGCGGGTCGGATGGCGGTGCTCAGTGACCCCGAGGGAGCGGTGTTCTTCGTCTGGCAGGCGAAGAACAACCAGGGTGCGACGATCGTCAACGAGCACGGGTCGCTGATCTTCAACGGCCTCGCCACCCGCGACCCCGATGCGGCGAAGGCGTTCTACCGCTCGGTGTTCGGTTGGACGACCCTGGCGTTGCCCGCGGGCGAGATGTGGACGTTGCCGGGTTACGGAGACCACCTCGAGGAGAAGAGCCCGGGCCTGCGCGAGCAGATGGCACAGATGGGCGGGCCCGAGGGGTTCATCGACGTCGTCGCCGCGCTCAATCCGATCGCGACCGACGACTCCGACACGCCGCCGCAATGGAGCGTGACCCTCGCCGTCGACGACGCCGATGCCGCGGCAGCCAAGGCGCGCGAGCTCGGGGCCGAGATCGTCGCCGGTCGGATGGATGCGCGGTGGTCGCGGTTGGCCGTGATCAAGGATCCGCAGGGCGCGTCCTTCATAGCGAGCCAGTTCGTGCCCGAGTACATGGA
>JBOGFJ010000204.1:0-10813 GCA_050743385.1 Acidimicrobiia bacterium
AGGTGTCGGCGATCTTCACGTCGCTCGCCACCGACCGCACCGATCCCACCGATCGCCTCGAGGCCATCGCCGCCGTCACCCGGGCCGCCAAGCAGGAGCACCACACGATCGGCGCCAAGATGCTCCAAGACTGGGCCGAGTTCGCGGCACCTGCGGTGTTCACCCGGGCGTCCCGGCTGTACTCGAGCATGAGCCTCGCCGATCGACACCGGCCCATCCACAATCTGGTCGTGTCGAACGTGCCCGGGCCGCCGTTCCCGCTCTATCTCGCGGGAGCGAAGCTCGAGCTGCTGTGCCCGCTCGGCCCGGTGATGGAAGGCGCAGCGCTGAACGTTACGGTGATCAGCTACATGGACAACCTCGATGTCGGTCTCATCGCCTGCCGCGAGTCGGTGCCGCAGCTGTGGGACCTTGCTCACGGGTTCCGGAGCGCCCTCGAGGAGTTGAAGGAAGCGGCCGGTCTCGACGGTGCCGACGCGCGCAAGGCCGACGGTGCCGTCACTCGCTCCCCCGATCGCACGCCCGAACCGGCTGCGACCCACGGTGCCGGAACGATCTGAGCGGGGGCACGCCACCCTCGCCACCACCGACGACGTCCTCCTCGCCGGGTGCCACCTCCTCACCGTTGACGCGCCCCGAGCAGCTGTCGTAGTTGTGCACGGCTTCACCGCGACCTCGGAGCACCCCGACGTGCTCTCGCTGGCGGGCACGCTCCACGACCGGGCTCTCGATGTCGTCTGGTACGACTCCCGGGGTCATGGCCGCTCGGGCGGCCATTCGACACTCGGCGATCTCGAGTCGCACGACGTCGCCGCCGCGGTCGCGCTGGCATCGGAGCGCGCCGAGCGCGTCGTGCTCGTCGGCGCGTCGATGGGTGCGATCGCGGCACTGCGACACGCCGCCACCGACTGCGACCTCGCGGGCGTCGTGCTCGTGAGCTGCCCGGCCGCATGGCGCCTTCCCCGCAATGCCCGGGGCGTGCTCGCGACCGGCCTCACGCGCACCCGCCTCGGACGCGCGCTGGCGGCGCGCTACCTCAAGGTTCGGGTCGCGTCGCGTTGGACGAATCCCGAACCGCCGGTCGCGCTGGTACCGCGGGTGTCGGCACCGCTGGCGCTGGTGCATGGTGACGCCGACCCGTTCATCGCCGTCGGCGACGCCCGCGAGCTGGAGGCGCTGGCAGCGTGCGCCTGCCGCGTCGATGTGGTGTCGGAGATGGGCCACGCGTTCGACCCGCTCGCCACTCCCGCGATCGTCGCCGCCGTCGAATGGGCTCTCGCGCACGAGGAGTCCCCCGCTACGCGGTAGCTCCGCCGTCCTCCCACCACCAGGCGAGGCCGACCAGACCGGGCCCGGTGTGCACGACCATGACGGGCCCGAACTGCCCGACGAACGCGCTCACCGGCGCGACGTGCGCCTCGACCTGTTCGAGCAGCCGCGCGGCGGCGTCGGGTGCGGCGGCATGGAGAGCTACGACGTGCGCGCGCGAACCCGCGGGTGCCGAGCGCCGGAACAGCCCGACGATGCGATCCAGCGCCGCGTCGAAGCTCAGCGCCGGCCGCAGCGGCCGCACCTTGCCGCCGCCGAACTCGAACAGCGGGTTGATTCCGAGGCGACGACCGGCCCACCCGGCAATGTTTGGAACCCGCCCACTCCGCACGAGATGGTCGAGGCTGGGCACCGTCGCCACCAGGCGTACCTGTTCGATCACTTCCTTGGCCGCCACCTCGACGTCGTCGAGGGTTGCGCCTGCGCCCGCCGCCTCCGCTGCGGCCAGCACCACCAGCGCCTCCGCGCCCGCGGCGGTCAGGGTGTCGACCACCCGGACGTTGTCGCCGACCGCGCGGGCCGCTACCACCGCCGCTTGGTACGTGCTGCTCATGCTGCCCGCGATCGTGAGCACGATGACACCGTCGTCGGTGAGGCGCGACCGGATGGCTTCCTCAAACTCAGACGGGTTCGGGCCCGAGGTCGACACGTCGCCGGCAGCGAGAAAAGCATCGAGGTCACGAGCGTCGTCGCGTACCGACTCGCCGTCGACGGTCAGCCGCATCGGGACGACGGTGACGTCGTGGCGCGTGACGAGCTCGGTGGGCAGCGCGGCGGCGCTATCGGTCACGATCGCAACGGTCACGTGTCGGTGCCGTCCTCGCTCTCGATCGCCGGGTCACTCGCTCCCGCCGGGTCACGATCGCGGACGAGCCCGGCGCTCAGGAACACCGCGATCCCGGAGCACAGCAGCACGACCCGCGACGGTTCGAGCGTGCCGACCAGTGGCCAGTGCACCGACCCGAGCACGTCGCCGGCGATTCCCGCGGCGACGGCGGCGAGGCCGAGGGCGACGCGGATCACCACGTGGAAGGCGGCGAACGCCAGCACCCGGTCGGATCCGGTGAGGCGGCCCTGCACGGTGCCCATCGCGGACGCGAGTGTGTACGCGGCGGCACCGCCGAAGGCGACCGCCCCGAGGAACGCCACCCACAGTGCCGGCGCGAGGCTGAACACGGCGACGATCACGCCGATCGCGGCGACACCGAGCCGGGTGGTGACGAGCGAGTCGGTGGCGCCTTGGCGCTGGAGCACGGCGACGCCCCCGGCCGCGCCCACGCCGAAGAGCGCGATCAACAGGCCGAAGCCGACGTCGCCGGCGTCGAGCACGTCGCGCACGAACACGATCCCGAGCGAGAACAGCGCACCGAGCCCGAGCGCGACCGCCGCGGCTGCCGGCATCACTGCCCGCACGAGCGGGATCGAGAACGCGCCCCGGAACCCTGTCGTCTCGTCGCCGGCGAGCACCGGCCGTCCACCGAGGTCGGTGAGGCGAGAGAGGAACGCGAACGACACGAGGAACGTCAACGCGTCGAGCCAGAACACGAGCGCGAGGGGGCGCCCGACGACGTCGGCGAAGGGCAGCGCGGCGACGGCCGCGAACAGAGCCGCGCCCAACGGGATGCTGCCGTACGACGAGCCCAGCACGAGACCGTTCGCGAGCGGGAGCTGCGACTCTTCGACGAGATCGGGGATCGAGGCGTCGCGCGCGGGCAGGAAGACGAGACTCGCGATCTCGACCAGGAACGCCCAGAGGTAGATCCACCACAGCCCGCGCACGAACGGCACGATCGCGACCATCGCGGCACGGGCCGCGTCCATTGCCAGCATCGTGTGGCGGCGGTCCCAACGCTGCGCGGCGCGGGCGGCGAGGGGGCCACCGATCGCGGCCGGCAGCAGCCGCAGGGTGAGGATCCCGCCGACGGCGAGCGGCGAGCCCGTCACCTCGAGGACGAGGACCATGAACGCGATGGTGGCCATCCAGTCGCCGATCGCCGACACGCTCTGGCCCGTGAGCAGAGCGCGGTAGGCGGGACGGCGGACGAGGACGGCGACGCTCATACTCTCCCGCTCACGCCTGCTGCACCGCGTCGCGGTCGAAGACGAGACGGGTCACGTAGGTCGGGGCGCGGCCGTCGACGGGACGGGCGTTGCCGACCATGCGCTTGACGAACATCGGAGCCGCGACCGCGACTCCAACGATGGCGCCGCTGCCGCCGTAGAGGGCACCGAGCACGGGAACGAGCAGGACCATCCCGATGAACGTGCCCAGGCCGGTCTGCTTCGTAGCCCAGCCCACGAGCATCGCCACGCCCACGAGCGCCGCGCCGGGCCACGCGTTGACGATCAGCGCGCCCAGGGTCGGCGCGACCCCCCGGCCCCCGGCACCGCGCAGAAACGGCGACCAGTCATGCCCGATCACGGCCACACCGCCGGCAACCGCGGCCAGCAGCGCGCGGTCACCGGCGAGGGCCGGGCCGACCGCACCCTTGGCCACCTCGAACACTCCCGCGACCGCGAGCGGGACGAAACCCGCCACCTTGTAGAGCGACGTGCCCGACACCGTCCCGGTGCCGACATGGCGCAGGTCGACCCCCCGTGTGCGGCGGGCGGCGATGTTCGAGAACGGGATCGCCCCTACGAGATAGGCGGCGGCGATCACGACCGGCACTCCCACACCAAGAGTCTGCCGCGAGCCGTGCACCCGGCGCGCGGACGTTCCGCGCGTGGTGCCCCGATTCCGGCGTTCCGGAATGCGAGGATTGGGCCGTGGCAGCCTGGCGTACGTGCGCCGCCCGACTCGCCGCCGTGGCGTTCGCGGTCGGTGTCCCTGGTCTCGCCGCGCCCGCGGACGCGACCGCCGGTGGCTCGGGGGGTCGCTGCCCGGTGCGCGCGCTCGACCGGGCGGACGAGCCGGTCGAGATCACCTTCTGGCACGTTCAGCAGGCGAGAAACGAGGAGATCCTCGTCGAGCAGATCGAGCAGTTCGAGGCGAGCCAGGACCGCGTCCGTGTCGAGCTCGTCAACCAGCTCACGTATCCCGACGTGTTCGAGAAGTACAAGGCTGCGCTCGCGACCGACGGTCTGCCCGATCTGGTCCAGATGGACGAAGCAGCCGTCCAGTCGATGGTCGACAGCCGGAGCACGATTCCCATCGAGCGGTGCGTCGAGGCCGACGACTACTCCCTCGACGACTTCGTGCCCCAGACGATCGACTACTACACGACCAAGGGTGTGTTGCGGGCGATGCCCTGGACGGTGTCGAACCCCGTCCTCTTCTACGACAAGAACGACTTCCGCGCCGCCGGACTCGATCCCGAGGTTCCCCCACAGACCTTCGAAGAGGTCACGGAGTACGCGCAGCGCATGGTCGACGCGGGCGCGGCCCGGTACGGCATGACGGTGCGGGCGGAGGCGTCGGTGAACGAGGCCTTCTACGCCAAGTCCGGCAAGCTCTACATGAATCACGAGAACGGCCGTGACGCACGGGCGACGAAGACGTTGCTCGACACCAGGACGGGAGTGGAAATCTGGACGTGGTGGGGCGACATGATCGATTCGGGTCTCGGCCTCTTCACGGGTTCGCAGCCGGCCAACTTCGACAACCTCTACGCGCTCGGGACCGGCGACGCCGCCATGACCATCGACACGTCGAACGCCATCGGCTCCATCCTCGGCGTGCTCGACACCGGCGAGTTCGGGGCCGTCGATCTCGGTGTCGGCCCTCTGCCCACGCTCGAGCCCGGCGGCGGGGTACCGGTGGGTGATGCGTCGCTCTGGATTCCGAAGACGGGCTCACGTCGACAGGCGGCGGCGTGGGAGTTGGTGAAGTTCTTCTCCGCGCCGGAACAGCAGGCCGCCTACGCGGTCGGCAACAGCGGCGGGTATGTGCCGATTCGGACCTCGGCCGTCGAGGATCCCGCGCTCCAGGCGATGTGGGCCGAGAACCCCGAGCTCAAGATCCCGTACGAGCAACTCGAGGCCGGCACGCGAAGCCCTGCGGCCGTGGGTGCCGTGACCGGCGACTACGCGGGTGTCCGCGCGGCTGTACGCGACGCGCTCACGGCCATGTTCACCGAAGGTGTCCCACCCAAGCGGGCGCTGGCGCAGGCACAGCGAGACGCCACCGACGCGATCCGCGAGTACAACGCCCGGGTCGGCATCTAGCGTTGTCCGAGCGCTGAGATCACGTACTTCTTCAGATAGGTCGCGGGGTGCCACGATCGCTTCTCCCGCCGGATGCCCGGCAGGCCCAGGTCTTGTTCGTAGTTGACGAACTCGCAGCCCCGATCACGCAGGCTGATCGCGACCTGTTGCTTCAAGAACTGGAACAGACCCTGGTACGCGACGTCGGCCTTCTCGAAGTGGGCGATGGCGAAGTCGTCCACCACCTCGAAGATCGAGAACGCGCTCAGCTGCCCGTCGATCATGACGCCGATGCCGTTGAGATCCAGGTGGGCAGCGTTGGTCAGGAGCGTCCTGACGGCGTCGAGCTCGTCCGCGGTCTGCCGGCGATCGAGGAGTCGTGACTGCTCCCAGGCGGAGAACACGGCGAGCACCTCGCGCTCGATGCGTCGGTCCGCGAGGTCGATGCCCTCCACTCGCGTGTCGTGGCCATACGCACGGAGGAAGCGGTTGATTCGCTTCCGCTTCGCTTCGAAGCGCGCACCACGGCAGCCTGCGAGGTCCGAGGTCTTGAAGACGTAGTCGTGATTATCGGGGTCTTCGTCGATGACGTAGGGGCTCCGATCGGAGATCTCCTCGACCACGACCTCGGGAACGAGCTTCAACGCTCCGTCAACCGGCGCCCGCCCCGAGAAGTCGATCAACTCGGCGACGGTCGCGTCGATTTCGTTCGCACCCAGCATCGAATAGAACGGCACGTCACCGGCGACGTACCCGTCGAAGCGAACTGCGAGGTTCTCGCGGAGTACCGACCACTCGATCCTGCCGGCTGCGCTCCAGCTCAAGAGGCTGACGAAGCTGTAGTCCGAGTAGGGCAGGAAGCGGGCGGTGAGGCGTTCGATGGACGGGCGGTCGGACGGGTCGAGCGGCTTGAAGTGCGGAAAGATCGGGCCTGGCACCCGTTCAGGTTGCCTTCGAGATCGCCTTGAACGCCAAGCGTGAGACCGGAGCGTCGAGTCCGGAGACGCTGGCACCGGCCGCCCGGGTAATGGCACTACTGACGATGCGTGGGATGTACAGGCTGCTGACGCTGTTGCACTCGAAGGTGACGAGATGCGACGTCTCGCGCAACCCCGCGATCTCGGTCAGCGCCGTGACCAACGCCGACGCATACGAGCTGCCCTGCATCCGTTCATCGGAGACCACCCCGGTGAAGACGAGGATGTTTCGGGTATGGAACGCGTCCCGGTGATGCTCTTCGTAGAAGTCGGCATTCAGCCAGGGGCATTGGCGGAGATCCATCACGAAGAGGCACAGCGTCGTGATGTCACCGTCTCCGCGTCGCAGGACCTTGACGACGCCGGGATCCGTCATCGCGTCCATGAAGACACGACGGTCGAATCCGGCTCGGAGCGGATGTCCTCCGGACAGCGCGTCGAAGGGGCCTTCGTAGATTGCCCAGAGTCGCTCCGCCTCGCTGTCGGCGACCGATTCGACGACCTCGATACCGTCCGCGGACGCCCGCGCCCGGCCGCGTTTCTGTGCCTCGAGGAAGTGATCTCGGAACGAGTGCCTCTCGGCGAACTGACGCTCGCCGGAGAAGTCGACGTTCGCCACGAACTGGTTGAGGACCCCCTCGGCGTCGTTCCCGCTCACCGTGTCCACGCAGAGATCAGTCGCCCCCCGGCGCCGAAGGAACGAGCTCCAGTCATCGAGCTCGTTCGTCATGTCGTCGGTCGCGTACGAGTCGGTGATGATCACCGTTCCTTCTTCGAGCTCGGCTGCGATCACCCCGAGCGCGCTGTTCCCTCCGGCGGTGTCTCCGAGCTCGACGGGAACATGCGTGTAGTACTGAACGGGCCGGGTCGGGCCGTAGAGGTCGCGGAAAAAGTCGGCGTTGTACCAATGCAGGTGTTCGACGGGGACGAGCAGCGGCAGGTCGACCCGCTGATCCCCCACCAGCTGGTAGGTGGCCGTCACCGCCCGATCAGCGGGCCACGCCGTGAGCAGGTCCTCCTCCGAGAGGCCGAGGCGCTGCGGACTCGCGAGCTCGTCGAAGAGCGACCGGTACACGAAGACGCTGCGGGCGAAGTTGAGATCGGGCCGCGCCCCTACCCGCGAGACCTCGACTGTCTGGGCCACGATCTCGTCGGCGCCGATTGGGCTTCGTCCCGACGCGTCCATCACCCGAAGCCTCGCACCACTCCGCGGAGCACGCCACCGAAGCCGTACCCGTGGATGGCGGCGAACTCGACCGCGTAGAGCGCGGCGAGGAACACGGCCAGCCGGCGAATCTGTGCGACGGGCATCAGATCCCGCTTGTAGAGGACGAGCGACGGGATGACGCCGCCGATGAAGGGAGTCGAGAAGGTCGCGGCTACGGCCGAGGTGACCGAGTCGCGGACTTTGCGCTCACGCCGCCCGACGTCCGGGTTCCTGCGCTCGAGCCACAGCCGATTCAGGAAGAACTGCGCCACTCGCCCGGGTTCACGACGTGTTCCGCGGAAGACGAGCCAGACCCCGAACGCCCAGCTTGCGACGAACGCGGCCACGACGGCCAGTGGCCGGCTCAACACGGCGAGCGACCAGAAGATGGGCCCGAACACGAGATCGTCCACGAGCACGAGCACAAGGATCGTCACGAACCACCAGAAAAGCCCCCGCGCGATCCTCAACCGTCCTCCGTCGTTGCAGCAACCCGCGCAAATCTCGCGTGACCCTGCCCCCATGCCTCGAACGCGTTGCGCGTTCACAGCAACCACGTAACGTACAATGCTGCCCGCGATCATCCGCGGATCTCGATCACCAGCTCGAGCGCACGAACAGTTCCGCCGATGACACCGAGAGGCGTGGGCAGTACATGAGCAATCCGGAACGAACGAAGACGTCGTCACGGGGCCCGACGCATCCGGATCTGACCCCGATGACCATCACGGTGGCCGGTGGAATCGGCTTCGGACCCACGAAGCTCGCCGCATTCGACGCCGCACTCCGCGAGGCCGGGCTCGCCAATTTCAACCTCATCCCCCTGAGCTCGGTCATCCCGCAGGCAAGCACGATCCTCACCGCCGATCGGGCGTCCACAGTTCCGGGGAAGTGGGGCGATCGGCTCTACGTCGTGATGGCCCAGCTCCGCGTCGACACCCGCTACGAGGAAGCCGTCGCCGGCCTCGGCTGGATCCAGGAGTCGGAGACCGGACGCGGCGTCTTCGTCGAGCACGTCGGCCACACCGAGCGCGAGGTGCGCCGTGACATCCTCGCCACGCTCGACTCGATGGCGGCCGGGCGCCCCCACATCCAGTTCGGTGCGCCCGAACTCGTCGTCCGGAGCACCGTGTGCGCCGGCGAGCCGACCTGCGCGCTCGTGGCGGCCGTGTTCGAGAGCGAGCCCTGGCAGGGCGACGAGGTCATCGACCTGACCTGAATCGGCTCCTCGGCATCGCCGACGGCCTGATTTGTCGCATTTTCGACGCCCGAGCCCTGGTTCAGCCCTCAACCGAGCGCCCAATTGGGCCGACACCACAGCCGTGGGAGGCCGATCATGGGCAAGGTTCTTGCTCGCGGGCTTGTGCGTCGCGGCTGTGGCCGCCGTCATCGGCGGCCCGGTCTCTGCCGTCGTGATCCAGCTCACCGGCTGGACCGCGATCGTCGTGCCACTCGTCCGGATGCGCACCTGGAGCGGCCGGCAGCGGCTGCCGTGGTTGCTCTGCGCCGCCGCCGGGGGCCTCTTCCTGCTCGGGAGCATCACGAGGTTCGTCCACGCCGGGCTCGCCGGAGTCGACGAACCCTTCCCGTCCGTGGCCGACGCGCTGTTCCTGACCGGCTACGTCGCTCTCATCCTGGGCGAGCTCTTCCTGATCCGATTCCGGACGCTCGAGACCGAACGCGACCACATGATCGACGCCGCCATCGTGGCGGCGGGCGTGAGCCTGCTGGCGTGGGCGGCCATCCTCGCGCCCTACGTTCGTGATGCCGGGATCCCCGGCGCCGAGCGATACCTGAACGTCGGCTACTCCACGCTCACGCTCGTCCTTCTCACGCTGACCGCTCGGCTTGCGGTCGGTCCGGGAATTCGGAACCAGAGCTACTACCTCCTCGCAGGTTCGATCTCGCTGATCTTCATCACCGACCTGCTCGCGACGCTTGACACTGCCGGGACGAACACGGAGCGGATCGTCCTTGCGTTGCCGCCGTTCACGTACGTGCTGTTCGCGGCGGCGGCCTTGCATCCTTCGATGGTCCGGCTCACAGAGGCGCCGCCCGACCAAGACGTGCAGCTGACATGGAAGCGCGAGCTCCTCTTGGCCGCTGCCCTCCTGGTCGCGCCGGGCGTGCTGGTCTGGCAGATCGCGCGCGACAAGCCGATCGACCTCCCCGTCGTCGTCGTTGGATCGATCGTGCTCTCGCTCCTCGTGCTCGCGCGCCTCAGCGGTCTCGTGCGCGCCAAAGAACGAAACGCCATACGTGAGCGCGTGCTGCGCGAGGCCGGTGCCGCGCTCGTAGTGGCGACGAGCCGCGCCGAGATCCTCGACGGCACGCTGACCACCGTGCTCGCACTTGCAGACGCCGGTCGCGGCGCTCGCGTCACCGTGATGCTCGGGGACGAGACCGAGCTCGAGGTGGCCGCCTCGGCCGGCGACGGGACTCCCGACCCGGTCGGCACCCGGCTGCCGACGGGGACGTTCCCGGTCGAGATCCGAGACGCCCTCCGCGAACGCCGCCCCGTCCGACTGGTGGGCGCGCCCGTGGCGAAGGGCGACGCGGGCGACGACGCCGAGGCGATGCTCATCGTCCCGCTCGTGAGCCAGAACGAGCTCCGGGGTGCGCTCGCGCTGACGACCGTCGGCGCGGTCGACCGCGAGGTGCGTCGGTCGATCGAGTCGCTGGCCTCGGAGGTCGCGCTCGCGCTCGAGAGCGCCGCCCTCACCGAGGACTTGCTGCGGCGGCGCAGCGAAGCGCGGTTCCGGGCTCTGATCGAGAACTCGTCCGACCTCGTCGTGGTGCTCGACGACGAAGCCCGGGTCACGTTCGTGAGCCCGGCGGCGCACCGACTGCTCGGGCGGAGCGAGGAGTACTTCTCCGGCAAGGAGCCGATGCAGTTCGTGCACCCCGACGACCGGGGCGCCATTCGCGAGCTGCTCGACACCGCCCGCCCGCTCTCCGCCCCGACCGAGCCGCTCGAGATCCGTCTCGCCCACGCCGACGGCTCGTACCGCTGGTTCGAGATGCTCTCGCACGACCTGCGCACCGAGCCCGACATCGCCGGCATCGTCATCAATGCCCGCGAGATCACCGACCGCAAGGGCGCCGAGCAGCTTCTCGCCCGGAACGAAGCCCGGTTCCGCGCACTCGTGCAGCA
>JBOGFJ010000205.1:0-7324 GCA_050743385.1 Acidimicrobiia bacterium
CTGTGCTCGCCGCTCACGCTGTTCGCGGTGCTGGCGTTGATCCGCCAGACCGTCGACAACTTCCAGCTGGCCAAGACCTCCGACGAGATCCTGGCCCTGCTGGGCGTGTTCAAGAAGCAGTGGGGGACGTTCGTCGAGCGGATGGACAAGCTCGACCGGTCGCTCTGCACCGTGCGCAAAGACTACGACGAGCTCGTCGGGACCCGTCGCCGGGCGCTCGAGAAGCCGCTCGACAAGATCGAGGCGCTGCGCCAGCAACAGGAGCTGAGCCTGGTCGACGACGACGACGACGACGAGAAATTCGCCCTCGAGGCCTGACGCCGCGTCGCCCCGGGTACGCTCGGTCCCGATGTGCGGACGAGCGTCCCGCCGGGCGGCGGCAGCCATCTCTTCGGAAGATGGCCCGCCGCCGAGCGAGGGAGCTCGTTGATGGCATTGCTCGTCCTGCTGTTCCTCGTCGTCCCGATCGTCGAGCTCTACGTCATCATCCAGGTGGGCCAGGAGATCGGCGCGCTCAACACGATCGGTCTGCTCCTGCTGATCTCGGTCGTCGGCGCGTGGCTGGCCAAGCGTGAGGGCGTCGGGGTCTGGCGCCGCCTGAATCAGCAGGTCAGCGCAGGAAGGGTGCCGGGCGCCGAGCTGATCGACGCGTTCCTCATCCTCCTCGCGGGCGCCCTGCTTCTCACGCCCGGCTTCATCAGCGACGTGATCGCCATCTTCCTGCTGATCCCGCCAACCCGTGCCCTCGTGCGTCGCGTGCTCCGGCGCCGCTTCGTCGGCAAGGTCGAGATCTTCCGGGGCTCGGCGTCACCGTCACGCCCGCCCGACATCGACCTGCCCTGACGCGATCAGCCCCCCAGGCGGAGGAGCTCCGGCGCGACCGGGCAGTCGACACGCCGAGCGAGCGTGTCGGGGCGGTCGAGCCCGGTCGGGCCCGCGATACGAGCGAAGTCGCCGGCGTCGACGAGCTCGAGCGCGGGCGTCCGCTCGTCGTCCTCCTCGATGTGCTGTGCCACGGAAGCAAACAGACGGGCCGGCAACACGTGTCCCACGCCGGCGACCAGCCACCCCACCACGCGCCGAGTGGTGACCAGATCGTGGGTGCCGGCCGGCACCGCTGCACGCGTCGGGTCGGCGGCGGGCGTCTCGACCAGCAGGTGCGACGGTTCGAGCGCGGCAAGCTCGATCTCGTCGATCGTGCGTGCCGACGCGTCGGCGCGGGCCAGCCGGGCACGCAGGTGCTCGTCGCCCGAACGGCGTCGCACCGCCACGACGTCGAGGTCGGGCCGGGTCGCGGCCACGGCACCGGCCAGCTCGGGACCGCCGAGCACGGCGACCACGTCGTCGTGCGGGAACGGGAGCAGCTCGGCGACCCGCTCGTACGTTGCGTCGCCGTGGACCCGTTGCCACGCGTCCCATGCCGCCGAGGCCGGATCGGGAGCCGCGAGGACGCGGGCACAGAGCCACCACAGCGGCCCTGCCGTCGGGTGGTGAACGAGGAGACGCCGGCACGCCACGACCAGCCCGGCGGGGTCGTCGGCGAAGCCTGCCAGGCAGTCGGCGGCCTCCGAGACCAGCTCGACACCGTCACCGCTCCACCGAGCGAGGTGCCGGAGGCGTTCGAACGGCTGCATGACTGAGCGCAGGCTACCGCCCGCCCGCGTCGTCACCGCCGAGCTCCCCGAACCGGAAGCACGACCGGACGTGGTCGTTCACCATGCCGGTCGCCTGCATGAACGCGTACACGATCGTGCTCCCGACGAACCGGAACCCGCGCCGCTTGAGGTCCTTGCTCAGCGTGTCCGACAGCGCGGTGGTCGTCGGCAGCTCGGCAAGCGTCGTCCAGCGGTTCTGTATCGGCGCGCCGTCCACGAACGCCCAGACGTAGGCGTCGAAGCTGCCGAACTCGTGCTGCACCGCGAGGAAGGCCCGCGCGTTCGTGACCGTCGACTCGATCTTCAGGCGGTTGCGGACGATGGCGGGGTTCTCGAGGAGGCGCTCCCGTCGCTTCGCCGAGAAGCCAGCCACCCGGGCGGGGTCGAAGTCGGCGAAGCTGCGTCGGTAGCCCTCGCGCTTGGCCAGGATCGTCGACCAGCTCAGGCCCGCCTGCGCGCCTTCGAGCACGAGGAGCTCGAACAACACGCGGTCGTCGTGGGTGGGAACGCCCCACTCCTCGTCGTGGTAGCGGACGTCGAGCTCGCGTTCGCCCGCCCACTCGCAGCGGCCCACGTAGCGGGACGCTACTGGCTGGTCTTGGGTTCCTTCGGCAGGCCGAGCACCCGCTCGCCGACGATGTTGCGCATGATCTCGTCGGTGCCGCCAGCGACACGCGCCCCCGGCACCCCGAGCACGAACTCGGAGAACGCGTACGTGCCCCACTCGCCGGTGTTCGCGACGAGGCGGGGCCCGAGCATCTCGCTCACGGTGTCGGCGAGTCGCTGCATGTTCTGGGTCATGGTGAGCTTGGCGATCGACATCTCGGGCCCCGGGAGCTGGCCGGCGCGGATCTTGGCCATGGCCCGCAGGTTCGTGTACCGGGCGACGCTCGTGTGCACGTAGGCGTCGGCGAGGCGCTGGCGCACGAGAGGATCGTCGGCCAGGCCGAGGTGGCGGGCCATCTCGATGAACCGGGTCATGCTGGTCGAGCCGATGCCGGCGCCGCCACCACCACCGCCGATCGCAGCGCGCTCGTTCATCAGGGTGGTGAGGGCAACCGACCAGCCCTCGTCGACGTCGCCGAGGCGGTGCGAGTCGTGCACGCGCACGTCCTCGAAGAACACCTCGTTGAAGGTCGCGCCGCCGGTCATCTGGCGCAGGGGGCGCACCTCGACCCCGGGGGCGTGCATGTCGACAAGGAACATGGTGAGGCCCTTGTGCTTGGGCTTGTCGGGCGAGGTACGCGTGATGATCTCGCCGATGTCGCTGTACTGCGCGCCCGAGGTCCACACCTTCTGCCCGCTGAGCAACCACTCGTCGCCGTCGCGCGTGGCCCGGGTCTGGATGCCGGCGAGGTCGGAGCCGGCAACGGGCTCGGAGAAGAGCTGGCAGCCGACGACGTCACCCCGGTACATCGCTCGCAGGTACCGCTCCTTCACGTCCGGGATCGCGTGCGCCAGGATCGTGGGCGCGACCATGCCGAGCCCGATGACGAAGGGTCCCTGGCTCGGGATCCGGTAGTCGGAGCGGAGCGCGGTGTAGGCCCGCTCGTACTCCTTGGGCAGGGCCCGGCCGCCGAACTCTTCGGGACCGGCGATCCACCCGAACCCGGCGTCGAACTCCTCGGCCTTCCACTCCTTGGCGGCGGCGAGCTCGGCGGCGGCCTCCTCGGGCGTCTTCTCCTCGAGGAGGCCCACCCGGTCGCTGCCCTCCCCCCATGCGAACTTCTCCTCCGGACGGGGCTCGGCGTTGGCGTCGAGGAAGGCCGTGGCCGCAGCCGAGAACTCGGCGAGCGAGATGGTGTCGGTCATGCCGGCATCGTATGCGCTCGGGTCAGGCCGGGCCGTCGACGGCGTAGGTGGTGGTCGCTCGTACCGCCCCGAAGATGTCGCCGATCGCCGCCAGTGCGCGTTCGTGACCGACGAAGGCTGTCATGCCCCCCTTGATCTTGAGCCGGCCACTCGCGAGCGCGCGCTGCGCGGTAATGGTGCCGTCGTTGATGGCGCGAGCGACCTCGTAATCGGCGAGCAAGGTCAGGTCGGGGGATTGAGCCCGCCCCGCCCTCACGCGCACGACGCCGTGATCCATGGTCACGTGGTAGTGCACCGCTCCGTTCGGCGCGTCCGGCACTACCTGCTGCACCGTGGCCGCGAGCTCATCCGTGGCGGCGCGCAACTCCACGGAGTCCCGCGCCGCACTGTCCAGGGCCGCGACCCACTCCGGTGACAAGAACTCGGGCATGCGCCCGGATGCTACGGCTCCGTGCCAGTCGCGCCGGACCCCGGGCGTACCATCCGCGGATGCGAACGGCACGTCCAACGAGCGCGCAGCCAACATGGCGACCGAGCGAGCGCCCGCGGCGCAGGTACCCTGCGCCGCAGCAAGCGAGGCAATAGAGGATGCGAGCGGCACGGTTCGGAGCGGTGGGGCCGCGGAGCCTGGCCGAGGTCGGCGGGCGTGCCGAGCGACGGATCGTCGAGCTGATCGACGCCGAGCTGTTGCGGTGGCGGGAGGTCGACGTCGATCTCGTCGAGCCGCTGGCGGCACTGCGCGACCTGATCACTGCGGGCGGCAAGCGGTTGCGGCCGGCGTTCTGCCACTGGGCGTTCGTCGGAGCCGGCGGCGACCCCGACGACGCGGTCGCGATCGATGCGGGCGCGGCGCTCGAGCTCCTGCACACGTTCGCGCTCGTCCACGACGACGTGATGGACGGCTCCGACTTCCGCCGGGGCCGACCGGCCGTCCACCGGCACTTCATCACCGAGCACGAACGGGCCGCGTGGCGGAGCGAGCCCCGCCGTTTCGGCGAGGGGGCGGCGATTCTCGTCGGCGACTTCGCGTTTGTGTACGCCGACATGCTGTTTGCATCCGCGCCGCCGGCCGCCCGGCCGGTCTTCGACGAGCTGCGCCTCGAGCTGTGCGTCGGTCAGTACCTCGATCTCGTCGGTACCGCGAGCGGGAGCAGCGAGCCCACCAAGGCGGAGCGGATCGAGCGGTACAAGTCGGGCAAGTACACCGTCGAGCGGCCACTGCACCTGGGCGCCGCGCTCGCGGGTCGTCTCGACGAGCTCGCCGCGCCCCTCAGCGCCGTGGGCCTCCCGCTGGGCGAGGCGTTCCAGTTACGCGACGACCTGCTCGGGGTCTTCGGGGATTCCGAGGTGACGGGGAAGCCCGTCGGCGACGACCTGCGCGAGGGCAAGCTCACGCCGCTGGTGGCCGCGGCGGTGGCGCGCGCGGACGCGTCGGCGGGCGCGCTGCTCGAACGGCTCGGGTCGCCCGATCTGACCGCCGCCGAGATCGCGGCCCTCCAGGCGGTCCTCGTCGAGACCGGCGCGCGCGACGAGGTGGAGGCGGCGATCGAACGACGGGTCGACGAGGGCATGGCGGCGCTGGCGGTTGCTCCGCTCACCGCCGAAGCCCGGCATGCGCTGGAGGAGCTCGGCACGTTCGTGGCCTGGCGCGACCGCTAACGGTGCCCGCGATCGAGGTCGCCGGGCTCCGGAAGTGTTACGGAACGGTGCGCGCGGTCGACGGCCTCTCTCTCACGATCGCGCCGGGAACGGTGTTCGGCCTCCTCGGTCCCAACGGCGCCGGCAAGACGACAACCGTGGAGATCCTGGAGGGCTACCGGCGTCCCGACGCGGGCGAGGTCACGGTCCTCGGGCTCGATCCGTGGCGCGACGGCGCGCACATCCGTCCTCGCATCGGCGTCATGCTGCAGGAAGGCGGCGTGTACCCGGGAATCCGCCCGCTGGAGGCGCTGCACCTGTTCGCGTCGTACTACGACGACGCCGACGACCCGGACGCCCTGCTCGATCGTGTCGGCCTGCGCCCGGTCGCGGACACGCTCGTGCGCCGCCTCTCCGGGGGGGAACGCCAGCGGCTGTCGCTCGCACTCGCGCTGGTCGGCAGGCCGACCCTCGTGTTCCTCGACGAGCCGACCGCCGGCCTCGACCCCCACGCACGCGCGACGGCCTGGGAGGTCGTGCGCGATCTCCGCGAGCGGGGAGTCACCGTGGTGCTCACCACCCACGCGATGGACGAGGCGGAGCAGCTCAGCGACCTGATCGCGATCATCGACCGCGGCCGCCTCGTCGCCTCTGGCACGCCCGCACAGCTGACATCCGCCGACGCCGAAGAAGTGCGGTTCTCGGTACGCGCGGGGGAAAGCGTCGATCGTGCCGCGCTCGGCGCGGCGCTCGCCGTGGGTACCGACACCGTCGCCGAGCTCCGACCCGGGGAGTACATCGTCCGCGCTGCCGCTACACCGGCACTGGTCGCTGCCCTGACGGCATGGCTACGCGACCACGACGTCGTGCTCGACGAGCTGCGCACCGGGCGGCGCACGCTCGAGGAGGTCTTCCTGCGACTCACGCGCGACGGTCGGGAATGAGGGCGGCGACGCTCCGCGCCCAGACCCGGATCGAGCTGCTCCTCACGGTCAGGCGGTCGGAGAGCCTCCTCGTCACACTGGCGATCCCGGTCGGGATCCTGGTGTTCTTCTCCCAGGTCGATGCGGCGAACACCTCGCTCGACGATCCGGTCGCGTTCCTCGTCCCGGGCGTGCTCGCGCTGGCGGTCATGTCGACCGCGATGGTGAGCCTCGGCATCGCCACCGGGTACGAGCGGCGCTATGGCGTCCTCAAGCGGCTGGGCACCACGCCGTTGTCGCGCTCGGGCCTGATCGCAGCCAAGACGCTGAACGTGTTGCTCATCGAGGTCGTGCAGGCCGCGGTGATCGTGCTCGTCGGGTTGGCACTGGGGTGGGATGCCACCATCCGGATCGTCCCCGCGTTCGGCATCCTGCTGGTGGGGACGGTGGCGTTCGCCGGCATCGGGATACTGCTCGCGGGAACGCTGCGGGCGGAGGCGAACCTGGCGGTCTCCAACGGGCTCTTTCTCGCGCTGCTGTTCCTCGGTGGCATGGCGTATCCGCTCGACCGCCTGCCGGGCGCGCTCGAGGTCTTCGCACGAGCGTTGCCCGCGGCGGCGCTCGCCGAGAGCGTGCGCGACGTTCTCGCCGGCGCCGCCTTCCCGATCGGGAGCATGCTCGTCCTGGCCGCCTGGGCCGTAGCGGCCCCACTCGCGGCGGTGCGCTGGTTCCGCTGGGAGGAGTGACCGACACGTACGTGTTATGGCACCGACTGAGCCGCGGTCTGAATCAGGCTGGCAACCTCGTCGGGATGCGAAACCATCCCTACATGACCGGACGTGAGCTCTATGACGGTGGTGGCGCCCATGCGCTTGGCGAAGAGTCGCTCGGCATCGGGCGGGATCACCTCATCGTTCTGCGCGACCGCGTACCAGGTTGGAACGTTCTTCCACGCTGGGGCCCCCATCACGTCCTCGAGGGCGGATGTGGGTAGAGGCTGCTGCACGGCATACATGACGTTCGCTTCGATCGGATCGACATCCGCCGCAAAGTGGTTCACGAAGTCATCTTGAGGAAGCCAGGCGAAGCCCTGTTCATCGATGCGCAAGTGCGCGATCGCCGGGGTCGGCGGACCTTGCGCGAGCAACGCTCCGATCGATTCGCCTGCGTCAAGGGCGAAGCCCGAGACGTACACCATTCCGACGACATTCGGAGCATCCGTACCAAGCGCAGTCATGATCTGACAGCCATAGGAATGTCCGGCAACAACGGTCGGGCCCGTCTGCGCCGCCAGCA
>JBOGFJ010000206.1:0-6014 GCA_050743385.1 Acidimicrobiia bacterium
CCGCGCACATCGGGGAGGATTCCCGGCGCGACGACGAGGACGGCCAGCAGCGCGGCGAGGGCGCCGGCGGCGGGGAGCAGGCGCCGGGCGTGCGTGCGCGCCGCGAGCCGCAGGCCCGGGAGGGCGAGGATCAGCCCCGCGAGGGCGATGCACGCCGGCGGGCTGATGACGCTGATGAGCGGTACGACCGCCGCGCACGCGAGCCCCGCGCCCAGCAGGTCGGCGAAGTAGAGCTGGCCGATCTGCTCGGAGCGCCGCCCGAACAGCGTCGCGATCATCACCCCGACCGAGATGAAGGAGGCGAACAGCGCCAGGCAGATCAGCACCAGCCGGGCGAGGTTCGTCAGCGAGTCGAGCGTCCCGTAGTCCCAGATCGCGATGGTGTCGATGGGTGTGAGAGCCACCACGAAGTAGCCGACGCCGACGCTGATCGCGCCCAGGAGGAGACCCCACATGATGATCGCGTCGGTGGAGGCGGTCCGCAGGCGGCGCGAGATCGCCACCAGCACGCCCCCGGTGCCGATCCCGAGCAGCGCCAGCCCGATGACCAAGTAGGTGTAGTAGTAGAAGAACTTGAACGAGACGACGCGCGTGTAGCTGATCTCCAGCAGGAGCGCGGCGAAGCTCATGAGGAAGATCTCGACGTTGTAGGCGCGGCGCGGCGACTCCACGCCGGTCGAGGATTCGCTCACGCTGGCCATCGAGCCGCCCAACCCGCCTTCGCTCCGCCGGTCGTCCCGAGCGCGAGCACGCTGTCGCATCGCCTGAGGGGGTCGCGTCCTGCCGGTTGCGCTGGGCATCGTCCCCTCGGCGGGGGACGGGGACGCGGCCGTCGGTACGGTATCCGTGGGCAGGTTAGGGCACCAAACTCGCGCGTTGGGATCAGTCGGGCCGGCGTCGAGGCTGCGAGCCCGCCACCCGTTCGAGCGCGCCCGTCAACACGTCGGTCTCCTCCCGGCTGAGATGCCGGGCGAAGTGCTCGGCGACACCGCGCGCGTGCACTGGGCCGGCCTGGCGCAGCGCCCGCCGGCCGGCAGGCGTGGTGATGGCGAAGGCGCCCCGCCGGTCGTCGGGGCAACGCTCCCGCGTCACGTAGCCGGCTCGCTCCATCCGATCGATCAGGCGGGTGAGGCCGCTGCGCGAGAGCAGCACGGCGTCGGCGAGCTCCCGCATGCGCATCCGTCCACCGGCGTTCGCGAGCTCGGCGAGCACATCGTAGAAGGCGATCGGCAAGCCCTTGGTGGCGAGCTCGCGCTCCAGGGTGCCCACGAGCGCGGCGTGGGCGCGCAGGAAGGCCCGCCATGCGGCCTGGTCGCGGGGCGACAGCTCCTCCGCCACGGGTCGGACACTACCGAGCACCGGCAACGATTGCAGCAGCAACGACGATGCTGCGCTACGTTCCGCGTCGCCATGGCCGCAGGCGACGAGCTCGACGCGGGTGGCCCCGATCTCGGCGCCGCCGCCGGGTCGATGCGCGAGGCGTGGCGTGCCGAAGAAGAGGAGTGGAGCCGGGCGGCGGCGGCGCAGTGGACGCACGGTCGCAGCCTCGTCGACGTGGCTCGAGACCTGATGCACCGGGGCGACACCGTCGCGGTGACCGCCGCCGGCGCGACGTTCACGGGCGAGGTGACCGACGTGGGCTTCGATGTGCTCCGGTTGCGCACGGCCTCCGACGTCGTCGATGTGCAGCTCGCCCTGCTCACGAGGGGCGGCGGCGAGCGTCGCCACGCCCGCGTGGCCGCACCCGTGGTGCTCCGGGTGATCGCGCGAGCTCGGTCGGGTGGTCGCAGCGCGGGAGGCGGTCCGGAGACGTTCCGGGCGCGGCTGCTCGAGCACGAGGCGGGCGCGGTCGAGGTGTCGATCGGCTCGACCCTGCTGGGCGAGGACCTGCGCGGCACGCTGACCGTCGGGCGGGACCAGGTGCGCGTGTGTGACCGGGATGGAGGCGAGACGTACGTGCCGATCGCGTGGGTCTCGTGGGCAGCGAGCCGAAGGGAGTGAGCGTCAGACCGCGGCCACGGTGAGGCCGACACTCCGCGCGGCGGCGCCGAGCCTCAGTGCCGTTCGCGGGCCCGCTCGGTCGAGGTCGACTGGTCGCTGCCCGGCTGGGCCTGGAGCCAGTCGAGGAGCTCGTCGCGCATGAAGCGCATCTCCCGTCCGCCGGGGAACCGGTGGCAGGGGATCTTGTCCTCCCTCACCAACCGCCGGAGGTGCTCGACGTGCACTTGGAGCAGCTCCGCCGCCATGGCGGTGGTCAGGACGGGAGGGAACTCGCCCGGTGACGCGGGGGTGTCGTCGGGAGGGGCCATGCACTCCATACTAGCCCCCATCGAGGGGGTCGACGGCCCCTCTTGACAATCTCAGGCCCCATGGGGCAGCCTCAGCCCGGAACGAACTGCACGAACCGGTAGCGAGGGATCACTTGACCCGAACGGGTCGGTTCCTCACTATTGCGGCGGGCTTCGGCGGCACGGAGCAACCGTGTCGGGCCGGGCGGGGAGGGGCGATGGCGATCTCGGCACGAGGCCGGGCGAGCGATGCCACCCCGCTGCCAACGCGCCGGCGCCGATTCGCCAGCCGGCTCTCCGCCGGCCACCTGGTCATGATCGTGGCCGGGCTCGTCGGCATGCTCCTCACGCTCGCGCTCCTGCGCAATGCCGATGAGCGGGTACGGGTCGCGGTGGCGGCGCACGACCTGCGCGCGGGCGACGTCGTCACTGGGGAAGACCTTCGGTACGAGCGCGTGAAAATGGACGGCGATCTGCTCGGTACCGTCCTTCGCCCCGACGACGTCGCGCGACTCGACGGCGCGGTCACGGTGGAAGCGGTGGAGGCGGGTGAGCTGGTCTCTCGCACCGCCGTGCGCCCGCCCGCCGCACCGTCCGGCCTACGGGCGGTCAGCATCCCGATCGATCGGGCGCGCGCGGTCAATGGTCAGCTGGTTCGCGGTGACCGGGTCGACGTGCTGCTCGCGGCCGAGAGCGAGGTCGCGATCGTCGTCGCCGGCGCCGAAGTGCTCGACGTGAGTGACCCCGCCGGTGGTACCGCCTTGGGATCGGTCGAGGAACAGTTCACCGTCACCCTCGCTGTGGATGCACGCGGCGCCCAGCTGCTGACGGCCGCGATCACCGACGGCGATCTCCTGCTCGCTCGATCGACGGGCGCGGAGTCTGCCGACACGACACCTCCTCTGGCCGTCGACTTTGTGGACACCGGACCCGGCGGATGAGCGGCGAGCCGGAGGTCGCGCTCGTCTTCTCGCCCGAGGGTTGGGTCGAGGGTCTCCACCGACACCTCACCGACCACGGCGGTGCGCGCGTCCGGCAAGTGGTGATGGAGCCGAGCCTCGCCTTGGAGGAGGAGTACGGCACGCTCATCGTCAGTCATCGATGGCCGGCTTTGACCCGGCCCTTTGTCCAAGCGGTGCACGCGCGACGCCGCCGCCTGCTGGGCGTGTTCGATCCCGCGGAACCTGCGGGACGTGACCACCTCCTGACACTCGGTGTCGACCGGGTGATCGAGTCCGACGCGCCGATGGCCGACTTCCTCGAGGCGCTCGTTTCGCTCGCTCCCATCGAGGCAGACGAGCCCACCGTGAATCGCGAGGTTCGAGGGCTCATCGACGGGACGACGCTGGGGACAGAGGCGGTTCCTTCGCGGCTCGTCGCGGTCGGGGGCCCGTCCGGTGGCGGCGCGACCGAGCTTGCGATCGAACTGCCTCGAGCGGGAAGCCGCAATGGGATGCGGACCGTCCTGGTCGATGCGGACGACGTGGCCCCGTCGGTCGCGCAACGCCTGGCGTTGACGATCGAGCCCAATCTCCGTACGGCTGTCGACGCGGTCGACTACGGCCTGGGGGAGCTGACGGGGTCCCTCGTGGCTGTACCCGACGGTTCGTTCGACGTGCTCAGCGGGCTTCCGAACGTGACCGCGTGGTCGCAGGTCCGACCGGGCGAGGTTCTCGACGTCCTCGACGCGCTCGCGCGGGCGCGCGACGCCGTCGTCGTCGATGTGTCCAACCGCCTCGAAGACATCGGCGTCGGTGTCGGACGCAGCCGCTACGGCATCACGCGTGCGGTCGTCGGTGCTGCCAGCGTGCTCGTCGCCGTGGGGTCGGGCACACCCGTGGGGGTGACTCGTCTGCTCGGTTGGATCGCGGACGCCCGATCCCTCAGCGATGCTCGGGTTCACGTGGTCATCAACCGCGGTCCGACCGACGCCTTCCGGCGCGCCGAGATCGCCGATGAGCTCGAGCGCACCTTCCCGCCCGCCGGGCTCTGGTTCGTGCCTCACGACGACCGGGTCGAGAAGGCG
Organism: Acidimicrobiia bacterium; assembly: GCA_050743385.1. Classification (GTDB taxonomy): domain Bacteria; phylum Actinomycetota; class Acidimicrobiia; order IMCC26256; family JACDBD01; genus JACDBD01. The sequence continues at coordinate 4,315 of JBOGFJ010000206.1, forward strand.
GCTTGGGCGGGATCGCACGTAGCAGCGGGCCCGTTCACGCGTGCGGTCGCAGCGCTCGCATCGAGTGTGCTCCCCGCATCGCCGTCGGTGAACGGCGCCCGCAAGCGACGCCTCCGTGGTCGTGCGGCGACGGCCAGGGGCGGGTTGCGGTGAGCACCCACGCCGGCGCCTACGGGGTGCTTCGCCGCGAGGTTCTGGCGCGGATCGAGAAGCGGCGGCTGCGACCCGAGGCTGATCTTGAGGAGGTCCGGGCCGAGGTCGACCGCGCGGTCGACGACTACCAGCGACGGGCTCACCTCGGCACCGAGGTGCCACTCAGTGATCCGCGCGGGATGGCAGACCGGATACTCCGATCGATTACCGACTTCGGGCCGCTCACCGACTTGATCGCGCGCCGCGACGTGGAGGAGATCTTCATCGAAGGGCCGCGCGTGTCCTACCTCGACGGCTCGGGCCGACTCCGGGGCCTCGCCACGCCGACGGGTGAGGCGGAGAACCGGCAGATCATCGAGCGACTGCTCGCCGCCACCGACCGGCAGCTGAACACGAAGCACCCGCTCGTGCAGGCCCGCGTCCTGCAGGGCAGCGCACGGCTCACGGCGGCCATCCCGCCGGTTGGCGATCAGCTCTCGGCAACGATCCGTCGGTACACCGTGCGCAACGTCACCCTCGACGACCTCGTCGAGCGCGACTCGATCGGTGCCGAAGCTGCCGGCTTCCTGTGGGCGGTGATGCAGCTCCGCAGCCGGGTCGCGATCTCAGGGGAGCCCGGTGCAGGCAAGACGACTCTGGCCGCCGCGCTGATCGCCGCCGGCCCTGCCGGCCACTGCGTGCGTTCCTGCGAAGAGATTCGCGAGCTCGCGGTGCCCGTAACGCACGGCTCCTACTACGAGGTGCGACCACCGGCCCTCGACGGCACGGGCGAGATCAGCTTGCGCGACCTGGTGAAGTTCGTCCTCGCGATGAGGCCAGACCGGATCGTGGTCGGCGAGGTCCGCGGCGCCGAGGCGTTCGAGCTCAGCCGGGCGGTCAACGCCGGGTGCGGCTTTCTGTGCACCGTCCATGCGAACAGTGCCGCCGAGGCACTCAACGCGCTCGTCAACGCGGCACTCATGGCCGGGGAGAACGTGACCGAGCGGATCGTCCGCAAGGTGTTCTCCGAATCGCTCGATCTCGTTGTGCACCTCGATCGAGATGACATGCCTCGCGGCGAGCTAGAGGGCATCCGCCGGCAGGTCACCGAGATCACGGCGCTCGTACCCGCGTTGAGTGACGACTTCACGGTCGAACCGATCTTCGTCCGCGAGGCGCTCGGCAAGCCGTTGCTGTGGACGGGCGTCCTCCCCGGCCCGCTCGAGGCGCGGGTCGACCGGTGTCTGCCCGAGGGCCTGACCTTACGAAGTGTCGTCGAAGGAAGACGGATCCCGGCATGAGGCTGCTCGCCGCGTTGGCCATGGGCGTCTTCGCTTACTTCGTCGTCGGTTGCGTGACGGGGTACCTGCCCGATATCCGGTTCCGCCGGGGGCGCTCACGGTCGCAGCTCAATCGGCGACAGCTCTGGTTGCACCAGGCTGGTCTGGCCGTCACGCCCGGTCAGTTCGCGATTGCTTCCATCGGCGTCGGTCTCGTGGGCTTCACCGTGGTCACCATGGTGACCGGGACGCCGCTCGTGGCACTCGTGCCCGCGGGCGCGGTGGCAG
>JBOGFJ010000207.1:0-5764 GCA_050743385.1 Acidimicrobiia bacterium
CACGCCGCAGTGTCGCCGCCACACGGTCGGGTGCCGACCGGCCGCGACTCGGCGGGCGTGCCGCCACCGCGTCGGTCGTCTCCGCGACCAGCTCGACCAGCGCGTCGACGAGGAGATGATCTTTCGACGAGAAGTACTGGTACGCGGTCGGCGCCGAAACGCCGGCGCGCGCCGCCACCTGCCGCATGCCGACGGCCTCGTAGCCGCCGTCGGCGGCGAGCGCGATGGCCGCGTCGATGAGCTTGTGGCGCGTGGCTGCCTGGGTGGCGGACAGCGGCCGGACGACGACCTCGGCCCGCGTCATGCCGGCCTCCGGCCCCGGGCGGTGACCGAGATCGGCGACAGGATGGCGAAGTCGGGTTGGCGCGCCTGCTCGATCGCGGCACGCGCCGGGAACCCGCCGGGGAAGATCTCGGGCGGGACGACGTCGATCGCTCGTGCCAGCGCGGCGACATACCACTCTGCCGAGTCGGTACCGCCGTGCATCGTCCACACCCGGCCGTCGGCGTCGACGTCGACCAGTGACCGGCGCTGGAAGGCGTCGACGAGGTGACGCCCCCACGCACCGTCGTACCCGTGTTGCCGCACGCTCAGCTCCCGCATCCTCGCCGACAACGTCGCGAACGGCTCGGGCACGGGCTGGGCGTCGAACTGGGCCCAGTCGGTGTCGGTCACCACCACCCAGCCGCCGGGCTTGGTCGCCGCGATCATCCGGTCGAGCACCCCCTCGCGTTGCGCGAGGTGCTGGAGCACACCGCGCGCATGCACGAGGTCGAACTCGGCCTCGCCGATCGGGCCCGCGGTCACGTCGTCGTTCCGTACCTCGATCGTGCCCGCCGACGGCGGTTGGAAGCGGGTGTCGACGTCGATCGAGACGACGCGCCCCGACGTTCCGACCTGCTCGGCCAACCAGGCGACGATCGTGCCCGCGCCGGAGCCGACGTCGCAGCACGACCACCCGGGGCCCACGCCGATCTCGCCCAGCGTCCCTCTCGTCGCCGGGTCGACCACGCGCGCCAGCACGTGGAGCCGCTCCCGCTCCTGCCGGACCTGGTCGACCTCGTCGTTGATGCGGTACGACGCGCGCGGGTCGTCGACGTCGGTCATGTCGTGCTCCACGGGACGTCCCGGTCGACCCGGGGCTCGGGCGGAAGGCCGAGGACGCGCTCGCCGATCATCGTGCGGTGCACCTCGCTCGTCCCGCCGCCGATCGTCCCCCAGAAGCGGTTGAGCAGCTGCACCTGCCAGCGCCCGCCTTCCGGTGCCTCGGGCCCGTAGAGCGCGCCCGCGGGGCCGAGCAGGTCGACTCCGGCATTCGCGCGTTCGGCATGCGCCTCCGACCACACGAGCTTCAGCAGCGAGCCGTCGAGCGCGGGGACGCCGCCGTCGCGAACCGACTGCAGCACCCGGTCCCGCATGTGGTCGAGCACCCGCTCCTGCGAGTAGACGCGGGCGAGCCGCTGCCGTGCGAGCGGATCGTCGACGTGATCGAGCGCCCGGGCGAGGCGCATGAGCGCGTCCGCGCCATCGGGCGTCTGCGCGCCGCCGATGACGACGGCCTCGTGCCCGAGCACCCGGCGTGCGGGCTCCCACCCGCGGTCGACGGCGCCGACGACGTTGCTCGCCGGGATGCGCACGTCGCTGAGGAAGACCTCGTTGAAGTGGGCGGTGCCGGTGATCTGGCGCAGCGGGCGGATGTCGACGCCGGGCGTGCTCAGGTCGAGGAGGAAGAAGGTGATGCCCCGGTGCTTCGGTGCGCCGGGGTTCGTGCGGGCGAGCAGGATCGCCCAGTCGCAGCGATGGGCGTTCGAGGTCCACACCTTCTGTCCGTTCACGACGAACTCGTCGCCGTCGCGCTCCGCGCGCGCCGAGAGATTGGCGAGGTCGCTGCCGGCGTCGGGCTCGCTGAAGAGCTGGCACCACGCCTCGTCGCCGCGCAGCAGCGGGCGGAGGAACCGCGCCCGCTGCTCGTCGGTGCCGGAGGCCATGAGCACCGGGCCGACCATGCCGATGGTCGAGGCGAGGAAGCCCGAGGTCACGTCGAAGCGCGCCTGCTCCTCGTCGAAGACGATCGACTGCCACGGTGTTCCGCCCCGGCCGCCGTGCTCGACCGGCCAGGCGATCCCGGCCCAACCGCCGTCGAAGCGCGTCCGCTGCCAGGCGCGGCAGCGCTCGAAGTACTCGAGCTCGGCGGACGCGCTCGTATCGGCCGGCCCGTTCGACCAGTCAGCTTCACCTCGGCGACGTACCGCGTTTGCCTCCAACCACGCGAGCGCCTCCGCCCGGAAGACCCGGTCGTCGGTCACCGCCCGCCCGCTCCCGCGAAGCGCGCTCGAGCCCAGGCGTAGTCGGGCTTGCCCGCGGGAGTGCGGCTGATGCTCCCGACCAGCGCGAGCTCGCGCGGCACCTTGTACCCGGCGATAGTCGTCCGGCAATGATCGGCGAGCTCGTCCAGGTCGAGGGACGATCCGTCGCGGGCGTGCACGATGGCGGCGACGCGTTGGCCGAAGCGGTCGTCGGGGATCCCGACCACGACGGCGTCGAACACGTCGGGGTGGCTCTTGAGCGCGGCCTCGACCTCTTCGGGGTACACCTTCTCGCCGCCGGTGTTGATGCACTGCGACCCGCGCCCGAGCAGCGTGATGGTGCCGTCGGCTTCCACCGTGGCGAAGTCGCCGGGCACGGCCCAGCGCACGCCGTCGGGATCGGTCACGAAGGTGGCCGCGGTCTTCGCTTCGTCCTTGTGGTACCGGAGCGGGATGTGACCGCAGCGGGCGAGGCGGCCGACGACTCCCGAGCCCGGCGCCACCGGGCGCAGGTCGTCTCCGAGGACCGCGTTCGACGGCCGGACGACGAAGCGCGGCGTACTCTCGACCGAGGCGGCGGCGCTGCCGGTCGAGCCGACCTCGGACGCGCCGATCGTGTCCATGATGATCACGTTCGGGAGCTGCTCCTGGAGTTGACTCTTCACCGTGGGCGAGAACACCGCGCCACCCGACCCGATCGTGAACAGCGACGAGGTGTCGTACGACGCCGCCGGATCTTCCAGCGCCTCCGCCAGCGGGCGTGCCATGGCGTCGCCGACGAGCATGACGGTGGTACAGCGCTCCCGCTCGACGATGCGCCACACCGCGTGCGGGTCGAAGTGGTGTCCGGTGAACAGCGCGACCGTCCCGCCGGCGAACAGGGTGATGAACCCGCCCCACTGCGCGGCGCCGTGCATCAAGGGCGCGATGACCATCGAGACCATGCGATCGTCGACGGCCGGGATGCGCCCGGCGAGCTCGTCGGGAGTCTCGATCGGCGGTTGCCCGAACCCGCCGCCGCCCATGGCGGCGAAGAAGACGTCCTCGTGGCGCCACACCACGCCCTTGGGCATGCCGGTCGTGCCGCCGGTGTAGAGCATGTAGAGGTCGTCGGGGGAGCGGGGCCCGGCGGGCCGGTCGGGGGCCGCGGCCGCGAGTGCGTGCTCGTACGAGTCGGTCGTCGTGTCGTCGAGGACGAGGACGTGACGCAGTCGAGGCAGCAATGCGCGCACCTCCGCGACCATGGGCGTGAACTCGGCCTCGACGACGAGGACCTCGACGTCGGCGTCATCGAGCACGTAGCGGAGCTCGTCGGCGGTGTAGCGGTAGTTGAGGTTGATCGGCACCGCGCGCGCCTTCAGCGCCCCGAGCAGGCTCTCGATCCACTCGGCGCGGTTCCAGGCGTAGATGCCGACCCGGGTCTCGGGGGTGACGCCGGCGGCGACGAGGTGGTTCGCCACCCGGCTGGCCCGGGCGTCGAGGTCGCGGTACGTGAGACGTTGGTCGCCGGCGACGACCGCCGGCCGGTCACCGACCTCGTCGACCACCACCTCGAACAGGTCGGCGAGGTTGAAGCTGCGTTCCCCCACGCCCGCAGTCCACCACGTGTCTAGACAGCTGTAAACCCCGGCGTCGGCGTCGCTGCTCCCGCGTGGAGGGGGCGTAGCGACGCCGAAGTCACGCGGCGACGCGCCTGCGCAGCATGACGATGCTGACCGCCAACACCCACAGCGGCAGCAGCACGAACGGGATGAACAACACGCTCACCACGAGCAGCACCGCGGCGACGTAGCCGGCCGTGACCAGCCAGCGCGGGAGGAGATCGGTGCCGCGCGCCGCCAGCGACGTCGCTCCCACGAGCAGCACCGCCGCCCAGCCGCCGCCGAGGAGTATGGCGCCGAAGCCGAGCTGCTCCGACTGGCGCAGCACGTCGGCGCCGGGGATCGGGTAGTCGCCGTTGCTCCCGCCGAAGGTGATGGCGGCCGAGACCTGGTTCATCGCGATCCCGCCGATGACGATCATGGCTGCCAGCACGAGGCCGGCGCCGATGGCCACGTTGACCAGCTCGGGATGGTTCGTCGCCCGAAGCCGGCGGGTGAGGACGGCCAGGAAGCAGACGAGCGCAAACGCCGCCGCGACCATCAGCAACATGGCCACGACCTGCAGGTTGGTGTTGGCGTCGTCCTCGAACCACTCGATCCACTCCCGGTCTCTGGCGTCGTACTCGGGCGTGCCCCCGCCGATCAGGAAGCCGACCACGAAGAGGACGACGAAGACGATGCCGGCGATCGCACCCCACCGGTTGGGGCCCGCGGCTGGGCGTGCTGTCGCTGGAGCGGTCATGGCGCCTCCTCGCGGCTTGCGAACGGTCGGCGTCAGTCTCCCCGACCTGTCCAGGGCCCTACCAGGGGCTGGTGCTATCGGGGGAGGCCGGTCCTGGGGGCGATGAAGACGATCTGAGCCTCGCCGAGGCGGTCGCCGTCGCACTCGGACGTGCCCCAGACGTAGATCTTGCGTCCGTCGACGCGGTCGACGCCGGCGGTGTAGTCGATGCGGCGGCGCAACGGCGTCGGGCGGAGCATCTTCACCGTGAGCGTGCCGGTGTACCCGGCCATGCCCGACGCCATCTGCGCGCACCCCATCAGGTCGTCGAAGGCGGCGGCGACGAAGCCTCCGTGCACGTGGCCGACCGGCCCCTCGTACGCGGGCGAGTACGTCGCCCAGCCCCGCAGGATCTCACCGTCGGGCGCCCACTGCACCGGCGCCGCCAGCGGGTTGCAGCGTCCGCTGATGCCACTGCGCTCGAGCAGCGCACCCTGGTGCCCGGGCGTCAGCGCGAGCCCGCCGTACTTGTGGAGGCTCGGCAGCGGGTCGAGGCGCTCGGCCACGTCGGCGACGGCGTCGCTGAGTTGGTCGATCGCGGCGGGGTCGGCGTCGTCGGCGTCGAGGTGGGCGACGAGCTCGACGAGGCGCTTGGCCTCGCGCACCAGCCGGTGCTTGCGGGCGAGGGGCGCGTCCTCGGCCGGGTCGGTGGGGTCGTAGGTGGTGCGGGGGTCGGGCGGCAGCGGCATCCCCGGAATGTACGCGGTGTTGCGACGGGCCGCGAGAACGTGTTCTTCTTTTCGCCATGCCCTCCGAGGACGTGCTCGAGGCACCGAACATTCTCGAGTACCCGTACGCGCGCTCGACCGGGCCCGTGATCGGGCGGTTCATGACCGGCTTGCGCGACGGGCAGATCTCCGGCGTCCGCGCCTCCGACGGCCGGGTCGTCTGCCCGCCTACCGAGTACGACCCCGTCACCAGCGAGGCGCTCGGTGAGGACGCGTTCGTGGAGGTCGGGCCCGCCGGTGAGGTCACGACGTGGGCGTGGGTGCACGACCCGCACGAGAAGCACCCGCTCGACCGGCCGTTCGCGTGGGCGCTCGTGCGCCTCGACGGCGCCGACACCGCCATGCTGC
>JBOGFJ010000208.1:0-15025 GCA_050743385.1 Acidimicrobiia bacterium
GGAGCGTGAAGGAGATGTCGGTGATCCCGCTCTTGCTCACGTTCTGCACGATCATGTCGACGTTGACCGACTCGTCGGCCAGGGCCCGGAACACCCGGGCGGCGATGCCGACCTGGTCGGGCACGCCGGTGATCGTGACCTTCGCCTCCGACGTGTCGTGGGTGACGCCGGAGATGATCGCCTGTTCCATGGAGGGGTCCTCCTCGCACACCCAGGTTCCAGGCTGCCAGGTGAAGCTCGAGCGCACATGGACGGGGACCCCATGGTTGCGTGCGAACTCCACCGAGCGCAGCGCGAGCACCTTGCCACCCGTCGCCGCCATGTCGAGCATCTCCTCGTAGGAGACGCGGGGCAGCAGGCGCGCCTGAGGGACGATGCGGGGGTCGGCGGTGTAGACGCCGGCCACATCGGTGTAGATCTCGCACGCCTCGGCGTCGAGCACGGCCGCGAGCGCGACTGCGGTCGTGTCCGAGCCGCCCCGGCCGAGGGTGGTGACGTCACGGGCGGTCGACACCCCCTGGAAGCCCGCGACCACCGCGACGTCGCCGGCGGCGACGGCGTCACGGATGCGCTCGGCCCTCACCTCCACGATCTTGGCCTTGCCGTGGCTGGTGTCGGTCACGATCCCGGCCTGCGAGCCGGTGAACGACACTGCCCGGTGGCCCCGGTCGATGAGGGCCATGCAGAGCAGTGAGATCGAGATCCGCTCACCGGCGGTGAGCAGCATGTCCATCTCGCGGGGCGCGGGGGCCTGCGACACGTCGCGGGCGAGCCGCTCGAGATCGTCGGTGCTGTGCCCCATGGCGGACACCACCGCGACAACGGCGTCGCCCTCCTTGCGGCTGGCGACGATGTGATCGGCGACAGCCTTGATGCGCTCGGCGTCGGCGACCGACGTCCCGCCGAACTTCTGCACCAGGAGGCTCACGTCGGCGCACGGTACCAGTGGGGTCGGCGACCCCCAGGCTCATTTGCCCTGGCTGTAGGCTCCGCCCTCGTGTCGAAAGCCTCCAAGCGGGAACGCCAGCGCCTCAACCGGGAGGCGCGCCGCCAAGCCGAGCTCGCCTGGATGAAGCGCCGCCGCCGGCTCAAGGCGGCGCGCAACGTCGGGCTCCTGCTGCTGCCGCTGGTGGTCCTGTTCGTGGTGCTCCAGGTCGTGCGCGACGACGACAACAGCAGTTCGGAACCGAGCAACCGCGGCGGCTTCGCCACCGTGTCGACCAGCCTGGGTGACTTCGTGATCGAGCTCGATCGGGGCGAGGCACCGAACACGGTCGAGAACTTCGTCGAGCTCGCGGACGACGGCTACTACGACGGCCTGGATGTCCACCGGGTCTCGTCGACCGCAGGTGTCATCCAGACCGGCGAGGGCGACGATCCCGTCGACACGATCGAGGACGAGCTCCCCACCGAGGGCCCGTACCAGATCGGCGACGTCGCGATGGCGAACACCGGCCAGCCCGACAGCGGCAGCTCGCAGTTCTTCGTCATCACGAGCGAGCCGGGCACCCAGCTCCCTCCCCAGTACTCGCGCTTCGGGAGGGTCGTGTCGGGCCTCGAAGTCGCGCAGCTGATCCAGGGCCTGGCGCCGCCCGAGGGCGACGGTCCCCCGACCCAGCCCGTGCAGGTCCTCCAAGTGAGGATCTCCGACAAGAACCCCGCCGCGACCGAGACCACGGTCGCGCCGGAGAGCACGACCACCGCTCCTCCGGCGCCGCCCCCGTCGTAGCGACGCTCCTGGCTAGAGCGTCAGCCGATCGACGAGCCGGCCGCCGGAGTACGTGACGGCGCGGCCGTCTTCGTAGACGGACACTTCGCCCGCCCCCACGGTCCGCCACGCCCCCGAGGGATCGCGCACCAGCGCAGTCGCCTCGTCGACGCCGACGAGGGCGGCGCCGTCGGGGAGCAGGTCGATCGACCGCTCGCGGAGATGGCCCGCGGCGGTGCCGTGATACGGGAACACCGCCAGCCCCACGACCACACCGAGCCCGACGGTGTACGCGCCCCCACGGGGATCGACCATCGGGTCGCACAGCACGGTCGCTCCCGCACCCGAGGCGGCCAGCACGGCGCCTCCCTGGTACGCGGTGACGAGCGCCTCGAAGAGCGGCGAATCCTTCAGTACCGACCGGAGATGCAGCGGGGAGCCGTCCGCGAGGTACACGAACCGCGACTTGGCGAGGTTCCCGACGACGGCGGCGTCTTCGGCCTCGGCCCGGTGCAGCACCATCAGCGGCTTCACCTTGGCGCCGAGGCCCTCGAAGTGCGCTCGGGCGCGCTCGACAGCGCGGTCGGCGTGCTCGAACGCGGCCGCGGTCGGGATCACCGCCACCTCGTCGGTGCCGGCCGCCTCGAGGAGGGCGGCGTCGAGCTCGCGACAACGGTCGGTCCACTCGCCCCCGCCGACCAGCGCCAGCGTCCCTTTGCCGTGTTTGACCATCAAATGGCTCCCTCGCTCCATGGCGGAGCCTATGGGACGGCGGGGTTTGGAGCGGGTTGGCTACCCGGCGGTAACCTCGTCGGCCTCGCCGCTCGTACGGCACAGGGGGACCTCCGTGGACATCAAGCGCGTCGGCATCGTCGGCTCCGGCATCATGGGATCGGGCATCGCCGAGGTCGCGGCCAAGGCCGGCTTCGAGGTGACGCTGCGCAGCCGTTCCGACACGGGCGCGCAGTCGATGATCGCCGGGCTGGAGAAGTCGCTCGCCAAGCAGGTCGATAAGGGCAGGCTCGACGACGGCGAGCGCAACGCCGTTCAGGGCCGGGTGCGGGCGGTGACCGCGCTCTCCGAGCTGGCCGATTGCGAGCTCGTGCTCGAGTCGATCATCGAGGAGCTGGCGCCGAAGACCGAGCTCTTCGCCGAGCTCGACGGCATCTGCGGCGACGGCGCGATCCTGGCGTCGAACACGTCCACCCTGTCGATCAAAGCCGTCGCCGCGGCTACGAACCGGCCGGCGCAGGTGTGCGGCATCCATTTCTTCAACCCTGCGACCGCCATGCCGCTGGTGGAGCTCGTGCGGGCCGAGCAGACGGCCGACGAGACGCTGGCGGCGGCCCGTGCGTTCGCCGAGTCGTGTGGCAAGACGGTCGTCGACGTGCGCGACCAGGCCGGCTTCGTCGTGAACGCGCTGCTGTTCCCCTACCTCAACAACGCCGTGAAGCTGCTCGAAGCGGGTGTCGCCACTCGCGACGACATCGACGCCGCCATGAAGGGCGGCTGCAACTTTCCGATGGGCCCCCTCGAGCTGCTCGACCTCGTGGGCCTCGACACCAGCCTGGCGATCATCGAAGCCCTCTACGCCGAGTTCGAAGACCCCAACTACGAGCCCGCGCCGATGCTCGCCGGCCTCGTGCAGGACGGGAAGCTCGGCCGCAAGACCGGCGCCGGGTTCTACGACTACGCGAAGAAGTAGGAAACTGGTCGCATGACGCAGCGGGACCGCCCGTGGCTCATGCGGACGTACTCGGGCCACACCTCGGCCCGGGCCTCCAACGAGCTGTACCGCACGAACCTCGCCCGGGGCCAGACCGGCCTCTCGATCGCCTTCGACCTCCCCACCCAGACGGGCTACGACCCCGACGCGGAGCTGGCGGCCGGCGAGGTCGGGAAGGTGGGCGTGCCCGTCCCGCACCTGGGCGAGATGCGCCAGCTCTTCGAGGGCATCCCGCTCGACGAGATGAACACCTCGATGACGATCAACGCGACCGCGATGTGGCTGCTCGCGATGTACGTCGCCCTCGGCGAGGAGCACGGCGTCGACCCCGCCCTGCTCTCGGGCACGACGCAGAACGACATCGTCAAGGAGTACCTGTCGCGTGGGACGTACATCTTCCCCCCCGAAGCGTCGCGGCGGCTGACCGTCGACCTGATCGTCCACGCGGTGCGCAACATCCCGCGGTGGAACCCGATCAACGTGTGCCCGTACCACCTCCAGGAGGCGGGGGCCACGCCCGTGCAGGAGATCGCGTACGGGCTCGCGACCGCGGTTGCGGTGCTCGACGCCGTGCGCGACTCGGGCCAGGTGAGCGACGACGAGCTCCCCGACGTCGTCGGGCGCATCTCCTTCTTCATCGACGTGGGTGTCCGCTTCGTCGAGGAGACGTGCAAGATGCGGGCGTTCAGCCGCCTGTGGGACCGCATCTGCAGTGAGCGGTACGGCGTCGAGGACGAGAAGCTGCGCCGGTTCCGCTACGGGGTGCAGGTCAACTCGCTCGGGCTCACCGAGGCCCAGCCCGAGAACAACGTGCAGCGCATCGTGCTCGAGATGCTCGGCGTGACGCTCTCGAAGGATGCGCGTGCGCGGGCCATCCAACTGCCGTGCTGGAACGAGGCGCTCGGTCTCCCCCGTCCGTGGGACCAACAGTGGTCGCTGCGTATCCAGCAGGTGCTCGCGTACGAGAGCGACCTGCTCGAGTACGACGACCTGTTCGCGGGATCGACCGTCGTCGAGGCCAAGACCAGTGAGCTGGCCGACGAGGCCGACGCCGAGCTCCAGTGGGTACTCGAGGGCGGCGGGTCCTTCGAGATGATCGACGCCATGAAGGGCCGGCTGGTCCAGAGTCACGCCGAGCGGGTGCGCAAGATCGAAGCGGGCGACATCCAGGTCGTCGGCGTCAACAGCTTCACCGAGACCGCGCCCTCGCCGCTGGTGTCGACGTACGCGGAGGGCGGCGGCTCGAACATCCTCGAGCTCGACCCCGCAGCCGAGGCCGAGCAGATCGAATCGCTGAAGCACTGGCGCGCCGAACGCGACGCCGCGGCGGTAGAACGCGCCCTCGCCGGTGTGCGCGAGGTCGCGGGCACCGACCAGAACCTGATGCCGGCGACGATCGAGCTCGCCAAGGCGGGCGGCACCGTCGGCGAGTGGGCGGGCGCGCTGCGCGAAGTATTCGGCGAGTACCGCGCTCCCACGGGCGTGGGTGGCGTCGCGACCGCGCCGGTCGACGACATGCTCGCCGTGCGCGAGCGGGTGCAGGCAGCGGCGCGGGAGCTCGGCGGCCCGGTGCGCGTGCTGGTCGGCAAGCCCGGCCTCGACGGCCACTCCAACGGCGCCGAGCAGATCGCGGTGGCGGCGCGCGACGCGGGGATGGAGGTCGTGTACCAGGGCATCCGGCTCACGCCGGACGAGATCGCGGCGGCGGCGCGCGACGAGGACGTCGATGTGATCGGCCTGTCGATCCTGTCGGGCTCCCACCTCGAGCTCGTGCCCGAGACGATCCGGCTGCTACGCGAGCTGGGCGTCGACGCTCCGGTCGTCGTCGGCGGCATCATCCCGGAGCCCGATCAGCCCAAGCTCACCGAGGCGGGGGTCGCCCGCGTCTACACGCCCAAGGACTTCCGCCTGTCGAAGATCATGGGCGACGTCGCCGACCTCGCCATCGAACGCCGCCGCGGCCACGCCACCCCGTCCCAACCTGCGCGCTGAGCGCGCCGGTTCGAGCGCGCCCGGCGCGCCGGTTGGAGGGACTCAACCGACGGCCTGCATGATCTCGTGCGCCACCCGTTGCCTACCGGCCTCGTTCAGGTGCCCATCTGGCTCACGGTACGCGGGGTCACAACCGCCGATGCTGTCAGCGGGTCCGTGGACGGGGTTCGGGTAGATCGCGTTCAGGATGTCGCGAGACTCGGGCCAGTCCGGGTTGCACAGTGCGGCGAGCCACAGGACGCGGGTACCGCGACTCTGCAGGCTCGAGGTGATCGTGCTCACCGCGCTCTCATAGTCGCAATGCGGCTGCGCGCCGCGGGGGGCAAGGTTCGACCCGACGAACAGCAACACGGCGACCGGCGGTGCCTGTGTAGTCGTCACGTTCTCGACCACGTGGCAGGGGCTGAGCCCGCCGAAGACGCGTTCGTCGTAGGGCAGATACGGCGCGACCTGCTGGCCGAAGCTGTCACCCCACAGCACGACGTCGGGTCGAGGCGGCACCTTCTTGGTCGGTGCGCAGGCTCCGACCGCGAACCCAGCAGCCACGATCGCCAGCACGACCAGCCGCCTCATCGGTAGCGAGAGTAGGCCAAGCTCACACCGCGCGTTTTGCGAGCCGATGGACCTGTGGGTCGTGTCGGCGTCAGCGTTGGTAGAGAGCTTCGATGTCGTCGGGGTACTTGGCGTGGATTCCCCGCCGCTTCAGCTTCATCGTGGGCGTGAGCTCCTCGGAGTCGGGCATCCACTCCTCTCCGAGCAGCTTGACCCTCTTCACCTGCTCGACCTGCGAGAAGCGGGCGTTGGCCTCGGCGACACAGCGGTCCACCTCGGCGACGACCTCCGGGTGCTCGGCCAGGTCGACGAGTGACGCCACCTCGATGCCGTGCCGCTTCGCCCAAGGCGGCGCGATCTCGGGATCGAGCACCAGCAGGGCCGAGACGAATGGGCGCTTGTCGCCGATCACGCACGCCTGGCCGATGAGCGGGAACGCCTTCAGCGCCGCTTCGAGGTTGGCGGGCGAGATGTTCTTCCCACCGGCGGTGATGATGAGCTCCTTCTTGCGATCGACGATCTTGAGGTAACGCCCGTCGTCGAAGGTGCCGATGTCGCCCGAGTGCAGCCAGCCGTCGTCGTCGAGGGCGTCGGCGGTCTTCTTCGGGTCGTCGAGATACCCCCGGAAGACGTTGCCGCCGCGGCAGACGACCTCGCCGTCGTCGGCCAGGCGCACCTCGCAACCGGGAATCGCCCGGCCGACCGTTCCGCGGCGCACCTCGACAGCATCGAAGGTCATCGGCCCCGACGACTCCGACATCCCGTAGATCTCGGCGAGCGGCACGCCGAGCGCCCGGAAGAACTCCAGGACCTCGATGGGGATCGGCGCGGCGCCGCTGATCGCCGCGACGACCTGGTCGAGGCCGAGCAGCTCGCGCACCGGGCGCAGCACCGCGTCGTCACCCGACGCGAGGGCGGCCTCGAAGGCCTGCTTCTGGGCGGGGTCGGCGGCGACCACTGCCTGCACACCGGCATGGATCTTCTCCCACACCCTGGGCACGGCGAAGAAGATCTCCGGTCGCACCTGCGGCAGGTACGAGGCCACCTGGCCTCCCTCCGGGCACGTCGTCACCTCGTAGCCGAGCGCCGCGCCCTGGTAATGCGAGGTCATGCGCTCGGCGATGTGCGCCATCGGGAGGTACGACACCATGCGGCGCCCTTCGGTGGCGACGTGTGCGAGGGTGCGGCGAAGGCTCTCGACCGTCCAGACGATGTTGGTGTGGTCGAGCATCACACCCTTGGGAGGGCCCGTCGTGCCCGAGGTGTAGATGACCGTTGCGAGGTCGTCGGGCTGCGCGACGGTCGCGGCGGTGTCGAACTCGACCGGGTCGTTCGCGAGCAGCGCGTCCCACTGGCCGACGTCGTCGGGCGCGAGGCCGTCGGCGTCGTCGATGACGGCGACGTCGCTGAGCGCCGGCAGCTCGGAGCGCACCTTGAGGATGCGCTCGAGGTACCCGATGTCCTCGACGATCGCGACCTTGGCGTGGCAGTGCCCGGCGAGGTACTGCACCTGTTCCGGCGCAGACGAGTTGTAGATGGAGATCGGTGTCCCGCCGCACAGCATCACCGCCATGTCGGCGACGTGGAACTCGGGCCGGTTGCGCATCATCAGCACGACCCGGTCGCCCCGCTCGACTCCGAGACCGGCCAGGCCTGCCGCCAACCGGCACGCCCCGGTGGCGTAGTCGTCGAAGGTCCACTCGCCCCAGGCATCGCCGTCCTTCCAGCGCAGGGCGACGGCGTCGGGGCGGGCCCGCACCGTCTCCAGGAACCGTGAGGTCACGGTCTGACCCCCGACCCGCGCGGTCAGTTCTTCGCTCGTCACCGCCATCGGTCCCCCTGCTGTGGATGAACGGTCGGCGCCATTCGTAGCCCACGACGGTCGGCCCTGCACGGCGCGGGAACGCAGCGCGGAGTTATCCACAGGCGCTCTGGAAAACCTGTGCAGACTGGTGGATACTGTGGACTAGTCCGTCCCGAGGAGATCGTTGGGGCCCGCGGCGATGCGGTTCTCTACTCCAACTCTCCTCGGGACGATTTCTGTCTTCGCTCACTCGCTCGGCCGCAACGGCCTACGGGTCGTCGACTGATTCCTCCCCGAGCTCTTCGAGCACGGCGTCGGTGTCGGCGCCGAGGGGACGCCCGACGTGGTCGACGCGCCCCGGAGTGCGCGACATCCGGGCCACGACGCCGGGCATGCACACGCCGTCGACCTCGACGAGCGAGTGACGCGCCCGTACGTGGGGATCGTCCGCAAGGTCGGCCATCGTGTAGACGGGCGCGATCGCGGCCTCGGCTTCCGCGAATGCCGCCAACACCTCTTCCGACGGGCGCGACCCGACCCACGACTCCACCAGCGTCTCGAGCACCTCGCGGTGATCCATACGCCCCGAGAAGGTCGCGAAGCGCGGATCGTCCGCGAGCCCGATCAGCGCGAGCACGCGCTGGGCAACCGACTCGGTCGAGGTCGAGACCGCCACCCACACGCCGTCGGCACAGCGGTAGGTGCCGCGCGGAACGCTGTACGGGATCCCCGACCCGAGGCGGGGTTGGAGCCACCCGAGGTGCGCCCACGCGCTCGGTAGCGCGCCCATGCACTGGAGCATCGACTCGAGCAGGCTCACGTCGACCACCTGTCCCTCGCCCGTGCGATCGCGGTGGTGGAGCGCCACCATCACCGCGAACGCGCCCACGAGGCCGGCGATCTCGTCGGTGAGCGCGATCGGCGGCAGCAGCGGCCGGCCGTCGGGCTCGCCGTTGATGGCCGCGAACCCGCTCATCGCCTCGGCCAGGGTGGCGAAGCCGGGGCGGGCGGCATAGGGCCCGTCCTGCCCGAAGCCCGTCAGGCGCAGCACCACGAGGCCGGGGTTGTCGGCGAGGAGAGCGGTGGGGTCGAGCCCGAGGCGCTCGAGCGTTCCCGGGCGGTGGTTCTCGACCAGCACGTCGGCGCCGGCGACGAGCCGGCGCATGGCGGCGATACCGTCGGCTGTCTTGAGGTCGAGCACGATCGCGCGTTTGTTGCGGTTGACCACCTTCCACATGTAGGTCTCGTCGTCGCGCGGGTCGCGCCAGCCGAGCGAACGGGTGCCGTCACCACTGGGCGCCTCCACCTTCACCACGTCGGCGCCGAAGTCGGCGAGGTAACGCGCCGCCGCCGGCGCGGCCAGCACCGTCGCCATGTCGATCACCTGGAGACCCTGCAATGCCTGCACGCACAGAAGGATAGGAGCGCGTCATCGGCGGTCCCGTACGGCATGATCGGCCGGTGCCGGACCTGCGCCTGCCGCGCTATCGCCGGGAGTACCTGAGCGGCGACGTGCTCGCCGCCTTCACGGGCGCGGCCGTGCTGGTGCCGCAGTCGATGGCGTACGCGCAGATCGCGGAGCTTCCGCCCGTGGTCGGACTCTACGCGTCGGTCGTCCCGCTGCTCGTGTACTCACTCCTCGGCCGCACACCCCAGCTCGGGGTGGGTCCCCTGGCGACGATCTCGATCGTGGCCGCGGTGGGCATCGGGAGGCTCGAGCCCGCCGGATCGGCGCAATTCATCGCGTTGTCGGCGACGCTGGCGGTGATCGTCGGGATCATCCACATCCTCATCGGTGTCTGCCGCCTCGGCTTCGTCGTGCGTTTCCTCTCGGAGCCCGTCATGACCGGATTCCTCAGCGGGATCTCGGTGCTGCTCATCGCCACGCAGCTGGGGCCGCTCACGGGCGTGCCGCTCGGCACCGGCGGTGGGCGCGTCGACGACATCGTGCTCGACTGGTTGGAAGGGCTCGACGGAGCGAGCCTCGTGACAACTGCCGTCGGCGCGGTCGCGGTCTTCGCCATGCTCCTCGCCCACCGCTGGCGGCGCCTCCCGAGTGCGCTGCTCGTCGTCGTGCTGGCATCTCTGGCCGCACTGGTCTTCGACCTCGAGAGCCACGGCGTGGCAATCGTCGGCGAAGTGCCGAGCGGGCTGGCCACGCCCGACGCCCCGCCGTGGGCGTGGGACGACGTGCGCGCGCTCATCGGGACCGCCCTGGCGATCACGCTCATCAGTGTGCTCGAGTCGATGTCGCTCGCGCGCACGTTCGCGGACGAGCACGACCAAGAGGTCGATCCCAACCGGGAGATCGCCGCCATCGGCGCCAGCAACGTCGCCGCCGGCTTCTTCCAGGGGATGGTGGTGACCTCGGCGATCTCACGCTCGACGATCATCGACGAGGCCGGCGCCCGCACCCAGCTCTCGGGCGCCCTCTGCGCCGTGATCGTCGCGCCGTTGCTCATGTTCGGCACCGAAGCGTTCCGCTACATCCCCACCACCGCCCTGGCGGCGGTCGTGATCGCGGCGATGCTCCCGCTCATCAAGGTGGCAGAGGCCCGGCGGCTGTGGCGGGTGCAGCGGGCCGACTTCTGGGTGATGCTGCTCGCCTTCGTCGGGACGATGGTGCTCGGGCTCGAGGCCGGCATCCTCGTCGCGGTCGCGGCCTCGGTCGCCCTGATCGTCTACCGGGTGAGCCGGCCGCGTATCCCCGAGCTCGGGCAGGTTCCCGGCACCGACTCGTTCCTCGAGATCGGCCGCCACGCCGACGCGGTGACCTATCCGGGTACCGCCATCCTGCGCATGGAGGCGCCCCTCTACTTCACGAACGCCGACTCGCTCGCCGCCCGGGTGCGACGGCTCGAGCGGGAGCGGCCCGACGTCCACACACTGGTGCTCGACGCCAGCGGAATCGATGTTCTCGACTCCACGGGCGATCACACGCTCCGCAAGCTCGCCGCGAGGTATCGCGAGCGCGGCGTTCGGCTGATCCTGGTCAACGTCGACGACGACGTCCGCGCGGTGATGGACGCGTCCGGCTTCACCAACCTGGTCGGCGCAGACGCGTTCTTCGCCACCGACGCCGATGCGCTCGAGCACCTGGAGGCGCGGGCATCCGCTTCACCCGACGAACCTGCGCGCTGAGCGCGCCACATCCGCCGCGTTCGGCGCGCAAGTTCGGGGCATCGGGGTCTCAGAAGGTGTACGTGAAGCAGCGGTGCGGAAGCGGGCCGAGGGCGTAGTCGCGGTACAAGCCTGCGAACATGGCGCGGGTCTTCTCCGTCCACGCCATCGCCTCCGGCCGGGCGGCTCTTCGCACGACCTGCGTGTATCCACCCTCGTAGATCCGGTACTCGGCCCACGCGCCCGGGTAGTCCTTGGTGCACGCGATCTCGCAGAAGGGCACGTTGCGCGCCTGCTCGAAGCGGCGGATCCGATTGCGGTGGGTGTGACCGGCGAAGTAGCCGACGACGTTCTCGCGCCGCGCCACGATCGCGGCCAGCGACTCGCTGTCGTCGGGGTTGAGGCCGAAGTACGTCTCCGAGCGGTGGTCGGCTCGGAGGTTCCACATATGGTGGTGCCCGAACACCATGACCGGACCGGGCGCGTCGGCCGCGAGCTCGTCGAGCCAGCCGAGCTGGTGGTGGGTGATCTGTCCCCGCTCGAGGCCGGGGATCACGGTGTCGACCACCGCGAGGGTGACGCCGTCGAGCGTCACCGTGAACGGCGCATCGTCGGCCGCGATCGTCGGGTCGGTCATCGCGTCGTGGTTGCCGCGCACGTGGTACATCCGGTCGCCGAGCGTGCCGTACGCGGCGAGGAAGGCGGCGTACTCCTCCTCGGTGCCCACGTTCGTGAGGTCGCCCTTGACCACCACCGCGTCGGGCCCGAGGTCGGCCATCTCGGCGATGACCGACGCGTTCATCGTCTCGGGGTACGGCGGCTCCCCGGGCTCGCTGCTGAAGACGGGACCCAGCTCCTCCTCGAGCGCGTTGCCGAGCCGACCGCACTCGGTCTCCCCGAAATGCACGTCGTTGGCCGTGGCGACAGTGGCGAGCAGGCGACCGTCGGGCCGCGCGAGGGTGCGCACGTCGACCGGTAGGTACTCGTCGGCCGCCGCGCCCTCGACTGCGAGCTCGTACCGCGTGTCGGGTTCGAGGCCGTGGACACGAGCGACGTGGTACGGCCCGCTGGTGGTGACCTCGTGCTCACCGACGCGTGTGACGACGGCGTCCGAGTCGTCGGTGGCGAACGTGACGACCACCTCGTCGGTCCCCACACTCATCAGCTCGGCGTTCCGCACGGTGGTCATCGTCTAGGCGCGTGCCCGGCGGCCGATCCGGCCCGACAACCGCCACGGCCCTCGCATGAGCCCCGACCGCCGGGCCGTGAGGCGCGACGCCCGCACCCACGCGCTCAGATGATCGCCCGGAGCATCGGCGAGCGCCGCCGCCCGGGCCGCGGCCTCGCGCTCGGCGTACACCACCGCGACCGCGGCGGTGATGGCGGCGACCTCCTCGGGGGTGGCGTCCCCCGAGACCACCTGGAGCGGAGGCGGCTCGCGCATCGGTTACAGCGGCACGTTGCCGTGTTTGCGCTGCGGAAGCTTCTCCTTCTTCGTGCGAAGCATCGCCAGCGAGCGCACCAGCACCCGGCGGGTCTCGCGGGGGTCGATCACGTCGTCGACGTAGCCCCGCTCGGCCGCGGCGTACGGGTTGGCGAAGCGCTCCGTGTACTCCTCGATGAGCTCGGCGCGGCGGCTGTCGGCGTCGGCCGCGGCCTCGATCTCCTTGCGGAAGATGATGTTGACCGCGCCTTGCGGACCCATCACCGCGATCTCCGCCGACGGCCACGCGAACGCAAGGTCGGCCCCGATCGACTTCGAGTTCATGACCACGTAGGCACCGCCGTAGCCCTTGCGGGTGATGATCTGAAGCCGGGGCACCGTCGCCTCGCAGTAGGCGTAGAGGAGCTTGGCGCCGTGGCGGATGATGCCGCCGTATTCCTGGTCGGTGCCGGGCAGGAAGCCAGGCACGTCGACGAAGGTCACCAGCGGCACGTTGAATGCGTCACAGGTGCGCACGAAACGGGCCGCTTTCTCCGATGCGTCGATGTCGAGCGTGCCCGCCAGCACCTGGGGCTGGTTGCCGACGATGCCGACTACGTGGCCGTCGACGCGGGCGAAACCGCAGACGATGTTCATGGCCCAGTACTGGTTCACTTCGAAGAAGTCGCCCTCGTCGACGATCTCGGCGATGACCCGCTTCATGTCGTAGGGCTTGTTGGGCGCGTCGGGGATGAGGTCGACGATCGACTCGCACCGGCGCTCGGGATCGTCGTCGGGGTCGAAGTAGGGCGGGTCTTCGAGGTTGTTCGCCGGCAGGAAGGAAAGGAGGTAGCGCACCTGCTCGAGGCAGCTGGCCTCGTCGTCGGCCACGAAGGTGGCGACACCCGACTTCGATGCGTGCGTCATCGCACCGCCGAGCTCCTCCTGGGTGACGTCTTCGCCGGTGACCGTCTTCACGACGTCGGGCCCGGTGATGAACATGTTGGAGATGCCCTTCACCATGAAGACGAAATCGGTCATCGCGGGCGAGTAGACGGCACCGCCGGCGCAGGGACCGAGGATCACGCTGATCTGCGGCACCACGCCCGACGCCTTGACGTTGCGGTGGAAGATGCCGCCGTAGGAGGCGAGCGACACCACGCCCTCCTGGATACGGGCGCCGCCGCCGTCGTTGAGGCCCACCACCGGGGCACCTACCGACTCGGCGAGGTCCATCACCTTGTGGATCTTCTCGGCATACACCTCGCCGAGCGCGCCGCCGAAGAGCGTGAAGTCCTGCGCGAACACGAAGATCTTGCGGCCGTCGATCGTTCCCCACCCTGTGACGACACCGTCGGTGAGGGGACGGGCGTTCTCGATCCCGAAGCCATGGGCCCGGTGACGGGCGAGCATGTCGAGCTCGACGAAGGTGCCCGGGTCGAGCAGCAGCTCGAGGCGCTCCCTCACGGTGAGCTTGCCCCGCTGGTGCTGGCGCTCGATCGCGGCGGGCGCGCCGGCGTGCAACGCCTCCTCGCGCAGCTCCATCAGCCGGTCGAGGCGCTCTTCGATCGGGTGGGGGACGGGCGCGACCGGCGCGCCGGCTCCCTCGCCCTGGATCTCCGGATCTTCGACGGCCATTGCAGCGAGGCTACTGCGCGCCGCGGTCAGCACTCTCCGTCCGCCCAGCAAGCCGCCGGCCACGGGCTCGGGCGGCTACCCCCGTTGGAGGGACAGGTAGCCGCCGATGATCGCGAGGATCGCGCCGACCAGAGCCACGAACACGCCAAAGCCGACGAAGTCGGTGAGAGAGACGTCGACGCCGGCAATCTCGTTGAAGTCGTTGACTGCCCGGTTCACCTGGTACGTGAAGAACAGGACGACGAGGAGCGCGAGCAGCCCGCCGATCAGCGAGACGATCCCGAGACCGCGCGTGACCGCACCCACGATCACGAGGATCCCGACGGCAACGACGAGGATCCCGAGGCTGAGGCCCGCCCGGGACGCTCTGTGGTCGATGAGGAACCACGCGGGCCCGCTGTACGCGCTCTCGGTCGGGTTGCCGTCCACGCCGGAGATCCAGACGAGCCAACTCGAGAGCGCGATGGTGATGCCACCGATGGCGGCGATGACCGCGCCGGCATCGATCGCGGGCGCCGGACCCGCGTCCAACGACGCGTGGCGGGCGGGCGGGGTGGGTTCGGTCACGCGGCAGCTTCAGCGCTTCTGGGCAAGGGCCAGAGCGCCGCCCACCGCCGCGACGATGCCGCCGAAGATGGTGAGGATCGGCGCGTAGCCAGCGAGGTCGAAGACCCCGACGTCGACCTCGTCGGCAAGCAGCCGTACCTGGTAGAGGAAGACGGCGCCGACGAGCACGGCGAGAACCCCACCGACAACGGCGAGCCAGCGCACCTGCGTGACCAGGGCACCGACGACGCACGCCGCGACGAGCACGAGGATCAGGACGCCGAGGTTCACGCCGGAGTCGGGGATGTCGACGGTGTTGTCCTTCAGGAACGCAGCCGGGAACTTGTAGGCACTCGCGGTGAAACCGCCTTCGACGTCGGCCCAGTTCAACCAGCCCGAGATGAGCACGAGGGCCGCGCCGACCAGGGTGACAATCTGCCCGGGGCCGAGCGCGATCCCGGCGCGCGTCGGGGCGGTGGCCTCGCCCGCCGACGGTGCCGCCCACGCGCCCGACGG
>JBOGFJ010000209.1:0-3755 GCA_050743385.1 Acidimicrobiia bacterium
TCCGGGCGCAGCAGCCTCACGGCGCCGAGCAGCAAGCGGCGAAGGTCAACCCCTTCACCGACACCCGCACGCGAGTGCTCGCGATCGCGTCGGGCAAGGGTGGCGTCGGGAAGTCGTCGGTCAGCGCCAACCTCTCGGTCGCCCTCGCGCACCGCGGTCACAAGGTCGCAGCTGTCGACGCCGACGTCTGGGGCTTCTCGATGCCCCGCATGCTCGGCATCGACCGTCCACCGGTCGTGATCGACGACGTGATCCTGCCGCCCGACGCCAACGGGGTGCACCTGATCTCGATGGGGTTCTTCGCGCGCGAAGACCAGCCCGTCGTCTGGCGCGGCCCGATGTTGCACAAGGCCCTCGAGCAATTCCTCACCGACGTGCACTGGGACGAGCCCGACTTCCTGGTCGTCGACATGCCGCCCGGCACCGGCGACATCGCCCTGTCGATGGCGCAGTTCCTCCCGCGCGCGGAGGTCGTGATCGTCACGACGCCCCAGCCGGCCGCCCAGCGCGTCGCGCAACGCGCCGCCTACATGGCCCAGAAGGTGAACCTCGAGTTGCTGGGCGTGATCGAGAACATGTCGTGGTTCCGCGGCGACGACGGCAAGGCGTACGAGCTGTTCGGCAAGGACGGTGGGCGTGTGCTCGCCGATCAGCTCGAGGTCCCGCTGTTGGGTCAGGTGCCGCTGGTACCGGAGTTGCGCGTCGGCGCCGACGAGGGCCGACCGATCGTCGTCACCAATCCCGACGACGAGGCGTCGCAGGCGTTCTTCCGGATCGCCGAGCAGATCGACGTCGAGCTCGCCCCCACCAAGATCTACCGCCCCGAGCTCAAGATCATCTGAGCGGCCGCAGCTCGCGCACGTAGCCGAGCCGAGGCGTCACGACCGCGGTGACCATCTCGCCCTGGTTGCACCCGCGGTACAGGTCCGGCCGCACCCGGAAGGCGCTGATGCGGTTGCGTGTGCCGTCGTCGACGGCGAGGTAGTGCCAGTACTTCGGGGTGTCGCGGTCGGACGCGAAGATCTGGCGCCGCCGGCGCGCTCGCACGACGTCGCCGGTGATCTGCCGGTGCTGCCAGAGGTCGGGCACCGCCCGCACCAGTACCCAGAGCGCCCAGACGAGCAGCACGAGGAAGGGGAGGCAGGCGATGAGCGCACCCCGTCCGATCCAGTCGAGCTGCTCGCGGCTGAACGTCGGATCGGGTGTGATCTCGGCGTTCGCAACCCGCAACAGCCCGTAGAGGGCCGCCGTCGCCACCCCGCCCCACACGATCGCGAGGACGAGCGCGACCGCGGGATGCTTGCCCCAGCCCGGCGGCAGGCTTCGCGGGTAGCGGACGCGCACCCTGCGCCAGCGACCACCGAGCCGGCTCCAGGCGTGGTGGTCGTCCTCCGCGCCCATCGGCAGTGCCGCCACGCACGACGCGGCCGCACCGAGGGCGGCGGCGTAGGCGAGATGGCGACCCCAGATCGCAACCGACGCCGCCGGCGCATCGTCGAAGTGCTCGTTCTCGTGAAGATGCTTCTGGAAGCCGAGGCAGCGGGCGGCGGCGGCCGTCCCCTCGGGCGTGGGCAGCTGGGCGAGCGACCGCTGCCAGCGTCCGGTGATGCCGAGGAGGGCGACGAGGGAGACGACGGCGACACCGCCGGCGCCGATCGCGAGCACGGCACTGTCGCCGCTGGTATCGCCCCCGACCGTGCCTGCGAGGAAGATCAGCCCGAACACGGCCAGCGCGCCGAAGCCGACGAGCCCCACGATGCCCGCCGTCCAGCGGTCGTAGGTGAGACCTCGGGTGTGGGCCTCGGCGATCACCTCCTTCGCGTAGCCCCGCCGCCAGCCGCGTGACGCGTCTTCGGGCCCGGTGGTGAGGGCATCGGTCGGGACGACACCGTCGATGGCCTTGGCTGCGATCGCGCCGAGCACGCGTTGCTCGTACTCGGCCAGCCCGTCGGCGCCGGGATTGCGGACCCGGCAGATGGTCTTGCCCGGCTGTACCTCCTCCAGCGCGAGGACGCGGCGAGCGGCGAGGTCGACGACGGTCGCCGGTACCGCCTCGGTGCCGAGCTCGAAGTCGTCGCACAACAGACCGGCGAGGGCGGGCGACTGCGGGGGCAGCTCCTGGGGCGTGGCGTCGGCGTCGACGTCGGGCACCCGACGCACGACCGCGAGCACCGCGGCGAAGACGAGCCAGAGGATCCCCACGGCCGCCGCGACGACGAGGACAGGGACCGCGAACCCGTCGTCGGAGCTCGACGCCTGGGCGAGCAGCCAGTCAGCCGGAGGCACGAGCCATCTTCGCGGACCGCAGAACCCGGGTGCCGAAGCGAACTTGGATAGCCTGCGCCACGGTGCCGAGGCTCCGACACGCCGTCCCGCTCCTCGTCCTCACGCTCGCCGGCTGCGGGCTGGTCGATCACGGCGGTAATCGCGGCAGCAGCGAGCAGGGCCGGGAGATCTTCGACCTCTGGCAGGGTTCGGTGATCGCGGCGCTCGTCGTCGGCGTAATCGTGTGGGGACTCATCCTCTGGGCAGCAATCCGCTACCGGCGCCGGAACGACGAGATCCCGACGCAGCGTCAGTACATCGTTCCCCTCGAGATCGTGTACACCGCGCTCCCCGTGCTGATCGTCGCGGTGCTGTTCGTGTTCGCGTACCAGACCCAGCGCGAAGTCAACGCGGTGTCGTCCGACCCCGATCTCGTGATCGAGGTCGACGGGTTCCAGTGGCAGTGGCAGTTCCACTACGTGGAGGACGACATCACGGTGACCGGACTACCCGACGAGCCGCCGGTCATGGTGCTCCCGGTCGACCAAACCGTCCGGTTCAGGCTCACGTCGCGCGACGTCATCCACTCCTTCTACGTGCCCGACTTCCTCTACAAGCGGGACGTGATACCGGGCGTCGACAACAAGGTCGACGTCGACGTCGTCGACGTCGGGCGCTACACGGGGCGGTGCGCGGAGTTCTGCGGCCTCGACCACTACAAGATGACGTTCGAGGTCGAGGCGGTCACGATGGCCGACTTCCGTGACTGGGTCGACGAGCAACAGTCGGCCGGCGGGCCGGCGGCGGATGCGGGCGGCGGGTCGTGACCGTCGCCACCGAGCGGAAGGCTGCGAGTCCCGCAGGCGCACCGCCGCCGGCCTCGAGCGGCCTCTTGCGCTGGATCACCACGACCGACCACAAGATGATCGGCCTCAGCTACATCGTGACGTCGCTGACGTTCTTCGCGATCGGCGGGCTGCTCGCGCTCGCCATCCGCACCGAGCTCGGCGACCCGGGCCGAGAGTTCCTCGACCCGGAGACGTTCAACCAGTTCTTCACGATGCACGGCAGCATCATGATCTACCTGTTCGCGGTGCCGTTCGGGTTCGGGCTCGCCAACTACATTGTCCCGCTTCAGATCGGCGCAGCCGATATGGCGTTCCCCCGCCTGAACGCGCTCGGCTATTGGATGTACCTCTTCGGCGGGACGGTGATGATCGCCGGCTTCCTCACCGCGGGGGGGTCGGCGAGCTTCGGTTGGTTCGCGTACGCCCCGCTGTCGGGCGCGACGTATTCGCCTGGCATCGGGCCCGACCTCTGGATCATCGGCGTGGTCGTCACGAGCACGGCCGGGATCCTGACGGCCGTCAACCTGGTCACCACCATCGTCATGCTGCGCGCGCCCGGCATGACGATGTTCCGGATGCCGATCTTCACCTGGAACATGCTGGTGGTGAGCGTGATGGTGCTGCTCGCATTCCCGGTGCTCA
>JBOGFJ010000210.1:0-2816 GCA_050743385.1 Acidimicrobiia bacterium
GACGCGCCCATCGACGTCATGATCGTGCTGCAACCGATGAACATCGTGCAAGCGGCGGCCGACGTCGTCTACTCCCCGGTCTTCAAGAAGTTCCCCGACGTCACCGACGCGCTGTCAGAGGGCGGTATCGGCTGGGTGCCCTACTTCCTCGAGCGGCTCGACCACTCCTACCGCACGCACAAGGCGTGGACAGGCGCCGACTTCGGCGACAAGCTCGCCAGCGAGGTGTTCATGGAGCATTTCGTGCTCTGCTTCATCTCCGATCCGGTGGGAGCGAAGCTGGCGCGCGACATCGGCGTCGACCGCATCACCGTCGAGATCGACTACCCCCACTCGGACACGACCTGGCCGCGAGCACCCGAGAAGCTCATGGGCGAGTTCGAGGCCGCCGCGCTCACCGACGCCGAGATCAACGCGATGACGCACGAGAACGCCATGCGGTTCTTCCGTTACGACCCGTTCGCCCACCGGCCGCGCGAGCAGTGCACCGTCGCCGCGCTGCGGGCGGAGGCGACGGGCGTCGACACCGAACCGGTGGCGAAGGGTCGGCGCGTCGAGGCCCGCGCCGGGATCACGATCTCGGAGCTCTCGCCCACTGCCTGAGCCCGAGCCGCCCGAGTCGGTCGAACCGCTCCCGCCGCGGCCGCCGCGCCCCCTGGTCGTTCACTGGCTGGTCGACAGCGCGGTCGTGTTCCTCGTGATGGCATTCGTCGCCCTGCTGCTCGGCGTGTCGATCTGGTCGGTGGTGATCGTCGCGCTGTTGATCGGGCTGCCGCTGGCCCCGTGGACGCGTCGGGCCGAGGAGCGCGCGCTCGCGCGGCGGGAGACGCCGGAGGCGTGAGCACGCCGCAGACTAGAGGCCGTAGGGTCCGGTTTCCGGACCGGTGGGCCTCGAGTCTGGGGAATCAGCGCGCGAGCTCGGGCAGGCGGTACAGGCGTTGCGCGTTGCGCCAGGCGATGTTCTCCTGCGCCTTCTCGTCGAGACCGCCGATGTTGTCGAGCAGCTCCCCCACCGTGCCCGGGAACTTCGCGTCGGGGTGCGGGTAGTCGGAGGCCCAGATGATGCGGTCGTTGCCCACGTAGGGCGACTCGGCCGCGAGCGCGAGCGTCTCCTCGTCGGCATCGAAGCTGATGTAGCACTGGCGCCGGAAGTACTCCGACGGTGCGAGCTTGCAGTCGGGAACGTCGAAGCCGAACGTCTTCCAGTGGTGATCGAGGCGCTCCATCCACGGAGTGATCCAGCCGCCATTGGTCTCGAGCACGATGATCGTGAGCTCGGGGAACCGTTCGCACACGCCCCCCGCGAGCAGGAAAGCCAGACTCGACATCATGTCGACGGGGTTGCCGATCGCCTGCGTGTAAAAGATGTTGCTCAGGTTCATCCGGTTCGTCGCCGCCAGGCCGCTCGGCGAGTGCACGTCGTTGAGGTGCAGTCCGGTCACCGCGCCGGGCACGTCACCGGCGAGGAAGGGATGCAGCCCGAGGGGCCATCCCGCGTCGGATGCCGCCCGCCAGAGCGGGTCGTACACGGGGTCGTGGAAGTGCTTCCACTCGATGACGGGGTTGGGTCGGATGAACGTGCCCACCAGGTTGGGCAGGCGCGACGCGCGCCGGATCTCGGCGGCGGCAGCGTCGACGTCCTGTTGGGGGATGATCGCGATACCGAACAGGCGGTCGGGCGCGGCGCTGCAGAAGTCGGACAGCCAGTCGTTGTACGCACGGCACTGTGCGACCGCGACGTCGAGGTCGTGCATCCCGGCGACGCCGAGCAGCATCGTCGGGTACAGCACGGTCTGGCCGATGCCCTCGGTGTCGAGATCGGCGAGGCGAGGCTCGGGCTCGAACGCACCCGGGCGGATCTCGGTGTAGCGCAGCTCCCCCGCGACGGCCCGCGCCTGCTCCTCGGGGCTCATCCCCCCGGTGCCGGCGTACGCGAATACGGCCGCCGGGTCGCGGCTCCCGTCCCACACGACCCACTCCCGGCCGTCATTGTCGGTCTCGACGTGCCAGATGCGGTCGCGGTACTCGGCGGGCGCGTGGTCGAGCATCTTCGTCGGGTGCTCGAGCACGTGCCCGTCGGCGTCGATGAATTGGAGCTCGACGGGCGAGTCGGTGACGGCCATGCGAAACCCCCTGTGCACGGAACCGGCCGGGCGCGCTCACGGTAGCCTGATGGCAACCGGGACGAAGCGGAGGCGAAGCGGGAGCCAGAAGGGGCCGCGCCATGGCGACGCAGGACGAGTACCGCGAGAAGGCGAAAGAGGCGCTCGACAAGCTCCAGACACAGCTCGACGAGCTGCGGGTGCAGGCCGACCTCGCCCAGGCCGAGGCGCGTGACCGGCTCGAGAACGCCGTCGACGCCCTCCGCGCCCGTCAACGCGACGCCCGCGCCCGGCTCGACGACGCCGCCAAGGCCGGCGGCGGGGCGTGGCAGTCGGCCGCCTCCCAGATCGAGGACACGGTCGACAACCTCGGCGACGCGTTCTCGCAGCTCGCCGACGAGGTCCAAGCGTCGGTCGGTGCCGCCGGCGACGCGTCGAAGAAGGGCTACAGCACGTTCCTCGAAGAGTGGAAGAAGGCGCGGGCCGAGCGCAAAGCGCTGCTCGACCAGTAGCGCGTCGGGGCGTGGCGAGCAGGCACGAAGCCCACAACCGCGCCTTCTGGGACGCCGACGCCGACGACTACCAACACGTCCACGGGAAGCAGCTCGCGGCGAAGCGCGCCGCCGCATGGGGCGCGTGGGGTGTTCCGGAGGCCGAGCTGGGAGTGCTCGGCGACGTCGCCGGCCTCGACGTGCTCGAGCTCGGCTGTGGTGC
>JBOGFJ010000211.1:0-3337 GCA_050743385.1 Acidimicrobiia bacterium
CGGTTGCGGCGGTCGTGGCCGGGGCGCTCATCCGCCCGCTGGCCGGCGTGCTGGTGGGCGCGCTCGTGCTCGTCGCCGTGTACCGGCCGCGCTGGCGGGCGGTGCTCGCGATCGGGGCACCGGCGGCGCTCGCGCTCGCTGCCCTCTACATCTTCGTGCAGCAGTGGCGGCACCGGTACCCGGCTGTGTTCGAGTGGCCGACGTTCTTCGACCGGGTGCACGTGCTCGGCTGGCTGGCGATCGCCTTCCTCGCGGCCGACGCGCTGGTCGAGGTGGTACGAGACGCCCTGGGTGAGCAGCGAGCGAAGAGAGCGCGACCAGAGCAGGGGTAGGAGCTGCCATCCCTCGATGAGGGGTCGGGCTTTTGCCCGCCCCGGATCGCCAGGCGCGTGCGGAGCAAGCGAGCGAAGCGAGCGCGACCAGAGAGTCAGTCGCAGAGCTCGGCGTAGGCGTCTTCCGGCTCGGGGGGGATCCGCATCAGGGTGAACCGGGGTGCCCGCACCAGGTTCGAGAGAAAGCGCCCCGGCGTGAGACGCGCGGAGTATGCGTCGAGGAACCGCTCGACCTCCGGGCACTCGAGTACCTCGCGAGCGCGGGCGACGCGTTCGTCGAAGGGGGCGCGGTCGGGATCACCGAGAGGTGCGACGCCGAACAGCGGCGTGAATGGAAAGTCTTCTTCACTCAGCTGTGTACCCGGTGGTGTCAGGCGGGCTGCGATCCACGGTGCGGGAAGCGGCTTCTCGTGCCCGACCAGGCCGCGTCGTTCGAGCTCGAGGTGCGAGGTGAAGGGATCGCCCAAACCGAGCAGGTCGAGCACGTACACGTCGGGACCGAGCGAATAGCCGATGACGCCCAGCCCGTAGCTCGCGACCTCGGCCTTCCGTCCGTCCACGGTCTCGGAGTCGAGACGGGTGGTGGTGTAGTAGACGCCCTCGTCCTCGAACCATGCTCGTCGAGGTCCGCCTTCGTTCCACTGGTAGTCCTCCAGCGTGACGAGGTTCCGCTCGCCCGTCGCGAATGCGCCCACGTCGTCGGCGTCGGCGCGCAGGAAGAGCATCGCGACGACGCACCACGGCAGGACCAGCAGCGCGAGGGCGTACTCCCGGCGCAGCGGAACGACCGCGACCGGTGCCACCAATGCGAAGAGGGACGGGAGCAGCAGCCGGGCGTGCATGAAGTCGCCGCCCACACGCACGATGTACGCCGCCTCGAGGAGACCTCCGACGACGAACGCGACGACCACGAGCGTTGCGGCGGCGCGTCGCTCGTTCCGGAAGGTGCGGAGCAACGGCACGTAGGCCCCGACGGCGAGTACGAGCAGCGGTAGCCAGAGCCAGTACGGGTCGACGAACGAGCGGAAGAAGTCCCACCCGATGCTCCAGCGGGCCGAGCCACCTGCCTCCTTCGCCAGTGCCGGGTTGGGCACGAGGCTGGCGTAGTAGCCCATCCGGAAGATCTCGTAGACGAACGGCAGCGCGAGCGCGATCGCGAGGAGGCGGATGCGATCCGACCATCGGTCCGCGCGCCAGCGCGCGATCAGTACGGCCGCGAGGAACAGCACCATGAAGATGCCGAGGTCGGGTCGGATGAGCGGCCCGAGCCCGAGCAGAACCGCGACCCACACGCGGACCGGCTTATCGCCGCTCGCCCAGCCGGCGAGCGCCCACAGGCTGACGCCGAGCCAGGCGGTCGTCAGGCCGCCTTCGAGGCCGCTCGACGACCACACCCACACCGGGGTGACCGCGACGAACACGGCCGCGCCCGCGGGCACGTACAGCTCGGTTGGGCCCAGCTCGGGAACGAGGCGCCGGGCACCGGCTATGCCGAACGCAACTCCCGCAAGGGTGAGGGCGATGCCGGCGAACACCGCGACCCACTCGAGGCGGACCGGCGTGAGGAGGTCGCCGAGGGTGAGGACGAACACCCACAACGCGCTGGTGCCCGCCTCGACGCGCTCACCAGCGTTGAAGACAGGCCCGTTGCCGCTCATGATCTGGCGGACGACGCGGAGGTTGATGAAGCCGTCGTCGGACATCCAGCGGCGCGACCAGGCTCGTTCTGCGAGCACGGCGACGGGGAGCGCGAGCAGCGCCCACCGGACTAGCCGATGCGCCGGTGTCTCGAGGGCGCTCGGCCGGCGCGCGGCGACCGGGGTTTCGGAGACGGTCTGCACAAGGAGGCCGTCACCGTACCGCCCGCCGCAATGGGCGCTCGGATCAGCGTCGCCCGGCGGCTTCCTCAGCCGGCGGCGCGCCAACAGATCTGCGACCCGCCGGACACCTCCGTGGCGCGGCGTCGACTGCGTCGCCGACGCTGGCGGGCGACGCGTTCCCAGGCCGCCCGGGTGAGCTTTTCGTGCTCCTCGTCCGTGAGCCACTCGCGCATCCACGCGTCGTTCACGCGCACGAACGCGTCGGGTTCGTTCGTGTAGCCGTTCTCACCCACCCAGGTGAGCGCGAGGTCGAACGGCGTGTGCCGGAGGTCCGGTGATGCGGCGCCCGTGGCGCCGAGGTCCACTCGTCGGGGACGAAGCGGCGGCGGTGTCCACTCGTCGGTGACGAAGCGGCTCAGTTCGCCGAAGGTCCGCTCACCGTCCCGGTACTCGGTGATCGCTTCGCGCAGAGTCGTCACGTGTGCCCCTCCCTCTCCCGTGACGCACAGAACGCCGCCAGAGAAGCCGTGCTCCGCGTGCTCGCCACTGGTTGGCCTGCGCATTATCTCCGGCCGAGAGTTGACCGACACGGGTCCCTGTGAAAATATCATTCTCACTTATGGGAACGTCGGTTGCGGACGAGGTCGTCGAGCGGGCGGCTGGCCGGACACGGCAGAAGTCGGCCACGGAGGTCGAGCGGCTGCTGGCCGCTGCCGAGGCCGTGCTTGCCGAGCGGGGCTACGCCGGTCTCCGGGTGGACGACGTGCTCGCGGAGGCGGGCCTGTCGACACGGGCGTTCTACCGGCACTTCCAGGGCAAGTCGGAGCTGTTCCTCGCCGTGTTCGACCGTGAGATGCACCGGGCCGACGAGCGGCTGCGAGCGAAGGTCGAAGGGGCCGGCGATCCCGAGGCGCAGGTGCGCGCCTGGATCGAGGCGACGCTGGCGCTCGCCTACGAGCCTCGCGTCGCTCGGCGCACCCGGCTGTTCCTCGCCGAGCGCCACACGGTTGCGAGCGAGTTCCCGGTGGAGGTGGCGCGCTGCGTGGGCCTGTTGCTCGCACCACTCGAAGCCGCCATCGCCGCCGGGCGCGAGGTCGGCGTCTTCGCCGGTGCCGATCCCGAATCCGACGCGCTCGCGATCCACCACCTCTGCTCCGGGCTGACCACCGACCGGTTGCTCGGCGT
>JBOGFJ010000212.1:0-2576 GCA_050743385.1 Acidimicrobiia bacterium
ACGTCGGTGTCGCGGGCGAGCTCGAGCACCGTCGCCCGCCCGGCGTCGTCCTTGAGGTCGACCAAGACGCTGCGCTTCCCCGCGTTCAGCGGGTCGAAGAGCGCGGGGAAGACACGCATCGGGTCGCCCTCGGGCGGCTCGACCTTTAGCACCTCGGCGCCCATCTCGACGAGCAGCTGGGTGCAGTACGGCCCCGGCCTCCAGACGCTCAGGTCGAGCACGCGCACGCCCGCCAGCAGCGCAGGCGCGTCGTCAGCCATCAGCCGAACCGGGCGGCGAGCTCGCGCACGGTGACGTGGAACTCGTCGATCGTCCCTTCGATGATGTCGGCCACGGGCTTGACGTCGTCGATCCGCCCCGCGACCTGGCCGCCGAACGCGAATGCGGCCTCGAGGTTGCCCTCGAAGTAGAGATCGAGGATGGCGTCGAGCGTGCCGATCGAGACCCGCTCCTCTCGCTCGAGCTGCTCGCTGAACGGGGTCGCGAGCACCCGGAAGCCGGGCTTGGCGAACCGGTTGAGGAACACGGTCCCGGTCTCGGGCGCGTCGAGCACCGCCTGCTTGTAGTTCGCGTGCACGGGTGACTCCTCCGAGGACAGCATCCGCGTGCCCATCTGCACGCCCTCCGCGCCCAGCACGAACGCTGCCGCCATCGACTGCCCGTCGATGATTCCGCCGGCCGCGATCACCGGCACGTCCACCTTCGAGCAGACCAGCGGCAGGAGCACCACGGTCGCGACATCGCGTGCGTTCTTGAACCCGGCGCCCTCGCCGCCCTCGGCGACGATGCCGTCGACCCCCGCGGCCACCGCTTTGAGCGCGCCCCGCAGGTGGGGCACGACGTGGAACACGGTGACGCCCGCCTCGTGGAGTGCCTCGGTGAACTCGTTCGGGTCGCCCGCCGAGGTCGTGACGAAGCGAACGCCCTGCTCGTGTACGAAGTCGACGATGCCCGGATCGCGCACGAGCATCTGGGCGATGTTGACGCCGAACGGCTTGTCGGTGAGGTCGCGCATCTTGCGGATCTCGTCGCGCACCTGGTCGAGCTGGCCCGACGACGTCTCGATGATGCCCATGGCGCCGGCGTTCGAGACGGCCGAAGCCAGCTTGGCGCGGGCGATGTAGCCCATCGGCGCCTGGAGGATCGGGTGCTCGACCCCGAGCAGGTCGGTGACGCGCGTGCGGATCGTCATGGCAGATCGCCGACCCGGCCGGTCCACTGCGGGTCGCGCCGCCCGACCCAGGCGAGCACGCCCTCGCGAGCGTCGCGGGCGCCCATGACGAGGTGGTGGTACTCGGTCTCGGCGCGCTCGACCTCGTCGGCGTCGAGTGCCGGGCTCGCCCACAGCAGCCGCTTCGACAATGCCACCGACTGCGGCGCGGTGTGCACGGCGATCTCGTGCGCGAGCTCGAGCGCCGCCGGCAGCACGTCGCCGGCGGGCAGTGCTCGGCTGGCGAGCCCGAGGTCGACCGCCTCGCCGCCGCTGAAGGTGCGGCCGGTGAGCAGCAGGTCGGCGGCGCGGGCGAACCCGATCGTGCGCGGAACGGTCCAGTGCGAGTGGGCGTCGGGCAGCACACCCCGCCGTACGTGGGCGAACGCCAGCTTGGCGCCCTCGGCCACCAACCGGATGTCGCACTGCATCGCGAGCGTGAGGCCGATCCCGATGGCATGGCCGTTGACGGCGGCGATGACGGGCTTGCGCACCTCCCACGCCCGCGGCCGGACCGGGGACGCAGTGAACCCGTCGCTCGGCGTGCCGAACGTGTCACCGCCGGGATCGAGGTCGGCGCCGGCGCAGAAGGCCCGCCCGGCGCCGGTCAGCACGACCGCGCGCACCGCCTCGTCGGCGTCGCACTCGGCGTAGGCCTGCCCGAGCTCGGCGCCCATCCGGCCCGTGAACGCGTTGAGCTTCTCGGGTCGGTTCAGGGTGAGGGTTGCGACGCGGTCGTCGACCTCGACGGTGACGTGCTCGCTGCTCATCGGTTCAGCCTCGCACGCGTGGAACCCCGGGGCATCGACGGGTATGGCAGGCGTGCTCATCCTGGGCAGGAGATTGTGACCTGAGGTGACCGCATCGGTCGCCTCAGGTCACAAGAACCCCGCGTTCGACCTCAGAGCGCGCGGCCGGCCTGGTGGCCGTCGAAGATCGCCCGGTCGGCGAGGCGCACCGCGATCGCGTCGCCCACGCGCACGACTTCCGGAACCCGTCCCTGTAGCGCGAAGTAGAGGTCGTCGTTCGGGAGGCCGTGGGTGCGGATGACCACGGTGTCGACGCCGGTCACCGTTTCGGATGCGAGCGACAGCGTGTCGATCAGTGTCACCTCGTGGTCGCCGATTCCCACCATCGCGGTGTTCGGCCGCCACTGCGCGCCCGCCCGTGCCATACGCGGCAGCGCCATCGCCATGGTCTCAGCGTCGAGCAGCATCGGGGTCGGCAGCGGACAGGCGACGATGACGTCGGCGCCGCGCGCCGCCAGCAGCTCGCCGAGCCCGATCCCCTCGATGTGGCCGACCGCGTCGAGGATCACGACCCGCTCCCCCAGCGCGTCGGCCTCGGCGAGCGCGCGCTCGTGATC
>JBOGFJ010000213.1:0-2126 GCA_050743385.1 Acidimicrobiia bacterium
GTCGGGACCTCGACGACGTCGAACCCGAGCCGCCGGGCGACGACGAGGAGGTCGACGTCGAAGAGGAAGTCGCGCGACGACAGGAACGGGAGGCAGGCGCGCACGACGTCGCGCCGGAGAACTTTGGCGCCGCACTGCGTGTCGGCATAGGGAAGGCGAAAGAGGCGGCGAATGCCGAAGGCGAAGCCTGCCGCGGTCAGGCGCCGCACCCGCCGCCTGCGACCCGGCACCACCGAGGCCGGGTGCCGCCGGCTCGCGATCGCGCCGTCGGCGTGGGCGGCGGCCTCGCCCAGGCGCATCATCTCGGCGGGTGGCGTCGCGCAGTCTGCGTCGACGAAGCCGACCAGCTCGCCCGAGCAGCGGCGCAGCGCCTCCATGATGACGCCGCCCTTCCCGAGCTTGGGGTACTCCAGGACGTCGATCCGCGCGTCGGCCCGTGCGTGGGCGGCGACGATGTCTGCGGTGTGATCGGTGCAGCGGTCGAGTGCAACGACGAAGCGCACGTCGTCGCGCGCGCACGCCGCGCGGTACGTGTCGAGCGTGCGGCCGATGCGGTGCTCCTCGTTGTGCGCGGGGATGACCAGGTCGAGTCGCATGTGCCTCCCGGGGGGAAAGGGGTCAGCGGCGATGCACCGGGCTCGCGGTGTGCGGGCGGGGCGCGGCAACGGGTTCGCTCGCGGATGACCAATACGGCGCTCTCCCAGTCGTGCGGGGGGTCACTCGTGGGTGACGCAAGTGAACGACCCGGACTACACCGGGTCGGCGCCGAAGGTACCCGCGGCTTTGCGTACCGGAAACGGGAATTGCGTGAATTCATTCTCATGTGACGCGCGCGTCGATCTGCACGCGGACGCGCGACCGTTCGTGAGAGAACCCTCACGAACGCGGGCGGTAGGGTCGTTTCCGTGGCGACCGATCCCGAGGTACGCGAGGAGCTCGTTTCGACGGTGCGGAGGTTCGTGGAGCGCGAAGTGCTCCCGGTGGCCGTCGAGCTCGAGCACGCCGACGAGTACCCGGCCGAGATCGTCGACGGGATGCGCGAGCTCGGGCTCTTCGGCGTGACCATCCCCGAGGAGTACGGCGGGCTCGGCCTGGATCTGTTCACCTATACCGGGGTGATCGAGGAGCTGGCGGCGGGCTGGATGTCGCTCTCCGGCATCCTCAACACGCACGTGATCGTGGCCAACCTGCTGAAGGCGAACGGGACGGAGGAGCAGCGAAAGCGCTGGCTCCCGGCGCTCGCGGCCGGCGAGGTCCGTGGCTGCCTGTCACTCTCCGAGCCCGACGCCGGCAGCGATACCAGCGCGTTGTCGTGCCGGGCGGTGCGTGACGGCGACGAGTACGTGGTCACCGGCACGAAGATGTGGGTCACCAACGGTCAGCGCGCCGGTCTGGTCGCGCTGGCCGCCCGCACCGACGAGGGCATCACCTGCTTCATCGTGGAGAAGGAGCCCGGGGCCGAGCGCTTCGGTGGCATCACGGTGAGTCGCAACATCGGGAAACTCGGCTACAAGGGCATCGAGACCGTCGAGATGGTCTACGACGACCACCGGGTGCCCCGCGACTGGGTGCTCGGTGGCGACGGCGGCCTCGGCCGCGGCCAGCGCTTCATCCTCTCCGCGCTCGAGGTCGGGCGCATCAACATCGCCGCCCGTTCGGTGGGGGTCGGCCGGGCCGCGTTCGAGGCCGCCATCCGGTATGCCCAGGAGCGGCAGACATTCGGCAAGCCGATCGCGCAGCACCAGGCGATCCAGATGAAGCTCGCCGACATGGGCACCCGACTCCAGGCGGCGCGTCTCCTCACCGAGCACGCCGCCGCGCTGAAGGAGGCGGGTGCCCGCTGCGACGTCGAGGCGGGGATGGCGAAGCTGTTCGCGAGCGAGGCCGCGTTCGAGATCGCCACCGAGGCCCTCCGCATCCACGGCGGCATGGGCTACACGACCGAACTGCCCGTCGAGCGCTACTACCGCGACGCGCCGCTGATGATCATCGGCGAGGGCACGAACGAGATCCAACGGCTCGTGATCGCCCGCGGGCTCCTCAGTCGGTACGCCATCGACGAGTAGCCCCACGTAGAGTTTCGACGGGATGACCGTGCACGAGCGGCCGTTCGGCCGCTACTTCGA
>JBOGFJ010000214.1:0-7523 GCA_050743385.1 Acidimicrobiia bacterium
CGCCCAGCAGCGGCACGAGCAACGCGTAGCTCAGGTGCGTCTGGAGCACCAAGCTGCCGGCGCCGACCGCGAACGGGAGCGCGACGAGGTCACCGCAGGTGACCGACCACACGAGCACCAGGAAGAACAAGAACGGCAACAACACGACGTGCGGGCCCCAAGGCTCGTACAGGACCTCGCTCCCCATCGACCACTCGAGGGCTGCCACCGCGGTCATCGCGACCGTCGCGAGCAGCGGACCCCCGCGCCGGTAGACGAACACCGCGATCCCGATCACCGCGGCGCCGTTGATGAGGGCGACACCGAGCGCGATCCCCGCACCGCCCTCGAACAGCCGGGCGGGCAGCGCGAGCAGATCGAACAGGAGCGGGCCGGGATGGTTGACGTCGGCGGCGGTTGTCGTCGACGCCGACGACCACGTCCCCAGCAGCGGCTGGTGGTCGATCGTGAACACATCGTGCGTCCGGATCGCGAACAGCGCGTCGTCGCCGACCGGGAGCCAGCCGCGACGGATCCCGCGCGCCGTCGCGACCACGATCGACACGAGGGCCGCAACCACCGAGGCCAGGAACAGACGCGACGCGACGCGCGACCGTTCGTCGATGGCACCGCGCACCTGCGAAATCTAGCGGAGCGGCCTCGACCGCCCGCAGTCGCGATGCGCGCTCCGGTTACCATCCTCGCGTGAGCGGCCGGGGTGACGTTGACACAAGGTCCGAGCCCGCGGTCGAAGCGTTGACGCCGCGGCAGCGGAACTGGCTGATCGCGATCCTCGTCGTCGCAGGCTGCGTGCGCGTCTTCTGGGCGTTCTACGCCAACCGGGGCGCGCCGGCGAGCGCGGTGCTCTCGGGCGACGCGTACTCCTACTGGTACTACGGCAACGAGCTGGCCGACGGCCACGGGTACGTGAGCTACGTGACCGGCGAGGCCACGGCGTACTACCCGATCGGCTATCCGGCGCTCCTCGCGGGGCTGTTCTGGTTCATCGGCCATACACCGATGCCCGACAACCTGCCCCTCACCACCAACCTCGTCCAAGCCGCCATGGGGACCCTTTCGGTCGCGCTCGTCTTCGTCATCGGCCGCGCGCTGTTCGGCCCCCGCGTCGGCCTCGTCGCCGCCGGCATCACCGCGGTGTGGCCCAACCTCGTCTTCTACACCGCCGCCTTCATGGTCGAGACGTCGTTCATCTTCCTGGTGCTCGCGGCGGTGGCCGTGCTCGCGACCCACCGTTGGTCGACCGGCCCGCCCGACCGGCTGCGGCTCGGCGTCTTCGGCGCCGTGCTGGGGGTCTCGGCGCTCGTGCGACCGTTCTCGCTGCTCTTCCTCATCGGCCTCGGGGTCGCGCTCGTGATCACGAGCGGGTGGCGACGCGCCCTCGTCGGTCTCGGATGGGCGGTGCTACCGATCGTGGTGCTGGTCACGCCGTGGACGGTGCGCAACATCGTGGTGATGGACTCGCCCGTCGTGTTCTCGACCAACATGGGCGACACGTTGTGCATCGACCGTTCGCTCGATGCCACCGGCGCGTTCCGGTTCGCGAGCCACGACGGCTGCGTCTCACCCGACAAGTCGGAGGTTGACCGCAACTCGGGGAACACGCGCAAGGCCATCCGCTTCGTCGTCGAGCACCCCGAGAAGGAGCTCCAGCAGATCTTCAAGCGGGCGTGGTACATGGGGAAGAGCGACCACGACGGGCTCGGAGAGGCCGAGAACAAGACCGGCGGCCCGTTCCTCGGGAACCGCGTGCGCACGACTCTCGCCCATACCGCCGACTGGTACTTCTACGCGGCGCTCGCGCTCGCCGCCGTCGGCTTCGTCGCCTTCTTCCGCGGCCGCCGGCCGGCGCGGCTCTTCGTGGGCATCGCGGGCCTCTCGTTGGTCCTGGTGCCGCTGGGCCTCTGGGGGAATCCGCGCTTCCACGTGCCCGCGCTCCCCTTCCTCGCCCTGGCCGCCGCCGTGCCGGTCGTGCACCTGTGGTCACGCCGCCGCACCGTGTCGGTGGAAGACGGCGAGCAGCTCGAGCCCGCGCGAACGCGCTGACCGGGCCGAGCTCACTCGCACTCCTCAGGGTGCAGCGGGCCGTCGATGCGGTACACGACGTTGTCCCCGGACCGCGCGACCTCGGTAGCGTTCGGATCGCGGGCGAACCAGGCTTCGGGCGGCCTCGACCCGGAGACCACACCGAACTGCGTGAGCGCGACGTACCCGTAGCTGCCGGCCCGGATCTCCCGGAACTCGCGGCAGGGCTCGCGACTCCGGGTGCCGGGCCTGCCGACCAGCGTCGCCCGGCTCGAGAGATCGAGGCCGAACATCGGGTACACCTCGACGGTCCCGAACACCGCCACGCGCTCGTTGCTGACCGTGCGGAACGCGGCGTTCACGGGATCGAGCGGCAACCCCGCGTCGGCGTAGCGTTGGTCGAGATACTGGCGCTGCACGAACCAGCCACTCACGACGGCAACAACCGCGACGGCGAGGATCGCGGACCACACGACCCGACGTCGCGCCCGCGGATGCGCCCGCCTGAACACGACAACGATCGCGATCACCGCCAGACCGGCGAGCACACCGGGACCCAGGTAGCCCGTCGGCCACGCCACGATCCGCTCGTGGTGCCGGGAGAACGCGTCGACTACGACGAGCGCGGCGAAGACCGCCAACGTCGCGCGCCGCAGCTGCGAGCCCACTCCCGGCAGCGTGATCGGGAGGGCAGTGACCGCGACGAGCAGGACGGGGCTCAGGTACCGCAGGTTGAAGGTGAAGTTGAGCCCCCCTGATGTCGGTGTCACCAGGTAGCCCGCGAAGCCGGCGATCAATGCGAGGCCCACGACCCGCTCGAGCGGGCCGTCCGGATGCACGGCGAGGATCACCATGCTCATCAGTACGACCCCGAGCACGAGCGGCCAGAACCGGCCGAGACCCTGCGACAGACCGGGGAGGAAGAGATCGCTCCACACCGACCCGTCCGTGATGCGATCGACGACCGAGGCGCCCTCCTCGCGCGCGGGGGCCGGCAGGGAGAGCGGACCGAGCTCGAGCTCGAACCATGGCAGTGGGTTGTCGGCGACCACCCAGTTGCGCACGAACCACAGCGCGCTCGTGAGCGCGAGGCCGGCGCACCACACGAGGGCTGTCAGATTCCGGCGAGCTCGCACCGCGAGCGCGACCACCCCGACGCTCACGATCAGCAGGGGAACGGCAACCGTCAGCTTGGTGCCGAGCCCGAGGCCGGCGGCCAGCGCGGCCACGGCCGTGGGCGCAGGCGCGAGCCCGCTCTCGAAGAGCAGGGCAACCGCGGCGAGCAGCAGCGCGGCGGAGGCCACGTCGTTCGACGCCTGGCCCGGATGCGTACCCGCCAGCATCGGCAGCGCGAGCACGACCACGGTCCCGAGAACGCAGAGCGGGCCGAGCCCGCGGCGCCTCCCGATGCACCACGCCGCCAGGAGCGCGAGGGCGGCCCAGCCGAGATTCACCAGCGGCGAGAGCACGTCCCGGTCGAAGGGCAGGATCGCAAGCGCGTGCACGAGTTGCGAGTTCAGGGGGAAATAGGCCTGGATGACGTCGTTGCGGTCGACCAGCTCGGTGACCCGGCCGTCCTGCACGAAGCGCGCCGCGTACGGCCCGTGGTACCAGAGCGTGTCGGCGTGCGTCATTCCCCGCGACAGTGCGAACGCCGCGTGCGAGACCCACTGCGCCGCCAGCACCGCCACCGCCAGCGCGGCCACGACCGTCTCTTCGACGCGGGGCCGCGCCAACGCGGGGATGGGCGCAGGTGGCGGAGGATCGGGAACGATCCGCGCTCCCACCACGCCCATGCCGACGCCGACCGCGACGAGAGCCAGGAGCGCCGGGCCGCGGGAGAGCGCGCCCACCACGCCGAGGAGCTGCGCGGTGCCGACGAGCGCCGTCAGCGCGATCACGGCCTCGGCGAGCCGCGCCGGCGGCCCCCACCACGCCGGCAGCACCGCGCGCCGAAGCCACCAGGAACCCCACGCCAGCGCAACGGCGACAGCGAGGACGGCCGCCGAGCCGGCCCCGTATGTGACCGGCGCCAGCCCGGCGCCCGGCATCAGGCGCAGCCGTCCGGATCGAGGGGGCCGGTGACGCGGTACACGACCGACTCCCGGTCCCGCAGCACCTGCGTGACGGCGGCGTCGGACTCGATCCACGCCTCGGCGGGGCCGAGATCCGTCAACGGCTGGTGGCCCATGACGATGTAGTCGTAGTCGCCGT
This sequence comes from Acidimicrobiia bacterium, assembly GCA_050743385.1. Classification (GTDB taxonomy): domain Bacteria; phylum Actinomycetota; class Acidimicrobiia; order IMCC26256; family JACDBD01; genus JACDBD01. The sequence continues at coordinate 4,237 of JBOGFJ010000214.1, forward strand.
CGTTGAGGACGCGGCGCCAGCCCTCACAGAGCTCGCCGTCGGTCGCGCCCGATGGTGCCGGCTGTTTCCCAGCCCGGTTCGACAGGTCGAGCCCGAACATCGGGTACAGCTCCTCGGTGCCGAAGACGGCGACCCGTTCGTCGCGCACGTCACGGAATAGGGCGTTCGCACCGTCGAGCGGCAAACCGGCATCGGCATAACGCCGGTCGAGGTAGCGCTCCTGCACGAACCAGCCGCCGACCCAACCCACCACCACGAAGGCGACCGCGGCGACGGCCACGCTCCTCACCCACAGGCGGGAACGGGGTTGCTGCCACGCGAACGCGACCGCGAGCACGCCCGTGCCGGCGATCACGCCCGGCAGCAATTGGTCGGTGGGCCACGCGGGGATGCGCTCGTCGTGGCGGGCGAACGCGTTGGCAACCACGAGCCCGAGAGCGGCGATCAGCAACGCCCGTCGCCACACGATGCGCGCACCCGCGATCTGCAGCGCGAGGAGGGCGAACCCGAGCATCAGCACCGGCGTCAGATAGCGCAGCGTGAACACGAACACACCGCCGCCGAGGTCACCCATGTTCGGGATGAACGGGTGGTACACGATCGTGACGAGGATCCCCGCGCCGGCGAACCGCTCGATCGGACGCAGCGGCCGGATGACCGCCAGCAGCGCGCCGGCGAGGATCACCGCGAGCAGCACCGGCCACCCACGTGTGTACGCGGTGGAGAGACCCGGCAGGATGAAGCGGTCCCACGTCTCCCACTCGTCGAGGTAGCCGATGAGGTTGGGCCGGGAGTTGATGGTGGCGTCGAGCGTCCAGGGACCGAGGTTGACGTCGGTCCACGGTGTCGGATTGCCCGCGACCACCCAGTTGCGCAGGAGCCAGAACCCACCCGATACCGCGAGCGCGCCGCACCACGCGAGCGCGGTCGTCCAGCGCCGCCCCCGGAGAGCGAGGAAGAGGATCCCGATCGTGACGACACCGAGCACCACCGTCACCGAGAGCTTCGTGCCGAGTGCCATCCCACCCGCCAGCGCCGCCAAGCCCGTCGGTACCGGCGCGAGCTCTCCCTCCAGCAGCAACGCCATCGCGGTGAGGAACAGCGCTGCGGTGACGACGTCGTTGGCGGCCTGTCCCGGCTGTGTGCCCGCGAGCGTGGGGAGGCCAAGCACGACCACCGCGCCGAGCACGCCGAGCGCACCGACGCCGTAGCGCCGACCGAGGCACCACGCCGCGAGCAGGGCCAGCGCCGCCCACCCGAGGTTCAGCAGCGGCGAGAGCACGTCGTAGCCGAACGGCAAAATCACGATGCCGTGCACGAGGCTGCCGTTGAGCGGGATCGCGCCGTGCAGCGGCGTCGCGAGGTCCTCCAGTCCCGTCTCGGACCACCCGGTGACCCTGCCGGTCTGCACGAACCGGGCGCCGAACGACGCGTGGTACCAGAGGCTGTCGGGCTGGGTGATCCCCCGGCTGAGCGCAACCGCGGTGTGCGACGCCCATTGCGTCGCCACCACCGCCGTCGCCACCACCGCGGCAACGACTTCGGCGCGCGGCTCGCGCGGCAGCGACGGTGCCGGGTCGGGACCGACGCCGCGTGAGCCGTGGAGTCGGCCACCCAGCAGACCCAGCGCGACGCCGACGGCGACGTACACGAACAGGAGCGGGAAGCGCTCGAACGCGCCGAACGATCCCAACGCCTGCGCGGCGAGGATCAGGACGGCGAGCCCGATCGTCACTTCCGCCAGCCGCGCGGGCGGGCCCGACCACTCAGGCAGCAGCCCGGCGCGCAGCCGCCACGCACCCCAGGCGAGGGACGCGACGACGGCCGCGACCGCCCACGACCCTGCCACGTACGCGCCTCCGGTCAAGGCAGCCGCTTCAAGACGCGCAGGAGGCCCAGCCGCGCCGGCGACTGGTGGTGTGACCCCTGAGCGGCGCCGAGCTCGTGGCGGTGCGCGAGGAACCACTCGTACGACTCGACGACCATCGACGCGTTCGAGTGGACCGGCTGCCAGTCGAGCTCGGTACGGGCACGGGTCGTGTCGAACCACAGTGACTCGCCGTAGAGGAGCCAGTGGTAGGCCGCGAACGGCGCCAGCCCGAGGCCGGCAAGCGCCCGCATGCCGGCGCGCGCCGGCCCGGTCGGGAGCGACCGCACACGCGATCCGGTGGCGGCGTGGTCGACGAGCGCTTGGAGCGTCTCGCGCATCGTGCCGAACTCGGTGGCGCCGACGTTGTAAACAGCGGGCTTCTCCCGCGCCGCCGCCTTCAGGCACGCGTCGGCGAGGTCGGACGCGTGCACGAACTGGTACCGGTTTGCACCTCCGCCGAGCACGAAGACGGGCGCGCCTTCGGCGACGAACTCGAACAGGATCGCCATGATCCCGAGACGCCCGTGGCCGAGGATGGTGCGCGGGCGCACGACGGTGACGTCGAGCCCGCTGTCGACCGCTTCCCGGCACAGCACCTCGGCCTGGAGCTTGGCCCGGCCGTACGCCTCGAGCGGGCGGCACCGCGAGTCCTCGGTGACCGGGTTGGCATCCGGGATCCCGAACACCGCGCTCGACGAGGTGTGCACCACCTTCCCGACACCGGCGTCGCGTGCCGCGACGAGCAAGTTGGCCGTCCCGAGGACGTTGACCGACCAGAACAACTCGCGGTCGCGCGCGAGCGGCACCTGGGCGACGTTGTGCAGCACCGCGTCGATCCCCTCGCACGCGGCGCGCAACGCGCCCCGGTCGCGCACGTCGCCGGCGACGTATTCCACCGCGCCCTCTCGGGGCGCCGGCGGGTTGACGTCGAAGATGCGCACGCGATCGCCGCGCGCCAGTGCGAGGTCGGTGAGCACCGTGCCGAAGTACCCGCTCCCCCCGGTGATCAGCACGTTCACAGGGCGTCACCGCGCTCGAGGCACCAGCGCACGCTCGCTCGCATCCCTTCGACGAGCCCGGTGGCGGGCTCGTAGCCGAGCTCGGTGCGGGCCCGCGAGATGTCGCACGCGATCGTGTGCCCCAGCTCGCCCATCACGTGCGCGGGCTGCAGATACAGGCCCCGCCTCTGGAGCACGCGGTCGACGCGCTCCGCGAACGCGGCCGCTGCGGCGGGAACACGCGGCTGACGCTGCGACACGGAGAGCCCTTCCGCCTCGAGGGCGGTGCGCACACCGGCGAGGATGTCACGGAGCGCGTAGGGCTCGTCATCGGCGATCCAGTACGCGCGCCCGGCCGCGGCCGGGGCGGCCTCGGCACGCAGGAGTCCGTCGACGAGATTGCCCGTGTACGCCATCGA
>JBOGFJ010000215.1:0-12994 GCA_050743385.1 Acidimicrobiia bacterium
CCGGGCCACACGGTCGAGGCGACGTCGTGCACGAGCCCGGCGGCCTGGAGCTCGGCGTCGCCGGGCGCGCGCTCGGCGAGCGCCGCCGCGCACTGGAGGTGGTGGGCGAGAGCGTCGAGCTCCTCGCCGTCGTCTTCGCGGGCGCCGGCGGCCAGCACCTCGAGCAGGGAGTCGACGTCGAGGAATGGCCGCGTCACTTGGGCGCGGGAACGTACCGGCCCGACACGATCTCGCCCCCGTCGACCTCGAGCACCCAGGTGGAGCCCTTCTCGAACTTCATGTTCGCTCCGAGCGGCACACTGCGACGGGCGAGGTGGTCGAGCACGTCGCCGACGACGTCGCCGTGGGTGCACAGCACCGCGTTGGCGAGCGCGTAGGCGAACTTGTCGATCAGACGGAACGCGTCGCCGACCCGCGCGCCCTCGGCGAGCTCGTCGGCGAGGTCGACCGGCAGCCGGCGACGCTCCGCCAGTGGCTCGACGCTCTGGCGGCAGCGGACGAACGGGCTGGTGACGACGTGCTCGACGGGTGCGCCGTCGAGCTGCTCGACGAGGCCCTCGGCCTGGCGACGACCCGCTTTCGACAGCGGCCGGAGGTCGTCGGGACCGTCCCAGCTGCCGCGGTCGCCCGCCTTGCCGTGCCGGACCAGGTAGATCGTCACTGCGCGCGCACGTTACTCACCGGCGAGCGGCGCGACCAGGACCCGGTCGCGCTCGTACGAGAGCAGCTTGGCCGCCGCTTCGGGAGTACACCAGCGCAGCTCGTCGACCTCGCGATTGGGGCTGAACCCCTCGCCGTCCTCGCCGTCGGCGAGGTCCATGAGCCAGTAGCGCACGACCTTCGGGCGACCCTTGGCGTCGCGGTAGCTGGTGCGCCCGAGCCGGCGTACGGGCCGGCACCGAAAGCCCGTCTCCTCCTCGACCTCGCGGAGCGCCGCCTCTCGCCACGACTCACCCGGATCGAGTTTCCCCTTGGGCAGCGACCAGTCGTCGTGGCGGGGACGGTGCACCACCGCGACCTCGACCTGCCCCCGCTCCGACCCCCGCCGAACCACACCGCCGGCGGCGCGGACCACCGGGCGTCGGAAGGGGAGGCGCATGCGGTCAGAGCCAGGTGCGGAGCCGCTTGCGACCGGCGGCCTTCCAGACTCCCGGCCATTCGGCCCGGGCGCCGGCCGCGTCGGCCTGCTCCATCGCGACCAGCTGGCCGATCACGAACGTCTCGCGCGGCGAGGCTGCCGTCAGGGCCTTCCGCAGCCATTCCTCGGCGACGACCGCGTCCTGGTGTCGGCCGAGAAGGTCCTGCACGTCTTCGATCGCGGCGGCGAAGCGGCGGGCGGGCTTGCCCACCACGGGCGCGGCCGCCTCGGCGGCGTAGCGGACCCGCTTGGCCCGCTTGCGCACCTCGTGGAGCGCGGCGTCGGACGGCTCGTCGTCGAGCGCGTCGACCGCCGTCGCCAGGTGCTTCCACGGCGTGCGCGCCAGGTACCCGAGCATGTCGGGCGGCTTCTCGGCCTCGTCGGTCAGCGCGGGAGCGCGGACGGCGGCGACGAGCCGGTCGAGCAGCTCGAGGTAGTGCTCCCCGTGCATCACGACGAGCAGCTCGGCGCGAGCGCGGTCGCGTTCGGCGTGCAGCTGATCGAGCAGTCTCGCCGCGACCACGCGATCCTGGTGCGGGAGCCGTGCGATCTTCGCCTGCAGCCGCTCGAGGAGGACGTCGGCGTCGCGGACGGCGCCGAGCGCGGTGCCGAGCCACCTCAGCTCGTCTCGGAGGGACTGGGCCCACTCGTCGTCGAGCAGCGGAAGGAACGTACGCAGGTCGGAGCGCAGGCGCCGCGTCGCCACCCGCGCCTGGTGGACCGCCTCGGGGTCGTCGCCCAGCCGGACGCCGGGGTCGTGCGCGACGAGACGAGCGACCGATGCCGCCAGCGCCGCGCGCGCGACCACGCCCGCGTCGCCGCCCTCGACCGACGGTGGCGGCACATCGGGTGGTTCGAGCGCCCGGGGCCCGAGCGCACGCACGACCTTCGGTATCGGGTCGGGCTCGCCCGCGCCGGCAGCGCGCAAGCGCCCGACGACGGCGGACGCGAGCGCGTCGTCGGTGTCCTCACGCAGCTCGACCTCGAGCTCGCGGAAGCGTGCCGCGACGCGGCGGCCGTCGAGCACCGACACCTCGTCGTCGACCACCTCCCCCACGGGCTTGCCTTCGCGGTCGAGGAGCTCCACCCGTGCTCGGCGGGTGCGGACCCGGGTCACGGCCTGCACCGGGGCGGTGCGCACGAAACCCAGCACGAGATCGAGGGCGGCGGTGGGCGGGGCGCCGGTCGGGCCGTCGAAGTGGTGCTCCTGGCGCGTGAGCAGCTCCCGGCGGGCACCGGGCTCGGGCAGCTTGACCGTCCAGCCTTCGTCGCTGCGGTGGCGCAGGCTGGCGCCGGCCCGCGCCAGGCGCAGGTCGGCAGTGTCGAAGTAGGTCGCGTGGAGCTCGATCGTCTCGCTCGTGCCGGCCTCGACGTCGGGGGCGACCCCGGTCAGGTCGGGGAGTCGGAAGCCCGGTGCCGGCGCGAGCTTGACCTCACGCTCGCGCATCAGCGGCGCGTGCGGTTGTCGTCAGCGCGCGGGCGACGGCCAGCTCCCGGAGGCGATGGTGGGTGTCGACACCCTCGACGGTGGGCACCCGGTGCCAGGTCGCATCACTCCCGAGCTCCCACGCGAGCACGTCGTCGGCGAGGTTGATTTCGAGCATCTCGGCGAGGCGCGCCCGCAGCCGGGGCTCGGTGACCGGGGCGAGCGCCTCCACCCGGCCGTCGAGGTTGCGGGGCATGAGGTCGGCCGACCCGATGAGGTACTCGGCGGTGACGGGGTCGGCGCCGAAGCGGTAGACGCGCGAGTGCTCGAGGAACCGGCCCAGGATCGAGCGGACCCTGATGCTCTCCGACATCCCCGGCACGCCGGGACGGAGGCAGCAGATGCCGCGGACGATCAGGTCGATCGCCGTTCCCCGGCGGCTGGCGTCGTAGAGCGCGTCGATGAGCGCGGGGTCGACGAGGCTGTTCATCTTCAGGGTGATCCGGCCCTCGCTGCCCTTGTCGGCTTCGCGCCGGATGCGCTCGACCATCGCCGGTCGCAAGGTCAGAGGGGCGACGAGCAACTTCCGGTACTCGCCCTGGCGGCTGTAGCCGGTGAGGAAGTTGAACAGCTCCGACAGGTCGGCGCCGAGGTCGGGATCCGACGACAGGATCCCGACGTCCTCGTACAGCATCGCGGTCTTCGGGTTGTAGTTCCCGGTCCCGACGTGGCAGTAGCGGCGTATGCCGTCGATCTCCTGGCGCACGACCAGGAGGATCTTGGCGTGGGTCTTGAGCCCCACCAGGCCGTACACGACGTGGATGCCGGCGTCCTCGAACATCTGCGCCCGTTCGATGTTGGCCTGCTCGTCGAAGCGCGCTTTGAGCTCGACCAGCGCCACCACCTGCTTGCCCTGCTCGGCGGCGTGGATGAGCGACCGGACGAGCGCGGTGTCGGGGCCGGCGGTGCGGTACAGCGTCTGCTTGATTGCGAGGACGTTCGGGTCGCGCGCGGCCTGGTCGACGAACGCGTCCACCGACGTCGCGAACGAGTCGTACGGATGGTGCACGAGCACGTCGCCGGCCTGGAGCACCCGGAACATGTCGGGCGACGCGTTGGAGTCGCCCCGGGCGAGCGCCGGCTGCGTCTGGGGTGTCCAGGGCTCGTCCTTCAGCTCGGGACGGTCGAGGGCATGGAGCGCCCACAACCCGCCGAGGTCGAGCGGTGCCTCGATCACCGATACCTCGGCGTCGGTGAGCTCGAGCTCCCGGCAGAGCGTGTCGCGTACCTCCCCGGGCATCGACGCGTCGACCTCGAGCCGCACCACCCGGCCGAACTTCGTGCGCCGCCGCAGCACCGTCTCCATTGCCTCCAGGAGGTCCTCGGCGTCGTCGGACAGCTCGAAGTCGGCGTCGCGGGTCACGCGGAAGGGATGGCGGGCGAGGATCTCCATCCCCGGGAACAGGGCGTCGAGGCGGGCCGCGATCACCTGCTCGAGTGGCACGAACCGCTCGTTGTCGGGCATCACGACGAAGCGCGGGAGTAGCGGCGGCACCTTCACCCGGGCGAAGCGCACGACCTCCGTGGCCGGGTCGCGCACCACCACCGCCAGGTTCAGCGACAGGTTCGAGATGTAGGGAAAGGGGTGCGCGGGGTCGACCGCCAGCGGCGTGAGCACCGGGAACACCCGCTCCTCGAACACCGCTACGAGGTGAGCGCGGTCGGCATCGGAGAGGTCGTCCCAGTCGGCGAAGCCGATGCCGACCTCCTCCAGCGCCGGCGCGACGTCCTTGGTGAACACCGTGGACTGGCGGCTGACGAGCTCGTCGACGAGCTCACGGATGGCGCGTAGCTGCTCGGCCGGGTCGCGCCCGTCGGGTGAGGGCGTGCGCAGGCCGGCTTCGACCTGGCGTGACAGCGCCGCCACGCGCACCTGGAAGAACTCGTCGAGGTTCTGGCTGAAGATCGCGAGGAACTTCGCCCGTTCGAGCAGAGGCACCGAGGGGTCCTCGGCGAGCGCCAGCACGCGTCCGTTGAAGTCGAGCCAGGAGAGCTCGCGATTGAGGTAGCGGAGCTGGGGTTCGTGCTCGGGCACCGGGCCCTCGTCCGCGGCCTCGATGGACGTGTCGAGGCTGGCCATGTGGTCCATGGTACCGGTCATCCTCGTTCGGCTTCCGGGGCCTGGCACACGGCGACCCGCCCGTGGCAGGGGCGGGTCACCGGATGCCGGCGGGCCGGTGGGGGATCCGGTCCGGGCGTGCAAGCGTGACGTTACCGGCCGCTCGTTACGACGCGGTTTCGATCGCAACACGGGAAGATGAACAGTCCGGCGAGTGATCGCCACAGTCGTCGTCAGACCTCGGCGGTAACGTGACCGGCGGGAATGTCGACCGATCCGCGCTTTGCCGGCCCTACGCCGTTCGCACGTCTCGCCGCCGTGCAGGGGGCGGGGATCATCGGCGACGCGTGCGTCACCGTCTCGCTGGCCGGATCGCTGTTCTTCACCGCCCCCACCAGCGCCGCCCGCGGGAGTGTCCTCCTCTATCTGGCGCTGACCCTCGCGCCGTTCTCGGTGATCGCCCCGGTCGTCGGGCCCGCGCTCGATCGTTCCAAGGGCGGGCGGCGGATGATGATCGTGGTGTCCTGCCTCGGCCGCATGGTGCTGGCGTTCCTGCTGTCACGCCACCTCGAGAGCCCGCTCCTGTACCCCGAGGCGTTCGGCATCCTCGTGCTCGGCAAGGCGCACTCCATCGCCAAGAGCGCGCTCGTCCCCGGCTTCGTCAAGGACGACAAGCAGCTGGTCGAGGCCAACTCGCGGCTGGCTCTCATCAGCGTGATCGGCGCGGCCGCGGGCGGGGTCCCCGCCGCCGGCCTGGTGAAGCTGTTCGACGACTCGAGCTACGCGCTCATTGCCGCGGCCGTGGTGTTCTTCTTCGCGGCCGTGCTCGCGCTCAAGCTCCCGCGGCCGGCGCCGGAACCCCCCGGCGAGACCCAGCTCGAGCGCCAGGAGCTCCACGCGCCGAGCATCATCCTCGCCGGCAGCGCGTTCGGACTGCTCCGCGGGGCGGTGGGCTTCTACACGTTCTTCGTCGCGTTCGCCCTCAAAGACTCGGTCTTCTCCCTCGGTGTCGCGCTCGTTGCCGGTGGGATCGGCGGCTTCCTGGGTGTGGTGATCGCCCCACTCCTGCGTCGTTACATGCGCGAGGAGATCATCCTCGTGAGTGGGTTGCTGGCGCCGGCGCTCGTCGGGCTGTTCGCCTCGCGCTCGGCGTCGACCGCTGCGTTCGCAGTGACCGCGCTGCTCGTCGCGGTGGGTGCCGCCTGCGGTCGGGTGGGCTTCGACAGCATCATGCAGCGCGACGCTCCCGACGCCGTGCGCGGCCGGTCGTTCGCCCGGTTCGAGACCCGCTTCCAGCTGATCTGGGTGGTCGGCGGTCTGCTCGGGCTCATCCCGATCGCGAAGACGCTGGGCATGTTCGCGCTCGCGCTCGCGCTCGGCGCCGGCGGGATCTCCTACTTGTTCGGGATGCGGGCGGCCGGGGAACGCGTGGAACGGCGACGGCGACGGGCCGAGCGCACCCGCGCGGTCGTCCGGAACGGGTTCCGGGAGGGCATGTCGCGCGCGCGCCGGTGGTGGAACCGGCGCCGGCGCCCGACCAAGTCGACGGTCGAGCCTCCGCCCGGGCGCCCGCCGGCGCGCTCTGCCCGGAGGCGACCCGCATCGGCCGACCCGCCCGAACGTGCGCCCGAGGACGGGTAATTTCCGCTCGGCGCGCCTGCCGCCTCCGATAGAACGGGACCATGACCTTCGAGCTCCGTCCGATCAACCGTGACGAGGTCGCCGCCTTCGTCCAGGCGTCCATGACGGGGTTCGGCGTGCACGTCCGTCATCCGCAGCGCCTCGAGCTCGAGTGGACGAACCACGAGCTCGACCGCACGCTCGCCGCCTTCGACGAGGACGAGATCGTAGGTACCGGTCGGCTCTACTCGTTCGAGCTCACACTTCCGGGCGGCGCGCTCGTGCCTGTCGCCGCCGTGAGCTGGGTCGCGGTGCTCCCCACGCATCGGCGGCGCGGGATCCTCACCGAGATCATGCGCCGGCAGCTCGACGATGCGGTCGCGCGCGGCGAGTCGATGGCGGTGCTTCACGCGTCCGAGGGTGGGATCTACCGCCGATTCGGTTACGGCGTCGCCACCAGCACGATCGGCTTCACGCTCGAACGGCGTCACAGCGCGTTCCTGCGGCCCCCGCCGGGTGGTGGACGGGTCCGGATCGTCGACGACGAGACCGCGCGCAAGGCCTTCCCCGAGATCTTCGACCGCGCCCGCCGCGTGCGCCCCGGTGCCGTCTCGCGCATCCCCGAGTGGTGGAGCGACCAGTTCTTCTGGCTCGACGAGAAGGAGGCAGGCACGCGCTTCTTCGCGACCTACGAGTCGCCGGCGCGCGCGCTCGACGGCTTTGCCTCCTACCGCATCGTGGAGAAGTGGGAGTCGAACCTCGGCCGCAACCGCCTCGAGCTGGGCGATCTCGTGACGGTGACGCCCGAGGCGCGCACGGCGCTCTGGCGCTACCTGTGCGACATCGACCTCGTCGAGACGATCGCGACGGGGGCGTGCCCGGTCGACGAGCCGTTGCGCTGGCTGCTCGTCGAGTCGCGCCGGTTCCAGGTGACCCAGCTCTCCGACGAGTTGTGGGTGCGCCTGCTCGATGTCCCGGCGGCCCTGGCCGCGCGGCGGTACCCGACCTCCGGCCGGGTCGTGTTCGAGGTGGTCGACGAGCTCCGCCCGGACGGCGCCGCCGCGGGCCGCTTCGTGCTCGACGCCGGCCCCGACGGTGCCGACGCCGCGCCCACAGACGCCGACCCCGACCTGGTGCTGGCGGTGGCCGACCTCGGCGCCGCCTACCTCGGCGACGTCACCTTCTCGACGCTGGCGCGGGCCGGTCTGGTCGAGGAACGCACACCCGGCGCGCTCGCCCGCGCCGACGCCATGTTCCGCACCGACGCCGCCCCGTTCGCGATGACTTGGTTCTAGGGCCGTTCTGGCGTCACCTACCCACAACTGTTGGACGTAGGCGACGCCAAAACGTCAAGGTTAGGAGGACCAGCCCTCGGTGGCGCCCTGGACCATGCCGAAGGGGCCGGTGGGCCAGCGGAAGCAGTCGATCATGAGCTGGTCGACGTCGGCGGCGTTGGCGATGCCCTCGTCGACGACCCTCTGGGCCTCGGCGATCATGGCGAAGTAGACGCGGTTGGTGACGAAACCCCAGCGCATCGCGGTGTCCTTGACCACGATCGGGTTCTTCGAGCAGCGGGCGGCGACCGCGCTCACCGCCGCGACGGTCTCGTCACTCGTCTCGCGCGCCGTCACGATCTCGGCCAGGCGCATCACGACCGGCGGCGAGGCCCAGTGCCAACCGACGACGCGGTCGGCACGATCGGTCGCCGCCGCCAGGGCGGCGATCGGGAACCCGGACGTGTTCGACGCCAGGATCGTGTCGCCACCCGCCGCCTGGTCGAGGTCGCGGAACACCCGGATCTTGAGCTCGAGCCGCTCCGGTACCGCTTCGATGACCAGATCGGTGGTCGCGGCGTCGTCGAACCACGCCGTGAACGTGAGCCGTTCGAGCGTGGCGTCGGCCTCCTCGCGCGTGAGCTTGCCCCGCTCGACCCCCCGTTCCAGCCCGTAGCGGCCGATGGTCACGTGCTCGCGGCCCCGCTCGAGCGCGCCGGCGTCGACGTCGTAGCAGACCGTCTCGTACCCCGCCGTCGCCGTGACCTGCGCGATCCCACTCCCCATCACGCCCGCACCCAGGACGCCGACGCTCTTCGTCATGTCGCCACCTTCACGATGAGCTTGCCGGTGTTCTCCCCGGTGAACAGCTTCCGCAACGCGCTCGGCGCGGCCTCGAGGCCGTCGACGATCTCCTCGGCGTACTTGATCCGACCTTCGTCGACCCACTGCCCCATCTGGAGGATCCCCTCGAGGAAGCGGTCGAGGTAGTCGAGGGCGATGAAGCCCTCCATGCGACCGCGCCGCGGCACGAGGTTGAAGATGTTCCTCGGTCCGGGGGCGAGCTCGACGTCGTTGTAACGGGAGATCGCACCACAGAGCGCGATCCGGGCGCGCTCGTTGATCTGGCCCAGCACCGCATCGAGGATGTCGCCGCCGACGTTGTCGAAGTAGACGTCGATCCCGTCGGGGCACGTGTCGTGCAGCCGCGCCTCGACGTCTTCGCTCTTGTAGTCGATACAGGCGTCGAACCCGAGCCCGTCGGTGACCCACGCGCACTTCGCCGGCCCGCCGGCGATACCGACCACGCGGCACCCCTGGATCTTGGCGATCTGACCGGCGACGGAACCGACCGCGCCGGCCGCACCCGATACCACGAACGTCTCACCCGCAACGGGTCGGGCGACGTCGAGCACACCGAAGTACGCGGTGAGCCCGGTCACGCCGTACACGCTCAAGAAGGCGGTGATCGGCTCCTGGCGGGGGATCGGGCGCACGATGTCGACGCCCGGCCGCACGACGGTGTAGTCGGACCAGGTCAGCATGCCGAGCACGAGATCGCCCGGGTTCAGCTCGGGGCTGCGCGACTCCACGACCTCGGCGAGTGCGCCGGCGCGCATCACGTCACCGATCTTGATGCCGGGCACGTACGTGTCCTCGCCGGTCATCCATCCCCGGATGGCGGGGTCGAGCGACAGGTAGAGGGTGCGCAGCAGCGCCTCGCCGTCGCCGGCAGACGGCACCGGCGCTTCCACGAGCTCGAAGTCGTGCTCCTCGACCATTCCCACCGGGTGGGCGGCGAGAAGGATCTGCCGGTTCCGCGCGTCGTCCATGGTCACGGCCTACTCCGGCAGCTCGATGCGGGCCAGCCAGAGCCCGGGTGCGTCGAGCTCGGCGGTGGTAGGCAGCCTCCCCTCCTCTTCCCACAGCCGGTTCAGACCCTCCATCCCGGCCCGCTCGACCACGCCGGCGCAGAACGCCGCCCCCCGCTCGTAGTGCTCGCGCTCGAGCTTGAGGCCGAGCATCCCTTCCACGAAGCGCTCGGCCTCACCGCGCTCGAGCCGGTGGCGCTGCATCGCCTCGTGGATCTGCGCGAACGACGGGATCAGCTGGTTGCCGACGCGCTCGAGCACCGTGTCGGCATAGCCCTCGAGTACGGCGGTGAACGACTGGAGCGTGGTGAGAACCTCCGCCTGGCGCGGCGAGCCCATCGCGCCCAGCAGCGCCTCCGGGTCTTCGGCGATCCCGCTCAGCGACGCGGGGTCGTTGGGGTCGATCGAGCCGAACTGCTCCTCGATGGCGCTCGTGTCGAGCTCGTAGGCCGACACGTACTCCGTCGCCAGCGTCACGAGCCGCTCTCGCACCCAGGGCACCGACCGCTCGGCCGCGTGCACGACCTCGTGCACCGCGAGATAGAAGCGCAGGTCGGCTCGGGGGAGCGTCCACGCGTCCTCGAACGCGTCGACGTTGGGGACCACGAAGCCGAGACTGGGCTCGTCGCTCGTGGGCAGCGGCAGGTCGTAACGGCCGAGCGCGTGCTGCGCGAGGTAACCGATCATCGACCCGGCCTGGAGCCCGAGCAGCAGCGGCGCCAGCATCCCGAGGAGCCCGGCGAACGGGTCGGCGCCGCCGGGCATGCCGGGCATGGCGGTCGGGACGGCCGGCTCGTCGCCGCGCTCCGGCTCCTCCGGGCCGGCGTCACGCATCACCTGCCCGAGATTCACGGCGAGCGCCTCGAGCACCGGCTTCAGCACGTCGAGGTGCAGCTCGGCCCACGCCTTCGGGCCCATCGTCCGCAGCGGGGCGCGGAAGCTCGCCGTGAGGCCGGTCTCGGCGACGACGTGGGTCTGCGCCGCCCGCACCAGCTCGTCGAACGCCTCGTGGGCGCCGGGCTCGACCGGGCGCTCCGCACCGCCGTCGAGGGCGACCCACGCCGCCACCTGGCGGGCGACCTCCCAGTTGACCGGACCCTCCGACTGGAGCATGCGCATCAGCTGCGCGAGGTCGAAGTTTCCCGCCGCGCCCGGCCCGAACGGGAGTCCGGGCAGTCCGGGCTCGTCGGGATCCGGTTCGTCAGGTTGTGGACGGTCAGTCACCCGGCAAGTCTATGGACGTGGTCACCGTCGCCATCACCGGCGCGTCCGGGCTCGTCGGCCGGCGCCTTCTTCCTCGTCTCGCCGACGACATCGGGGGCCGGCTCGTCGGCCTCGACGTCCGCGAGCCGCGCCGGCGGGTACGTGGCCTCGAGTTCCACCGGGTCGACATCGCCGGCTCCGAGCTCAAGCCGCTGCTCGAGGGGGCCGAGGTGCTCGTCCACCTCGCGGGGGTCGTCGACCCGATCCTCGACGAGGGGCTCATGGCCCGGGTCAACGTCGACGGCACCCGGCGGGTGCTCGATGCGGCCGCGGCGGTGGGCGTGCAGAAGGTGGTCCGGGTGTCGCCGTCGTCCGTGTACGGGGCCTGGCCCAACAACCCCGTCCCCCTCACCGAGGACGCGCCGTTGCGACCCAACCCCGGCTTCTCGCCCGCGGTGCAGGCGGCCGAGGTGGAGCGGCTGCTGGCCGAATGGTCCGACCAGCACCCCGGTATCACCGTGACGACCCTGCGTGCCGCCCCGGTGCTCGGGCCGGGCGCCGAGCGGCTGCCGTCGCGCCTGCTGCTGGGGCGCCCGCCGCTCCGGGTACGAGGCGCGGCACCGCCGATGCAGGCGCTGCACGTCGACGATCTCGTCTCGGCGTTGCTCCTGGCGGTGGTGAGTGACCTGCCCGGCGTGTTCAACGCCGCCGCCGACGGCTGGCTGAGCCAGGACGACCTGCGGTCGCTCCTCCCGCGCCCGGTCGTGCCCGCGCTCCCGGCCGAGCTGCTCGAGCGCGTGCTCCGCCGCGTGTGGTCGTCGGGGGTGGGTGACGTTCCTCCCACCGTGGTTCCGTACCTGCTCCACCCATGGGTGATCGCCAACGACCGGCTCGAGGCGGCCGGTTGGCGGCCTCGTCACACCAACGAGGAGGCGATCCTCGAGGGCCTCGACGCGTTGCCGACGCGCCCGTCGGCGCTCCGCTACGCCGCGCTCGCGGGCGCGGCGGTGGCGTTCGGCGGTCTCGCCGGGATGTTGCTGCGCCGCCGGCGCCGCCGCCGCTCGACCTGAGACCCGCTGCTCGGCGTGCGAGTACGCGTCGATGGGGAGAAGTACCCAGGCGCCGCCCCGAAACGGAATGGGCCATTTGCGGGATGACGGAGCGTCGGCTGCCCCGTACGGTGCCGACATGGGGAACTCCTTGGCGAGCTCATCGGCTGACTCGAGCGGATTCACATCCGACGTTGTCGACGAGTTCGAGCAGCAACGCCTCGCTCTCTTCGCGCGCCATGGCTTCGAAGGCGAGAGCCGTCGGGTGGCTGACCGGGAAGGGCGCACCACGTACGTGCTGCGCCGGGGCGAAGGTGCACCGCCGACCGTACTGGTCCATGGCGGCCTCTCGCAGGCGAGCGAGTGGGCACTGCTCGCGGGCAAGCTCCCGGGACACGTCGTCGTCGCGGACCGCCCCGGTTGCGGCTTGAGCTCTCCGATCGACTACTCGGGTGTGGACTTTCGCATGGCCGCCACCGACTGGCTGCTCGACGTGATGGACGGCATCGCGGCTCACCAGGTCGATCTCGTCGGCAGCTCCATGGGCGGGTTCTTCTCCATGGCGTTCGCCGTCGCGCACCCCGATCGGGTGCGTCGCCTGATCCTCGTGGGTGCTCCGGCAGGCCTCGACAGGAAGCTGCCGTTGTTCCCGCGTCTGTGGGGAAACCCCGTCACCGGTCCCCTCATCACCAGGAGCAGGATCACAGACCCCGAAGTGCTCCGGAAGAAGGTGTTCGCCCGACTCCTGGTCGCCCGGCCCGAGCGGCTGTCGCGAGCCTTCCTCGAGGTCATGGTCGCGGCAATGGCGCTCCCGGGGGTCGACCGTGCCGCCTACACCATGCTTCGGAACGTCACGACCCTGCGGGGGTGGCGCCCTCACCTGATGATGCGCGACGACGTGGCCCGCCTTCCGGTGCCCACCCGGTTCGTCTGGGGAGACGACGATGCGTTCGCATCTCCATCGAGCGGCCGGGCCATGGTGGCGGAGATGCCCCACGCCGACATCGTGCGGCTTGCCGACACCGGTCACCTGCCGCACGTCGACCGTCCCGATGCGGTCGCGGACGCCATCGTGCGTTTCCTCGGTCCGCGGCCGGCGGGTGAGTGATCCCCGTCGGCTCGCCGAGGTCTCGGCTTCCTAGGCGCCGACCGTCGCGTGCTCCGCACGCCAGTCGTCCCACTCGTCGGTGAAGTAGCGCACGCGCACCTTCTTGTACTCCTTCACCGACCAGAGCAGCGCGTAGTCGTCGATGCCGGTCTCCGAGCGGATCGCCGCGATCGTCTCCTCGCAGTC
>JBOGFJ010000216.1:0-14976 GCA_050743385.1 Acidimicrobiia bacterium
GTGATCACCAGCGCCTGGTTGGTGGCGCCCTCGTCGCCGATCGCGATCGGCAGGGCTTCGAAGGCCCCGGGCACACCCGAGGTCAGCGGGAACGAGACCGGGCTCGACGTCTCGACCGGGCTGACCGGGACGGTGCCCACGGCGGGGATACCCGCTCCCTCGAGGATCGGGAGGAGGTTGGCGCCCGTCGTGCCGTTGAAGCCCACCGACGCGACGGCCCCCGCCTCGACCGCGTCCCGCGCGCACTGCTCGGTGTCGTTGGGGTCGAGCCCGGTGTCGCACTCGAAGACCTCGACGGTGTAGTCGCCGAGGTCGCCCGATCGGTTGAGCGCCTCGACGCGCGCCTCGACGGCGGCGGGCCATTCGGTGCTCTCAGTGCCGGTAGTCGCGTCGAAGAAGGGCCCGAGCGCGGCGATGACGATCGTCTGCTCGCCGCCGCCCCGAGCGCCGGCGGTGCCGGGCGCGCCGACGGCCACCACTCCCGAGACGACGGCGCTGATCGCGAGCGCAGTGATGGCGCGCATACCCCGACGGTGCATCGGATCCCCCCCGCCTCTCGCGGCGCCGACGACCCGGCCTCCGGGGCGGATCGTCGGACAGTATTGTTGGATAAGCGGTGAGCAGTCTAACGAGTTGCGTCCCCGGTGCAAGACCCCGGGATTTAACCGGAACCGGTCCTCCGATTAGGGTCAGGCCCTGCCCCGACCGACCGGACGGTCGGAGGAAGGAGCATACCCATGCGGCTCCGCGAGCGCATCGCCCTGGTCACCGGCGCGGGCTCCGGCATCGGGGCGAGCACCGCCGCGCTCTTCGCAGCCGAAGGTGCGACCGTGGTGGTGAATGACGTTGCGCGGACCGCGGCCGAGCAGACGGCGGCGGCGCTGCCGCGTCGCGAGGGTGGCCACTGGGCATTCGCCGCCGACGTCGCGAGCAGCGCCGCGGTGGGGGCCATGTTCGACGACGTGCGCGACCGTCATGGTCGTCTCGACGTGCTCGTGAACAACGCCGGGATCTCCGAGGGCGCACCCGGCGAGACCGCGCGTGTGAACACGAACGCGGCCGCGGTGCTCGCCGACGTGATGGGCGGGGCTCCCCGCGCCGTGCACTGGGACATCACACCGCACATCACCGACGAGTCGTGGTCGCGCATGCTCGCCGTCCATCTGTCCGGCACCTTCTTCTGCTGCCGGGCCGCCATCCCGTTGATGGAGGCCGCCGGCGGAGGATCGATCGTGAACCTTTCGAGCGCGGGCGCGCTCCTCGGCCAGCCCGGGGTACCCCACTACGCCGCCGCGAAGGCCGGGATCCTGGGGCTCACGAGGTCGCTCGCGGGCGAGCTCGGGTCGCGAGGCGTCCGCGTGAACGCACTGTGCCCCGGCACGATCGACACCCCGATGACCAAGGACATCGACGAGGCCTTCCGGATCATGGTGGCCGCGACCGCGCCGCTGCCGCGCCTAGCCGATCCCGGCGAGGTGGCGACGGCGGCACTCTTCCTGGCGAGCGACGAGAGCTCGTTCTTCACCGGCCAGACCCTGGAGCCCAACGGCGGCATCCACATGTAGACGGGGGCAGAATGCGCCGATGCCAGACCAGCCCGTAACACGGCGGGGGCGCGGGGTGCCCGATCGAGCCGGCTTCGATGAGGTCGTGCTCGCGCGCATCGCCGAGCTCGAGCCCGACGCCGATCGAGACGCGATTGCGGTCGTGTTCAATCTGATGCGACTGGCCAATGTCGTCAGCGCCGACGTCGAATCGGCCGTGCACCGACCCCGCGGGCTGTCGTGGGCAGGCTTCCGGATCCTCTTCGCGCTCTGGGCCGCCGGCTCGCTCGAGCCCCGGGTGCTCGCCCGTCTCGCCGGGGTCACCAGGGCGAGCATCTCGAGTGTCCTGAACACACTCGAACGCGACGGGCTCGTGGAGCGCCGGCGCGAGTCGGCCGATCGCCGCATGGTGGCCGTGCTGCTGACCCCGCGCGGGCGCGAATCGGTCGCGACCGCCTTCCGCGGCCACCACGAGCGGGAGCGGGCGTGGCTCGCACCCCTGTCGCGTGCCGAGACGCGGACCCTGTCCCAGCTCCTGCACCGCCTCCTCGCCGAGGGCCCCGCCCGCGACGGTTGACGCCGCGCCGCCCGAATCATAAGATCTCTAATCATCTCGTGGGCCGGTGAGGGGGGTCGGTGGGAGCGCGAACGGGCAAGGAGTACCTCGACGGCCTCCGTGACGACCGCGCGATCTGGCTCGAGGGGGAACGCGTGCCCGACGTCACCGACCACCCGGCGTTCGCGGGCGCGCTGCGCACGATGGTCGAGCTCTACGACCTCCAGCACACCTCGGCCGACGTCTGTCTCGTGCGTGAGAGTGGCACCGGAGAGTCGCGGAACGCGAGTCACGTCATCCCCCGCTCGCGCGAAGACCTGGCGCGCCGCCACGCCGCGCTCCGCCGCACCGCGGAGCACACTGTCGGCTTGATGGGCCGCACGCCCGACTACCTCAACGTGACCGTCGCCGGCTTCGCCGGCAGGGCAGACGTGTGGGCCGGCGACGGCGGGAACGAGGCTGGCGCCGCCCATCTCGTCGCCTACCAGGAGGAGCTGGCGCGCCGCGACCTCGCGCTCACGCACACCATCGTCCACCCCACGGTCGACAAGAGCATTCCCGAGGTCGACGCCGGCGACGGCGAGGTCGCGGTCCACAAGATCGCCGACACCGCACACGGGATCGTCGTGCGCGGCGCGCGCGTTCTCGCCACGCTCGCCCCGTTCGCCGACGAGCTTCTCGTGTACACCGGGCAGCCCATACCGAAGGACGCGGCGCGCTATGCCCTCTCCTTCGTCGTGCCGGTGAGCACGCCGGGACTGAAGGTCCTCTGTCGGGACAGCTTCTCGAGTCGCCACGGCCGTTTCGACCGCCCGTTCTCCAGCCGCTTCGACGAGCAGGACGCGTTCGTGATCTTCGACGACGTCGAGGTACCCCGCGAGCGCGTCTTCATCGACGGGGACGTTGACGTCTACAACAGGGTGATGACGGCCGGTTGGGTGGCCAACGTGATGCAGCAGACCACGATCCGCGCCCACGTGAAGCTCGAGTTCGCTTACGAGCTCGCCACCCGGATGGCGGATGCCATCAATGCCGACGACGCCGCCACGAAGGAGATGCTGGGCGAGCTCTGGACGTACGGCGAGCTCACCCGGGCCGCGCTGGCGGCGGCCGAGGCCGGTGCCGCCGACTGCGGGAACGGCACGTGGTTCTGCGACGAGCGGCCGTTCCGAGCACTCCGGCCGACGTTGCCGCGGTGGTTCCCGCGGGTCAACGAGATCCTGAAGTTGCTCGGTTCGCACAACCTCCTGGCGACGCCGTCGGCGGGAGACTTCGACGACCCCGAGCTGAGCACGCTTCTCCCTCGCTACTTCCAGGGCGCCAACGGAGTGGGCGCGCGCGAGCGGGTCGCGCTCTTCCGGGCGGCGTGGGACTTCGCAGCGTCGTCGCTCGGCGAGCGCAACGAGCTCTATGAGCGCTACTACCTCGCGTCGGCCTCCCGTACGTACCAGCTTGCGCACCAGGTAGCCCGGCGCGAGATCGACGGGTCACTCGTCGACTCGGTCCTCGCGTGAGCGGAGCCACCGCAGTGGTGGCCGGGGTGGACGTTCCCACGGACCACTGGATCGGCGGCGAGAGGGTGGCGTCGGGTGGAGATACGCGTTTTGAAGTGTGCTCACCGATCGACGGCGCCCGCCTCGCCCAGGTAGCCGCGGGCGGGAGGGCAGAGGTCGACGCCGCGGTCGACGCGGCCCGCGGGGCGTTTCCAGGGTGGGCAGCCCTGGGGCCGTCGGGGCGGTATGCGACCCTCGCCCGCCTCGCCGACCTCGTGCGCGCCCGGCGCGAGGAGCTCGCACGGGTGGAGACGGAGGACAACGGCTCCCTGCTCCTCGGGAACACGAAGAACGTGATCGACCGTGCCGCGCACAACATCGAGTTCTTCGCCGACTTCGCTCGGACGCTCGCACACAACCCGATCGCGGGCCGCGTGAGCGACAACCACGTGCGGTATGAGCCCGCCGGAGTGGCGGCGCTCGTGACCCCGTGGAACGCGCCGTTCATGCTCTCGACGTGGAAGGTTGGTCCCGCGCTCGCCGCCGGCGACACGGTGGTCCTGAAGCCGCCCGAGTGGGCGCCGCTCACCTGCTCTCTCCTCGCCGACCTCGCCGACGAGGCCGGCGTGCCCGCGGGCGTGCTCAATGTTGTGCAGGGTGACGGCGAGGACGCGGGCGCCGCGCTCGTCGCGCACCCGGGGGTCGACCGCGTCAGCTTCACCGGGTCACCCGGGACCGGTCGCAGCATCATGGCCGCGGCGGCGGGAAACCTCGCGCCGGTAAGCCTCGAGCTCGGCGGAAAGTCCCCGTTCGTCGTGTTCGCCGACGCCGACCTCGATGCGGCCGCGAAGGAGGTGGCCGGCCAGTACATCAACGCCGGGCAGGTGTGTCTCGCGGGAACGCGTGTCCTGGTCGAGGAGCGCGTCGCCGGCGACTTCTTGGTGAGAGTGCGAGCCGCGGTCGACCGGCTGCCCGTCGGTGACCCGCGGGACCTCGCGACCCGCGTCGGACCGTTGATCCACCCCGAGCACTTCACCCGCGTGTGCGGCTTCGTCGAACGGGCGACGGCGGCCGGCGCCCGACCACTCTTGGGTGGCGGTCCCCACGAGCGCGGTGGCCTCTTCTACGCACCGACGCTGCTCGCCGGCGCCGCCCCCGACAGCGAGATTGCCCAGACGGAGGTCTTCGGGCCCGTCCTCACATGGCATCCGTTCGCCACCGAGGCGGAGGCCGTCGATCTCGCCAACAGCACCGCCTATGGCCTGGCCGCGACGATCTTCACGACCGACGAGGCCCGCGCCATGCGCACCGCCGCGGCCATCCGAGCAGGGACGGTGTGGGTGAACTGCTTCTTCGTGCGCGACCTGGCGGCGCCGTTCGGTGGCGCCGGCATCTCGGGAATCGGTCGCGAGGGGGGAGAGTGGAGCTTCGACTTCTATTGCGACGTGAAAAACGTGTCCATCCGCCGGGACTCGTTCACAGGAGATGCAGGCCGTGGGTGAGATCGTCGGCGCGGCCGTGCTCGGCCACCAACCCACGATCATGCTCCCGGCGGAGCAGCGGGTACGTCTGGGTCACGGGCGCGACACGACCCTCGTCGCCGGCTTCTCCGAGGTGCGGAACCGCCTCGACGCAGCCGGCGCGGACACGTTGGTGATCCTCGACACGCACTGGTTCACCACGTTCGAGCACGTGCTGGCCGGGCACGAGCGCCGCCGCGGCGTCTACACGTCCGAGGAGGTCCCCCGGGTGATCTGTGACTACGAGTACGACTACCCGGGCGCGCCCGGGCTCGCGCGGATCGTGCATACGGCAGCCAAGCAACGCGGGTTGGAGACCACGAATGTGACCACGCCGAGTCTCCCGCTCCACTACCCCACGCTGAACCTCGTGCACTGGCTGCAGCGCGACGAGCAGGTGCTCTCCATCGGCATCTGTCAGACGGCCGCGACCGACGACTTCCTCGACCTCGGCGCGACGCTCGCCGATGCGATCCGGGAGAGCGACCGGCGGGTGGCCTTGCTCGGGAGTGGGGGGATGAGCCATCGGTTCTGGCCACTGCGCGAGCTCGGCGACCACATGGGCTACGGCCCCGACGACGTGATCTCCGACGAGGCCAGGGACGCGGACGCCCACGTGATCGAGCTCTGGGCGCGCGGCGACCACGCCGGTGTGATCGACTTCTACCCCGAGTTCCGCCGCCTTTCGCCCGAGGGCCTCTTCGGGCATTACCTCGTGCTCGCCGGCGCGTTCGGCGGGCGCGAATGGCGGGGGCACGGCATACAGCTGTCCGAGTACGAGAACTCGGTCGGGACCGGTCAGGTGCACGTCTGGTTCGACGTCGACGGGAAGAGGTGAGGTCTGATGACGCTCGATGGCTGGACGCTGCCGCAGTCGGAGACGGGTCGAGCCGCCATCCTCACCGCGCCGCCGTGGCACTACTCGGGCGACATCATCGCGGTCGACTTCACCGCCGGCCCCGACGCTGTCGCCGCGCTGCTCCCGCCCGGCATGGAGCCGAAGGGCGACGGTTCGGCGTCGTTCGTGTTCGCCGACTGGTGCTCGGCCTCGGACGCCGACCCCCGCATCCGTGACGACCCCGGGCGAGGGCAGTACAAGGAGGCCTACGTCGTCCTCTACGGCATCTATGCCGGCAAGCCCGCCGGCCGGGTCCCGTTCATCTGGGTCGACAACGACCTGTCACTCGTGCGCGGGCTCATCCAGGGGTTCCCGAAGAAACTCGGCTCGATCGCCATGACCCGGCCCGTCGAGCTCGGTCAGGGCGGCGTGCGCAAGGAGACCGGCAGCCGCTTCGCCGCCCACGCGTCGTCGCAGGGTCGGCGCCTGTGCACCGCCACGGTCACCCTGAGCGAGGAGCACGAGAAGCTCTATCCGCCCGGGATCGCGACCCCGCTTCTCCATACCCGCCTGTGGCCCTCGATCGACGGCGGCGCACCGGCAGTGCACGAGCTCTCGCGCGGGACGATCACCGATTTCGAGCTCGGGCGCGTGCACTCCGGGGATGCGACGATCGAGTTCGGGGCGTCGGAGTTCGAGGAGCTCGACCTGCTCTCGCCCCGCTCGGTCGGGCGGGGCTATGTGTTCGCGGCGGCCTTCTCGGTCACCGGGGGAACCGCGATCCCGATCGAGGAGTGAGAAGCATGACAAGCGTGCTGGACGGCCAGCGTGAAGAACGGCGTCGCGTGCTCCACGAGGGACTTCCGCAGTGGGCCCGCCCGGAGGGCGACGAGCTGGTGCTCGGCGACGGTCGCCGGCTCGCCGAAGCCGACGCCACGTACCTAGCGCCTTGCGAGCCCAGCAAGATCCTGTGTGTGCACCTGAACTTCCAGTCGCGCCTCGACGAGTTCCAGAACCCGGGGATCGAGGCGCCGACGTACTTCCAGAAGCCACTGACGGCGCTCAACGCTCACCGGGGCTCGCTGCCTCGCCCCACAGGCACGCGGTACCTCAACTACGAGGGAGAGATCGCGGCGGTCGTCGGCGCACCGATGCGCAACGTCGCACCCGATGCCGTCTGGGACCACCTGGCCGGCTTCTCGCCCGCGAACGACGTCGGCCTTCATGATTTCCGCGACACCGACGCCGGGTCGATGCTGCGGGTCAAGGGCATGGACGGCTTCTGCCCGGTCGGCCCCGGCATCGTTCGCGGCGTCGACGTGCGTTCCTCGACGCTGCGCACCTATGTGAACGGCGACGTCGTGCAGGACGCGCCGGTGAGCGAGATGAACTTCGGGATCGACTACCTGCTGGCCGACCTCTGTCGGCACATCACGCTGCTGCCCGGGGACGTCGTGCTCACCGGCACCCCTGCCTTCTCGCGCCCGATGCAGCTCGGTGACGTCGTGGAGGTGGAGATCGACGGTCTCGGGCGGCTGGCGAACACGGTCGTGGAGGTCCCCGCCCCGTCGCATGCGGTCGGTCACCAACCGACCGACTCGAAGCAGGTTCGCGCGGTGGCGCTCGGGTCGGAGTACCGCCGCCTCCGAGACGAGGCCAAGGCGCGGGAGGCTGCTGAGGCGGCCCGCGGCTAGCGCCCCCACGCGAGCAGGTTCTTCCTGACGCGGCCGTCCTTGACCACCAGCACCACACGGTCCGGGTCGTCGAAGACCATCGGGTCGGCGAGCGGGTCTCCGGGCACCGCCACGAGGTCGGCCAGCTTCCCGGGCTCCACCGAACCAAGCCGGTCGGCCACGCGCAGGATGCGCGCGTTCGTCAGGGTGGCGGCGACGATCGCGGCCATCGGACCCTCGATCTTGGCCCGGAGCGCGAGCTCGAGGCCCCGGTGGTCCTGATCGGGGCCGAGGAGGTCGGAGCCCGACCCGATCGTCAGACCGGCCGAGCGGGCGACCTCGACCGCAACGTTCATGTGGTCGCCGACCCGCTCCATGCGAGCGGCGACCGCCTCGCTCAGTCCCCACCGCTCGTGCTCGGCCGCCATGACGTGCGCGACGGTCAGCGTGGGGACGAGCACGGCTCCCACCGCCGCCATCGCCGCCGCGGTCTCTTCGTCGAGCCAGCTGCCGTGCTCGAAGCACCTGATCCCGGCGGCGAGCCCGTTCTGGATGCCACGCACGTTGTGCGCGTGCGCGGTCACATAGGTGTTGCGCGCCTCCGCCTCGGCGACGGCCGCGCGCAGCTCCTCGACCGTGAGCTGGGTGTGTTCGATCTCGTCGGTGATGGAGACGACGCCGCCGCTCACCATCACCTTCAACTGGGTGGCTCCGCGGCGCAGGGCGCGACGCGCTGCGAGACGGACCTCGTCGGGCCCGTTGGCGACCGCTACGCCCTCGACGAGCCCGGGGATCGACAGGGGGCACCAGCAGTCGGAGAACGGGGCCATGAAGCTGGCGTGCCCTCCGTCCTGGGCGATCGCGGGGCCTGACGGGAGGATGCGCGGTCCCTCGACGAGGCCGGCGGCGATCGCCTGCACGATGCCGCCGTCGAGCCCGCCGAGGTCGCGGCAGGTCGTGAAGCCGGCCATGAGGGTCGCCTCGCAGACCCGGAAGACACGGGCGGCGACTTCGGCCGCGGGGAGGTGTCCGGCCTGGGCGTGGTGCTGGAGCTCGAAGGCGATCCCGAGATGCGTGTGGGCGTCGATGAGGCCGGGCAGGAGTGTGCACCCCTCGAGATCGAGGACCTCGTCGTCGCCGTCGCGAGGCGGGGACGCACCGGCGTCGCCCACAGCCGTGATTCGGGCGTCGTCGACGGCGACCGTCGCGCCCGGCCTCGGGTCGGCGCCGGTCCCGTCGATCAGCGTGGCACCGCGCAAGCGGAGCGTCACGACCGGGGGATGACCTTGGGGAACAGCTCGCACTCCATCGGGTCGCCGGGCGCCAAGCCAGGGTCGCGAGCGAGGCGGAAGGTCCCTGCGTGCGGGTCGTAGACCGCGTCGTCACCACACCAGCGCGTGGAGAGCCCCCGCCGCCGGCGATCGGGGGCGACATTCCCGGGCGCGCCATGGACAGTGAGCGCGTGGTGCACGAGGCAATCACCGGGCTCGAGATCCCAGGACAGGATCCGGTGCTCGTCGCGGTGTGCGTCGATGTCGGGCGGCGGCTCGAGGCCCTGGTCGTCGAACGGTCGATCACGGATGAAGGTCTCCGGTTGGAAGCGCCGGCCCCATCGGTGCGAGCCGGCGACGTATTCGATCGCCCCGGTCGATCGGTCGACGGGGTCGAGTGCCAGCCACACCGAGCAGATCTGGTTCCCCGCAACGGGCCAGTAGGGGAGGTCGTGGTGCCATGGAGTCGGCTGTTCGGCGCGCGGCTGCTTCACCAGGAGGTGGTCGAAGAAGAACGTGACCCGCGAGGCCCGCATCATGCGCTGCGCGATGACCGCGGCGGGTGATTCGAGCGCAAACGACCGGAACTCGGCGTCGCGGTCGGACATGAAGAAGTCGTTGTGGAATCGGCCGTCCTGGTTCCCGGGTTGGCGCGAGTAGGGCCCCGGTTCCTGCATGATGCGGTCGACGGCGGTCTGCATGCGCGCGATCCACGTGTCAGGGAACGCCTGCCGCAGGCGTACTGCCCCGTCGCGCTCGAACGCGTCGACGTCGGAGTCGCACAGAGGCACGGGGGGCGTGCTCATCACGGGTCCTGCGCGGCGAGGTGAGGGCGCAGGACGGCGGCGACGCTGCCGGGGTCTTCCATCATCGCCATATGCCCCCGGTCGGGGAGGACGGTCAGCTCGACGCCCAGCGCGGTCGCGAGCTGCTCGCCCGCGGGCACCGGGCAGGTCATATCGTGCTCTCCCGTCACGACCAGCGCCGGAACGCGCACCCCGGCCACCGCGTCGCTCGCGTCGGCTGTGAAGGCGGTGCGCACGATGTCGGCGATCACGTCGATCTTGCGCGACGCCGCGACCTCGACGGCCTGCTCGATCAACTCGGGATCGGTGCCTGGGGCGAAGCTCGCCTGTGGCATGAACCCTCCGAAGAACTCGCGCGCGCCAGCGTCGCGCAGCGCGGCGATCCCTCCTTCGACGTCGATCGCGCCGGCGACGCTCACCGCGCTGCCGAGAGCCGCGACCGACGCGACGCGCTGTGGGTGGCGCGCCGCGACCGTGCAGGCGACGGCACCCCCGAACGACGTTCCGACCAGATGAGCGCGGTCGATGCCGAGGGCGTCCATGGCCGCCACGACGTCGTCGGCGTACCCGTCGGCGTCGTAGGGACCGGCCATCACCGCCGCCCCGTGCCCGCGGAGGTCGATCGTGACGACGCGGCGTTCCGGGCTCAGCTCCTCGACGACCCCCGACCAGACGCTCGAATCCATGTTGATGCCGTGCACCAGGACGACCGGGAGCGCATCGCCGCCACCGTCGTCGTGGGCCACGATCGTCCCGACCGGCCCCGCCACCTGCACCGCGGTCGCGCTCACAGACCGCCCTCCCACCCGCCGGGCTCGTGCTCGGAGCAGTGGAAGTGGATCATCTTCCATTCGCCGTTCTGGCGTTCCCAGATCTCGGTCGAGCGGGCACTCTGCGACACCTTGCCCATCGCCCCGAAATCGGCGTCGAACTGCATGATGTAGCTGACGAAAGCGACGTCGCCGCTGACGTGGACCTGCTCCTCCTTGATCGGGATGGTCGCCTGCCCGCCCAGCGCGACCAGGAAGTCCCACAGTCGGATGATGTGCTCCGTCCCGACGTAGACGCTCTTGTTCAGGTTGTACCAGCGAAACCCCTCCGGTCCCGGCGCCATGTGGGCGCGCAAGTAGCTGGTGTCGCCCGTCTTGTTCGCCTCGACGAAGCCGTGGTGGAGCTCGAGGATCGTCGCTTCGTCTGTTGTCGTCGCCGTGGCCATGAGGTGTCGTGTCCCTTCGACAAGGGCCCGCGCGCGCGGGCGGTTCGGATCGGTTAGGCCGGCCGTGAGGCGGCGAGGAGCTTGATCGTGTCGACGAGCATCTCGGGTGGGCCCATGGGCATCACGCCGAGCTCGTCGATGCCGGTGTCGGCGAAGCTCGCCAGTGCGGCCCCCACCCCGTCGGGCTCGGCGGCGAGCGTCAGCTCCCCCAGGACGTCGGGGGTCAGCATGCGCGCCGCCTCGAGCGTCTGGCCCGAGGTGTGGAGCTCGACGTAGCGCGCGCCGTCGAGCGCGCCCTCGGCGAGCACTTCCATCGGTTCGGGTGGAAAGGTGGCGAGCATCGCTCCCATGCCGGCGAGGATCGCGTCGACGCCCGGAGCGATCAGCCCGAAGGCGAGGGCAGTGATGCGGAACCCCGAACGGTCGCGGCCCGCAGCCGCCAGCTCGTCCTCGATCAGTGCCACGGTCTCGCGCAGATAGGTCCGCGAGGCGGAGACCGAGAGTGAGACGCCGTCGGCACACCGCGCCGCGAGGCGCAGCATGCCGGGGCGGATCGCCATGACGTCGATGGGAGGTACGGGGCCGGAAAACGCGTTGAGCTTGAAGTTCTTGAACTTCCCGGGCAGGAGATCGCGATTGAGCTCCTTCCCGGAGAGGGCCTCGTGGACGGCGTCCACCAGCTGGCGGGTCCGCGTGATCGGGCGGTCGGTGGTACCGCCCAGCTTGCCGACGAGGCCCGGGTCGCCCACGCCGACCTGGACGCGCACACGACCGGGGGCGAGCTCACAGAGCGACGCGAGCTCCATGGCCAGCGCGCCCGGGTGCCGGCTGGCGGCGGATAGGCCCATGAGCCCGATCTCGACGCGCTCGGTGGCCTGGAGGTAGAGGGTGCTCGGCACCACCGCGTCGTGGAAGCCGAGGTGCTCGGCCGACCACACACCGTCGAGCCCGACGTCCTCTGCCACCTGCACGGCCTCGACCGTCCCGGCCAGTGGACCGAACCCGCTGAACGCCAGGCTCAACCGCACGTGATCCCCCCATCGCTCGCGCGCACGCTACGGACCGGTCCGCCCGGTCGTAAGATCTCTAACAATGTCGCGGCCGGCCACGATCGTCAACCTCCCGCAAGGCCGCGGACGATGACGTCGACGACGGTCTCGAGCACCTCGTCGGTGAGTGGGTCGCGAATGATCCGCATCCGGTAGAAGCCGAACGCCACGAGCATCTCGAGTCCGATGCCGGGGTCGAGGTCGTCGCGCAACTCGCCGCGCGCCCGCGCCCGCTTGAAGATCACCTGTAGCCGGTAGTAGTCGGGGTCCAGGAAGCCTTCGCGGTAGGTGGGGCCGAGCGCAGGATCGGCGGCGATGCCGGCGAAGAGCCCGTTCAGGAAGTCCTGGCGTTCGGCGGCGCCCAAGAGCTCGACGCCGTCGCGCGCGATCGCGAGCAGGTCGCCGCGCAGTGTGCCGGTATCGGGGATGGCGACGATGCCTTCGGGGAACACCGGGCCGAGGTCGCGCGAGCGGCGTGCCGCGTCGAGCACGAGGTTGGACAGCGAGCGCCAGCGCTTGTAGATGGTGGGCCGGCTCACCCCCGCCCGCCGCGCGATGGCCTCGATGCTCAGGCCGTCGTAGCCGTGCTCGGCGAGGAGGCCGAGGGTGGCGTCGATGACGGCTTCGCTCAGGCGCTCGTCGGGGCGCCGGCCCGGGCGGCGGGCGGCCGAGGTTGGTATTGACATACGCGCGTAAGCGTATGAGAGTCTCCCCGCGACGGCAAGCGATAAGGGAGTCTCACGCGTGAGCGACACCGGCACCGCGACGCGGCGGAGGGAGGGGCGCCCGGCGTACCGGCCGGGCACGGTCGTGTTGCGCGACGCCTGGTACGGGGTCGCGCACGCCGCCGCGGTCGAGCGGGGCTCCCCGCTCGGCGTGATGATCGACTCGACGCCAGTCGTGCTCTGGCGGGATGCGAACGACGCAATCACCGCGATGGAGGATCGATGCTGTCACCGGCGGGCGCCGCTCTCGGCCGGCCGCGTCGTCGACGGGGTGCTGCAGTGCGCGTATCACGGATGGTGCTACGACGCCGAGGGCGTCGTCGTGACGATCCCCTCGCTCGGCCCGGGCGTCGCCCCGCCGGCGCGCTTCTCCGTTCCGCGCTATCCGGTCGTGATCCGCTACGGGATCGTGTGGCTCTGGTGGGGTGATCCCGCCACCGCAGATGCCGCATTGGTTCCCGATATCCCGTTCCTCGAGTCCGGCCGCGCGGCTCCCGCCGCCGGTGGCTTCAGTTACTCGGCGCCGCAGGAGCTCGTCGTCGAGAACCTCCTCGACTTGACGCACCTCGACTTCGTGCACGGCGCGGTGTTCGGCGATCCGTTCGGCGGCGTCGAGGAGATCACCGTCGAGCACACGGACGAGGTCATCGTCATGCGCCGGGTCTCGCGCGACCGCCGCCCGCCGAAGCTGCTCGCCCGCGTGATGGGGAACCCCGACCGTCAGGACATCGCCCAGACCTTCTACTGCCACGTGCGCAGCGGCGTGGCCTTTGGCATCGCCTGGAACACACCACCGGGTTGGGGCTTCTGCCTCGCCATGTGCAACACGCCCGAGACGCCGACCAGTACCCGAACCACGTCCGCGATCCGCGTGATCGGAGGCCCGTGGGCGTACCGCAAGATCGCTCCGATCATCTCGATGAAACTCGTGGCGCGCCAGGACGAGCGGATCTTCCGCCTCCAGGCTCCGCGTTACCGCGGGGACGAGCAGCGCGCCGACAAGTCGGTGCCGGCCGACGCCGCCGGGATGCGTTACCGCGCGCTCCGCAGCACGCTGGCCGACCGGCAGCGCACCGGCGACTTCGCCTACCGGGAAGGGTGGGACGGTCTCGACCCCGCCGACGCGATCCTCATGGACGGCCGGATCCCCGAGTGAGATCCCGCCGCCCGCTCTCGTGCCGTTGACCCGCAACCAAGGAGGCCCAGTGCCGTCGATGCGTCGTCTCGTTCCGATGGTGGCGCTGGTGCTCGCGAGCGCCGGCTTCCCGATCGCGTCCGCGGGCGCAGGCGAGCAGAAGCCGAAGTTCACGGGCGACCCGATCACGGTGATGACGATCGGTGAGTTCGCGGTGGCGGCGGTGGGCTCCGAGAACCCGGAGCTCGCCGGTGCGGTCAAGGCGCGGGCGCGGGCCATCAACAAGGCCGGCGGGCTCGAGGACACCTCGGGCGACACCCACAACCTGAACGTCATCGCCTGCAACACCGATCTCGATCCCAACAGGTCCGAGCAGTGCGCACGCGACGCCGTCGACGAGGGCGTCGTCGCCGTCATCGGTCAGAACTCCGTCAACGGCGCTCAGATCTTCCCCGCGCTCGAGGAGTCCGGGATCCCGAGCATCGGCAACATCGTGTTCCAGCCCATCGATGCGTCGAGCCCGATGGCGTTCCCGCTCACGCCCGGGATCCCGGGAGTGTTTGCCGCCCTGCCGCAGGTCCTCGGGGAGGCGGGGGCGACGGACATCTCCTACATCGTGTCCGACATCGGGGCGACCACCGCGGCCGCGGTGCTGTTCCTCGATCAGGGGACCGAGCTCACGGGCGCGCAGAAAGGCCCCGAGGTCCTCGTCCCGGCGGACGCCGCCGACCTCGCGCCCTACGTCGCCACTGGTACCGCCGACCCCGTCGACGGCACGGTCGCCTTCCTGATTGGCGAGATCGAGTCGACGCTGATCCGCCAGATCGCCGAGTCGGGCTTCGACGGCCCGGTGTCGACGCAGGCGGGGCTGCTCACAGAGTCGATCCTCGACGACGCCGGCGACGCCGCCGACGGGCTGCTCGTCGTCGGGCCCGTCGTGCCGTTCACGAACACGAAGGTCAAGGGCATCAAGATGTTCCGCAAGGACATGGCGGCCTACGACGACTCGCTCGCCCTGAACGACAGCGCGGTGAACAGCTGGCTCGCCACGTACGTGTTCGAGCAGGTGGCCGAGACGCTGCCGACGATCGACCGCGACTCGGTGCGCGATGCGATGGGCCGGCTGGTCGACTTCGACACCCTCGGGATC
>JBOGFJ010000217.1:0-5777 GCA_050743385.1 Acidimicrobiia bacterium
GGGTCATCGACCATGTCGCCCGCGCGACCTGCGACGGGGCCGAGGGCTTCGGGATCTTCGAGCACGCCTCGATCGGCCGTCACGACCCGTCCGGGTTCGCCGAGCTGGGCGACGTCGCCCCGTGACCGCGTCGTTCTCTCGATCCGGTCACGCGCCAAGGCCGGCGCGGGCACCGGAGCAGTTTCACCGGTCCCGTATACGGTCGCATGGCATGAGCGCGTACGTCGTCGTGTCAGGGCTTCCGGGGAGCGGGAAGACGACACTCGCCCGTGCGCTCGCGCGCGAGCTGGCTGTACCTTGTCGCCCTCGGCGCCGCCCTCGTCGAGGTGTTCTGCGCGTGCAGCGTCGCGACGGCACGCGGGCGCTACCTACGCCGTTCCCGCCACCCCGGGCACCTCGACCACCAGCGCGTCGACGACTTCGACGCCTGGGTCGCGTCCGGGCGCGGTGAACCGCTGCGTCTGGGCGGTCTGCTCCTGGAGGTCTGCACCGACGACGACGCCGACGCGACGAGCCCCGCAACGATCGCGGCGTTTGTCCGCCGCCAACGCGGCTGGGTGAGCTCCCGGCGCGCCGCCGACCGTTTGGGGACGCCGCTCGACGGGTAACGCTCCTGCGGGGGAAACGCCGTTGGCCCAAGTCGCGCTCGACGAGGTCTCGAAGATCTACCCGGGCGGCACCGTCGCCGTCGACGACCTGAGCCTCGACATCCGCGACGGCGAGTTCATGGTGCTGGTCGGCCCGTCGGGGTGCGGCAAGACCACGGCACTGCGCATGGTCGCGGGCCTCGAGTCGATCACGGCCGGCGAGGTGCGCATCGGCGACCGGCCCGTCAATCGCGTGCCGTCGAAAGACCGCGACATCGCGATGGTCTTCCAGAACTACGCGCTGTACCCCCACCTCACCGTCGGCGAGAACCTCGGCTTCAGCCTCAAGCTCCACAAGGTGCCGAAGGCGGAGCTCCGCCGGCGCGTCGACGAGGTCGCTCGGATCCTCGGTATCGAAGAATTCCTCGACCGCAAACCACGTGCGCTCTCCGGCGGGCAGCGCCAGCGCGTGGCGATGGGCCGCGCCATCGTGCGCGAACCAGAGGCGTTCCTGATGGACGAGCCGCTGTCGAATCTCGACGCCAAGCTGCGGGTGCAGATGCGCGCCGAGATCGCGCGCATCCAGCGCGACCTGGGCACGACGACGATCTACGTGACCCACGACCAGACCGAGGCGATGACGATGGGCGATCGCGTCGCGGTGCTCAAGCGCGGCGTTCTCCAGCAGGCCGACGAGCCGCAGCTGCTCTACGAACAGCCGAAGAACGTGTTCGTCGGCGGCTTCATCGGCTCGCCGGCCATGAACCTGATCGAGGCCACGATCGAAGACCAGGGTGGGCCCCTGTTCGCCCTCGCCGGTTCACAGCGCCTCGCGCTACGCGACGAGGTGGTGGCGGCGCGGCCCGGCTTGCGCGACTACGTCGATCGTCCGCTGGTGCTCGGCATCCGGCCCGAGAGCCTGGAGGATGCCGCCTTCGACCCTGAGGCACCCTCCGATCAGCGCCTCGAGGCAACGGTCGAGCTGGTCGAGCAAATGGGCGCCGAGGCGTTCGTGCACATGACCGTCGAGGCGCGGGCGGTGCTCACCGAAGACACCCGCGAGCTCGCCCGCGACCGCACCGGCGTGAGCGACGAGAGCCTCGCCGAACGGGCCGAGTCAGCGCGAACCGAGTGCGTCGCGCGCGTAAACCCGCGCAGCCGCGCAAAGAAAGGCGATCGTATCGAGCTCGTCGTCGACACGAGCCGCCTCTACTTCTTCGATCTCACCACCGGGCTCGCCATCGAGGGCGCGCCCGCACCGAACGGGGCAGGGACGACCACGGAGGTTGCACCATGAAGCGACTCAGGAGGTTGATCGCGGCCACGGCCGGCTTCTCGCTCGTCGCGGCCGGGGCCACCGTCGCCGGGGCCGCACCGACGGGTGGCGGCGACGATCTGTCGGGCGAATCGATCGAGGTGGCCGCGGTGTGGACCGGCGCGGAACAGGAGCGGTTCGAGCTCGTTCTCGAAGAGTTCGCGGACGAGACCGGCGCCGACGTGACGTTCACGTCGACCGGTGACGACATCTCCGCCGCCCTCGAGCCGCGCATCGCCGGCGGCGATCCACCCGACGTCGCGATGCTCCCCCAGCCCGGGCTGTTGGCCGACTTCGCCGCAAGGGGCGCGCTCCAGTCGATCGAGGACATCGCCGGCGCCACGATCGACGAGAATTACGCGCCGATCTGGCGTGAGCTCGGCACGGTCGACGGCACCCTCTACGGCGTCTGGTTCAAGGCGGCCAACAAGTCGCTCGTCTGGTACAGCCGCGAGGTGTTTCGCGACGCGGGCGTGCGGCCGACCGACGAGTTCGACACATTCCTGGAGAACGCCCAGACGGTCTCCGACTTCGGCGTGACGCCGTTCTCGGTCGGCGGCGCCAATGGCTGGGTGCTGACCGACCTGTTCGAGAACATCTACCTGGCGCAGGCCGGTCCCGACATGTACGACCAGCTCGCCCGGCACGAGATCCCGTGGACCGACCAGTCGGTGAAGGATGCCCTCGCCACCTTCGCCGAGGTCTACGCCAACGACCTCATCGTCGGTGGCACCGAG
The DNA here is from genome assembly GCA_050743385.1 of Acidimicrobiia bacterium. Taxonomy (GTDB): domain Bacteria; phylum Actinomycetota; class Acidimicrobiia; order IMCC26256; family JACDBD01; genus JACDBD01. The sequence goes on from JBOGFJ010000217.1 coordinate 2,640, forward strand.
GGCGCCCTCCAGACCGAATTCCCAGGATCGGTGCAGGACGTCTTCGCGGGTGACCCCGAGGGCGCCATGGTCATCGAAGGCGACTTCGTCGCGAGCACGATCGCGGAGGAGACCGACGCCCGAGTGGGCCGGCAGGCCCGGGTGTTCAACTTCCCGGCGATCGACGGCGAGGCGCCCGTCGTCACCGGCGGTGACGTGGCCGCGCTCTTCACCGATTCCGAGGCCGGGCAGGCGTTCATCGAGTTCCTCGCCACGCCGGAGGCGGCGGAGGCGTGGGCGGAGGAGGGCGGATACCTCTCCCCCAACCAGGAGCTCGACTCGGACGTCTATCCCAACCGGACTTTGCGGCGGATCGCGACCGCACTGGTCGAGTCGGACCTCGTGCGCTTCGACCTGTCCGACCTCCAGCCGGCCGCGTTCGGCGCGACCGACGGTCAGGGCATGTGGAAGCTCTTCCAGGACTTCCTCGCCAACCCGTCGGACGTCGACGGCATCACACAGCAACTGGAGGATGCCGCCACCCAGGCGTATGCCACCCAATAGCGCCACGCGAACGGCGCCGGCGAAGCAGGAGCCGGAGACACGGGAGCCGGGGAAACGGGGAAAGGAGCCCGGGCTGGGACGACGGCCCGGGCTCGCCCTCCTCTTCCTGCTTCCCGCGATCACGATCCTCGGCGCCCTCGTCGTCTACCCGATCATCTACACGGTGGTGCGCAGCCTCTTCGACCGGGGCGGCGACGACTTCATCGGGCTCGACAACTACCAGCGCATGTTCGAGACCGACCGGACCCTGAACGCGATCCGCAACAACGCCATCTGGTTGGTCACCGCCCCGACGCTGGCGACCGGCATCGGGCTCATCTTCGCCGTGCTGGCCGAGCGGGTGCGCTGGCAGACCGCGTTCAAGCTCGCGGTGTTCATGCCCATGGCCATCTCCTTCCTCGCCGCCGGCGTGATCTTCCGCCTCGTCTACGAGCGCGACCCCGAGCAGGGCCTCGCCAACGCCGTCGTGACCAGCGTCGTCGACGCCGTCCGCACCCCGGGCGAGTACCCCGACGCCCGACCGTCGGACGAGGACGGCCTCCGGCCCGACGGCGACGCCTACGTCAGCACCGGATCGGTGAGCACCGGTGAGCCGGTCGCGATCGGGATGGTCGCCATCCGCCCCGACGAGGTGCCCGACGGCGCCGCCCGAGCGCGCGAGCCACCAGCGGGCGGCCCTCGCGAGCTGACCGGCACGGTCTGGCTCGACTTCACCCGCGGCGGAGGAGGTGAGCGCGGGCAGATCGATCCGGAGGAGCGTGGGCTTCCGGGTATGGAAGTCGAGGTGCTGCGCGGCGGCGATGTCGCCGGGAGCACGACGACTCGCGACGACGGCGGGTTCGCGATCACCGACCTGGATCCGGGCCGTTACCGGGTGCGCCTGGCGTCGTCGAACTTCCGGGAGCCGTACGAGGGACTGGCGTGGTTGGGCCCGACGCTCGTCACCCCGGCGATCATCGCCTCGTTCCTCTGGATCTGGATCGGCTTCGCCATGATCGTCATCGGCGCCGGCCTGGCCGCGATCCCCCGCGAGACCCTCGAGGCCGCCCGCACCGACGGGGCCAACGAGTGGCAGGTGTTCCGGCGGGTGACGGCACCGCTGCTGGCGCCGGTGCTGCTCGTGGTGCTGGTCACGTTGATGATCAACGTGCTCAAGATCTTCGACCTCGTGTTCATCATCGCTCCGCCCTCGGTGCAGGACGACGCCAACGTGATCGCGCTCGAGATGTGGCGGGTGTCGTTCGGCGGTGGTCGCGACCAGGGCCTCGGGAGCGCGCTGAGCCTGTTGCTCTTCGTGCTCGTCATCCCGGCGATGGCGTTCAACATCCGCCGCCTCCGCCAGGAGGAGCGATGAGAGCGTCGAGGAGGCGAGCGTGACCACGACCGCCGAACGGCCGATCCCGGCGCCGCCGCCGCCCCCGCCGCCGGATGCCGGCGGGCCGGAACCGTCCGTCGCCCGCGAGCCGCTCCCCCGGCGAATCGCCCGGGCGGTCTCCCGTGGGCCACTCCATGTGGTGCTGATCGTGATCGCGCTCGCCTGGCTCACGCCCACGGTCGGACTGTTCGTCTCGTCGCTGCGCAGCGTCACCGAGAACACGGAGTCGGGCTGGTGGACGGCCCTCACCGACTGGCGAACACTCTCGCTCGAGAACTACCGCTCGGTCCTCGACAACGAGCGCATCGTCGACGCACTGCGCAACACGGTCCTCATCACCGTGCCCGCGACGCTGGGCGTGGTGCTCGTCGCGTCGCTGGCCGCGTATGCGTTCGCCTGGATCGACTTCAAGGGCCGCGACTGGTGGTTCGTGTCGGTCGTCGCGCTGCTCGTCGTCCCCATCCAGGTGGCGCTGATCCCCGTGGCCAGCCTCTACGGCGACCTGGGGATCTACGGTGACATCAGCGGCGTGGTGCTGTTCCACGTCGCGTTCGGGCTGCCGTTCGCGATCTTCCTGTTGCGGAACTTCTTCGCCGGGATCCCCCGCGAGCTCCTCGAGGCCGCCCGGATGGACGGCGCGGGCGAGCTCAAGGTGTTCCGCATGGTCGTGCTGCCGATCGGCCTGCCCGCGATCGCGTCGCTTGCGATCTTCCAGTTCCTCTGGACCTGGAACGATCTGCTCGTCGGACTCGTGTTCGCCGACGCGGCCAACCAGCCGATCACGGTCGCCATCCGCAACCAGACGCGCCAGTTCGGCACCAACATCGACATCATCGCCCCGGCGGCGTTCCTGTCGATGGTCGTCCCGCTGCTCGTGTTCTTCGCCTTCCAGCGCTACTTCGTCCAGGGCCTCCTGGCGGGCTCGATCAAGTGACCCTGCCGCGCGCAGCTGCGGCGATCCTGCTGAGCCTCCTCATGGGCGCGTTGTTGCTGGGCGATCTTCCCGTGTTCCGCGACCGCATCCCGGTCGCCGTGGGTCAGGACCTGCAGGCGGCGATCGATTCGGCTCCCTCGCGGGCGACGTTGGTCCTCGCGGCGGGAACGCACCCCGGGCCGGTCCGCATCGACCGTTCGCTTGCTCTCGAAGGCGACAGCGGAGCCGAGATCGAGGCACCACCCGACGCCGGCGCGGTCGTCACGATCACGGCGGACGGCACCAG
>JBOGFJ010000218.1:0-5380 GCA_050743385.1 Acidimicrobiia bacterium
CAGCAGATCGAGATGCACATGGAAGAACACGGCGAGACTGGACCGCGGGCCGCGCAGGTTGCCACCTACGCGACCCGTGCCGCGAAGGACGTCGAGGTCGCGGTCGAGAGTCTGCTGCCGGAATGGCGCGACCGCGCCCAGCGCCTCGGCCTGGATGATGTCGCCGTGGCCGCAGTCATTGGCAGAGGGCGATACCGGCGCCCGGCGCCGGTGCCGGGGACGATCCACGCCGACGCGCTGTTCCGGCATCTGGCCATGCCGACCGGCTTGACCGCCCAAGCGGCGAGCTTCGGGCGTCGCGAGGTCCTGGAGGCGATCTGTGCCGCCCTCCCCGAGGGCGCGCGGGTCGAGGAGATCACGCGGCTCGCCGACGCGTTCCTCGCCTCGTCTCATGTCGTGGCGCTCGGCGGGCGGTCGGGGTTGCGTTCCTGTGACGTGATACGACGCTCCGACGGCACGGTCGTGGCCACCCACGCCGATGAGGAGCGCTGGACCACCCCCGAGATGCTTGCCACCGAACGCCACCTCGTCGATCTCGCGGTGAGCCGCCAACACGACCGCATCGGCATCGCCCGCGACGCCCACGTCCGGGTCGCGATCGGCTCGCACCCGTCGCTCTCACCCGAACAGATCGGCATGGTCCGACACATCACGGGCTCGGGAGCCGGCGTCGACGTCGTCGAAGGCGCCGCCGGGAGCGGGAAGACCTCGGCGCTACGCGCCGCGCGCGAGGCTTGGAACGCCTCGGGCAAGCCCGTCGTCGGCTGCGCCCTCGCAGCCCGCGCCGCCGCGCATTTGGAACAAGACACGGGCATCCCTTCGATGACCCTGGACAGGCTGCTGCGCCACCTGGATCGCCACGGGTCGAACTCGCTCCATGCGAGCACGGTGGTCGTCGTCGATGAAGCCGCCATGGTCGGCTCCCGAAAGCTCGCCCGCCTCCTCGACCACACCGCCGCCGCTGGGGCCAAGGTCGTCCTCGTCGGCGACCACCACCAGCTCCCCGAGATCGACGCGGGTGGCGCCTTCGCCGGCCTGGCGGCCCGGCTCAACGGCACCGAGCTGGTCGAAAACCGCCGCCAGAGCCTGGCGTGGGAACGCGCCGCCCTCGCCGAGCTCCGCACCGGCGAACCCGATCGCGCGTTCTCGGCCTACCAGGCGCACGGCCGCGTCCACCACGCGCGCGACCCCGAGCAGCTCAAAGAGCGCCTTGTCAACGACTGGTGGGCCGCCCGCGCCCGCCACCCCGACAGCATCATGATCGCTACGCGCAACGCGGATGTTGACGACCTCAACCGGCGCGCCCGTTACCGCCTCGCTGCTGCCGGACGCCTCGGAGCCGACGACCTCATCGCAGGCGGGCGTTCATTCGCAGTCGGCGACGAGATCCTCGCCACCCACAACGACTACCGACTCGGCGTCCTCAACGGCACCCGGGCGACCATCACCAGCATCGATCCCGCCGCCGGAACGATCCACGCCCGGACCGACGAGCGCGATCTCGTCCTACCGCCCACCTATGCGGACGCCGGGCACCTCACGCACGCGTACGCGGTGACCTTCCACAAGGCCCAGGGCATCACGGTCAGCGAAGGCTTCGTGCTCGCCGACGACACGCTCGACCGCGAGCGCGCCTACACCGGCCTTTCCCGAGGAGCGCAGCGAAACTCGCTCTACGTGGCCGACCCGCCCGATGACCGGGCGGACGAACGCCATGCCCCGGAACCCGCGAGCGATGCAGTGGTCCGGGCGCGCCGGGCGATCGCGCGCATGCGAACGGAGTCCATGGCTATTGACAATGTGCCGGCTCCCGAACCGGGTATCGGGCTCGACCTCTAGGTGATGCGTGTGGCGAGCCAGGTCAACGTCTGTGGTGACGAGGCTGTGGTGGTTCTGTGATGCGGGGACACAGGTGGCGGGTCCTTCGCCGTCCCGCCTTCCGTCAGGTCTTCGTCGCGCACGCGATTTCCCGTGCAGGTGACGCGTTCAACACGGTCGCCCTCGTTGTGCTGGTTCCGCCTCACGGGTTCCGGACTCGGTGTGGCGGGAACGGTTGCCTTCGAGATCGTCCCGATCTTGTTGCTCAGCCCGATCGCGGGCCTCGCCGCGGATCGACTCCCGCGCCGAAGTGTGATGATCGCTGCGGACGTGGCTCGGGTTGTGTTCGCCGGCCTGCTTGCCATCTCGCACTCGTCCGTGGCGCTGGCGTACGGCGTGGCGTTCGGTCTGTCGACGGGCTCGGTGTTCTTCAACCCGGCAGCGGCTTCGCTCGTACCGGACGTGGTCGACGACGATGAGCTCGTGGCAGCGAACTCGCTGCTTTGGACGGTCGCGGTGGTCGCGCAGATCGTGTTCGCGCCGCTTGCCGGCGCCCTGATCGCCGGCGTCGGGGTCGGCGCGGCGTTCGGACTCAACGCGCTGTCGTTCGTGGCGTCGGCGGCGGCCCTCGTGGCCCTGCGGGCAGGTCGCGAGCCGGCGGCCGTGACGGGCGGGCGCAGCTGGCACGGTGTCGCTGAAGGCTTCCGAGTCGTCAGGTCCAGCGCGCTGCTCGGGCGCCTGGCTGTGGTGCAGCCACTGGCCGCGCTGTCGGCCGGTGCCACGGGCGGGCTGCTGCTCGTGCTGGCCGACGAGCGCTTTGGGCTCGGCCCGTCGGGGTTCGGTGTCCTGCTGGCGGCGATTGGCGTCGGTGCGGCGGTTGGACCGCTCGTGCTGGGCCGGTTCATCCGTCCCGGCGTTCGCGGCTGGCTCTATGGGCCGCTCGTACTGCGTGGGGGCGTGGACTTGACTCTCGCCGCCACGACGCATGGCGTTGTTGCGGGAGGAGCGCTCGGCGCCTACGGCGTTGGTACGTCGACGGGGATGGTTGCGTTCCAGTCGACGGTGCAGACCGAGGTCGCGAGCAAGTGGCGCGGGCGGGTGTTTGCGCTCTTCGACGTCCTCTGGAACGGCGCACGACTGATCTCGCTCGGGCTGGGCGGTGTCTTGGCCGACGCCGCCGGCATTCGCACGGTCTACGTAGCCGGTGGCGCGCTGCTCCTCGCTGCCGCGACGATTGGGTTCGCGGGCGGCGGTCCGCGCCGTGCACCGGACGCCCCCGCAGAAGAGTCTTAGGGACGCGTCGAGTGACCGGACGTCGACTTGGCCGCGACGGCGATTTACTCGTCGCGGAGGTACGCGCTGTCGTCGCTAGTGAGCTCGGCGCCGATCGCGTCAGCGGCCTGCGCGGGCCCGAGGGGCACGAAGCTGGCGCGGGCGGTCGCGCACGCGTGTCCTGAGGCGTCGATAACCTCGGCTTCGCACGTGAGCTCATTGTCGCTGCGGTTGGTGACGCGCGCCCGTACGCGGTGCGGTGCGCTGACTCGGACGGGGCGATCGAAACGGGTGGTGATCTCCTGGGTTACCGCGAACGAGCCGGCCACGGCGATGGTGGCCCACGCCATGGCTTCGTCGAGAACGGCGAGGACGACTCCGCCGTGCACATAGCTCGGAGCGCCAGAGAAGCGCTCGTCGAGCTTCAGTTCGGCGACGACCTCGTCGCTGGTTGGATCATGGAAGAAGGGGATCTGGAGCCCGGCCTCGTTGCGGGCTTCGCACACGAAGCAGTTCGACTCGAAGCCCCACCGGTCGTTGTCGAGTCGCTGCACGGGACACCTCCTGTGGTCGTCGGTCATCGGCATCGGAAGCAGATCCGCACCACTGGTGTCAGTGCGTGGACCGGGGAGTCCCGGTCGCGAATGCGCGCTGTCGGGGCCGGACGAGTGCGAGGAAGGTGCAGCCCTGTCCGCGGGTGTGGAGGTAGTCTTCCCCCTCGTCGAGCCCGACGGCTTCGAAGAGCTGGAGCTGGAAGGAGCGGCATTCGTTGGTGGTCGGTTTCGTCGACCAGCGCCATCCGCCCGAGAATGCGTGGGCGAAGGCACGGATGTCGGCTCGCACCCGCCGGTCGCTCTTGCGCACGACGAGCCGGGGATGGAAGGCGTGCTGGGCAGGGTCGAGGTGGTGGGGGTCGGTCATGGTCGTGCCGCCGCCACAGGAGCCGCCCAGGCCGTTGAGGGTCCCGCGGCCTCCGAAGAAGAAGTCGCGCACCCGGATCGGGCAGCGATGGGGCCACCAGCCGTAGCTCTCCGTCCTGTCGATCTCCATCCACCAGTGCCCGAAGGTGTCGCCCACGCGGGGGTTGATGCGTTTGACGACGACATAGGGAAGGACCCGGGGCGCCGGCGGGCGGCGCAGCGCACGCAGCGCGTCGACGAACCGGTCCGGCTCGAGCGTGGCGGCGCGGGGCGGGCGACGCCGCAGATCGATGGCACTGAGCGCCGCCCGCAAGATCCGAGGGCGGGGATCGGCGACCATCAAGGGCGGCGAGGACGATTGGCGCCTCCGGCGGCCCGAGCGGATGTGCCAGACGACGACTGCTGCGACCGCCCCGGTGAAGAGAATCGCCGCGATGAACGCGAGTCGACGACCAACCGCGGCGGTCCGCTTCACGGGGGCCTGCGCCGGCCGGGCGGGACGGTCAACGTCGTCAACTGCGCGCCGCGGTGCGGCAGGTGCGTTAACGACCATGGCGCCTACTTGCCCTTCTTCGCCTTTTTACGGCGCGTCCGTGGCCCGTTTCCCTTCTTCTTGATGTCCTTCTTTTCGTCCTTCATGCTCCCGCCACCGTCGTTGGCGACGAGGTCGTTGACCAGCGGAAGAGCTCGCACCAGCCGCGATGCGGCGGCCGCAGCCCCGACGATCGCGAGCGCTCCACCGGCTGCGACGTGTCGTGCGCGCATGGGATCTCCTCGGATCGGAACTGGGAAACGATAGCGTGTAGTAGATCGTTGGCGTTTCGCCAAGCGTGTGACGACGCCGTACCCCCTTAATGCGCTCCGTCACAGATCGAAGCATGCGACTCACACCTCAGTCCCGCACTGCCGATGAGACTGCTCGGCTCCCGGCCGCATTGGCGGGCTTCGTCGCCGCCGGCGTCGCGCTGGGGATCACGGAGCTGCTCTCCGGGATCAATCGTCGCGTCCCGCCCCTGATCGTCGCGGTAGGAGACCTGGTCGTCGACTGGGCCCCGAGGATCGTTATCGAGTCGGGGATTGCTGGGCTCGGGGCCCGGAGCAAGGCGACCCTGCTTCTCGGGATCGTGACCGTGTCGCTGGTAGTAGGGGCGCTGCTTGGTGCGCTCGCGGCGCGTCGCCCGTGGCCGGCCGTGGTGGGATTCTCGACGTTCGGCCTGTTCGGTGCGCTCGCGGGCGCGCGCGACCCGCAAGCCCTCGCCGTGCTCGGGTTCGCATCGGCTCTGCTCGCCGTCGAGGCCGGGATCGGAACCTTCATCGGCGTGCTCCGCGTGCGGCGACCGGGTCCGCAGCTCGATGGCGCCGCTCTCCCG
>JBOGFJ010000219.1:0-7818 GCA_050743385.1 Acidimicrobiia bacterium
GGGGGAGTCGGCTCGCGCGGCACGTGTTGCGGGGGGCGACCGGCGTGGTCGCGGCGGGCACCTACCCCGCGCGCGAAGCGGCCCGCACGGCGGACGTGAAGCTCCGGGGCGTCGTGATCCCTCCCGGTGTCGACGTCGACCGCTTCCGTCCACTGGGCGCCGACGAGCGGGCGTGTGCACGCGCGCGCTTCGGCCTGGATCCCGAACGTCCGGTCGTGCTCGGCGTCAGCCGCCTCGTGCCGCGCAAGGGTTTCGACGTGCTGCTCGAAGCCGTCGCCGGCCTCGACCCGTCCGTGCAGGTCGTCGTCGCCGGCGACGGTCGCGACCGTCGGCGGCTCGAGACGCGGGCGCGGCGGCTCGGGTTGGCGGCGCGAGCGCGGTTCCTCGGTCGTGTCGCCGACGATCTGCTTCCCGACCTGTACGGGTGCGCGGACGTGTTCGCGATGCCGTGCCGCGACCGGTGGGCCGGCCTCGAAGCCGAGGGTTTCGGCATCGTCTTCCTCGAGGCGGCGGCCTGCGGCGTGCCCGCGGTGGCCGGCCGCAGTGGCGGCGCGCACGAGGCCGTTGCCGACGGTGAGACGGGGATCGTGGTTGCCCCCCGCGACGTCGGCGCCCTGCGCGGCGCGCTCGCCGCCCTGCTCCACGACCCCGAGCGGCAGAGGCATTTGGGTGAGGCGGCGCGCCGGCGCGCGGTGCGCAACTTCTCCTACGACCATCTCGTCGAGCGGCTCCTCCCGGTGGCCCGCGGCGACCTCGACTCGTTGGCCGTGCTGCAACCGCACTGACGTACGCTCGCGTGATGCGTGGTGGAGCGATCGTGTGGTCGTCGTGGATCGTGAACGCCGTGTTCGCCGTGACTGCCGGGCCGGCGGCGCTCGGCGTGGACGCCTTCGACGACGTCGCCGTCGGCACCGCGCTCGCGCTCTTCGCCATCTCGATCCCGGTGTGGCTCTACGCGTTCGCTCGCGCGGTCGCGCGGACCGCCCGGGGTGACGACATCGTGGTCGCGAGCCTGTTCTTTCTGCAGGGCTCGGCACCGCGCCGGGTTCGAGTGCACCTCCTCGTCGCGGTGGCGGTCTCGATCGTGGTCGCGGCGGCGACCGGTGCGGCCAACCCGTTCGGGGTGCTGGTCCCTATGCTGCCCCTGGGGCTCGTCGGGCTGTGGGGAGCGCGGCACGGCACGTACCCTCCCCGGCGGGAGTCGGGCGCCGACCGAACCCTGGCGCCGACGCCGAGAAGCCAGACCCAGAGAAGAACGTAGGGAGGCCGGGTGGCCGAGACCGCGAACGAACGGATCCGCATCGACGCAACACCGTCGCGGTGCCTCGAGATCGCGAGCGACTTCGAGCGTTATCCCGACTGGGCGAAGGACGTGAAGCAGGTCACCGTCCTCGAGCGCGACGCGGAAGGGCGAGGCACGAAGGTGGAGTACCGGGCGGCGGCGATGGGCCGCAGTACCCGCTACATCCTTGCCTACGACTACGCCGAGGCCCCGGGCGCGTTCACGTGGCAGCTGGTGGAGAGCGACATGCTCCGCCAGCTCGACGGCCGCTACGGGTTCGAAGCCGACGGCGACGGCACCCGGGTGAGCTACGACCTGACCGCGGATCCCAAGGTCCCGCTCCCGGGGTTCATCAAGCGGCGGGTCGCCAGCATGATCATGGGCACCGCCCTGAAAGAGCTGAAGAAAGAGGCGGAGAAGGGCTGATCGGGTGTGCGCCGCAGCGCGGGCACGCGCGGTCAGGCGGCGGTGGGCGGAGCGTTCGCAACGGGTCGGCCGCGATGTCGGGGATGTCGCGGGTCTTCGGGTGGCACGAAGGCTCGTGTTCCGCGGCCCTCGACCAGGGCCCAACCGTCGCGGGTCTTGCGGTCGTGATGATGGCGACAGAGCCGGTCGAGGAGGTCGAAGACCGTGCGATGCGTCTTCGACCAGTCATCGCGGTGGTCGAACTCCAGGAACGTGAGGTTGTTGCAGCCTGAAGCGGCGCAGGTGGGGTAGAGCCACTCGAGGGCGCTGCGCTGGTGCGCGGTCGGCCGCCGGCCGAGATGGGCGACGCCGACGATGTCGGTGCCCTTGGTGACGATCGCGGCCAGGAACGGGTCGCCCGTGTCGACGAGATCGCGCAACGCGGAGACGGCGACGGGCCCGTAGCCTGCGAGCTCGCAGGTCTCGTCGCCGACCGGGTAGCCACGCAGGAGCGCCGAAAGGTCGACGCGGGCCAGGATCTTGGCCGCCGGCTTCGATTTCGCCGTCGCGATACCGCAGGCGACGTGACGCAGGGCGTCGGCGGCGTGGGCCTCGAGCCGCTCGGGACGACCGTGTGCGCGGGCTTTGGCGGCGAGCTCGTCGCGGATCGGCGTGACCCGCGCCATGATCTCGGCGACCGCCTCGGGGTTGTCGCTCAGGTGGAGGTGACCGGCGCCATCGGCGTCGTTCCACGTGCGCAGGCAGCGCTGCTCGTGGATGCGGCGCCGGCGCGCTTCCGAGTCGCAGGCGTTCGCCTTGGTGCGGGCGCACTGGTCGCGCAGGTCGCGCAGCGACCCCGACCTGGCTGTGTCCAGCAGTGCTTGTTCGGCGTCGGGATCGGCGCCGGCGGCATCGGCGATCGCCGAGGCCTGCTGGGGCGAGAGCTGCCCTCTCCTCGCCGCCTCGGCAGTGGCCGGGAGATCTTGGAGTCTCCGGCCGGTCTCGAGCGCCTCCTTGGCCTGCCCGACCGAGGTGCCGGTCTTGTGCGCCAGGTCGTGGGCGGCTGAGCGCTCGCCACTCCTCTTCCACAACTCGGTTTCGGCGACGCGTGCGGCGGCGAGCGACTTCACCGTTGCCGCCATCTTCTCGATCGCGGCGGCGTCTTCGACGACACGCTCGGCATCGCGAGGCGAGACGAGCGCAGGGTCGAAGCGCGTGGCGTACCGCTTCATCGCGCTGCGGAGCTCCGACAACCTCATGCTCTCGATTGTACGGAGGAGGTGTGACAGCTACGCCCGCCGTGCCGCCGTGGCCGTCAAGGAATCGAGCCGTCTTGCGGCTGCGCGAACCAGACCTTGTAGAGGTTGGGATTGGCGAGCACGGCGTCGAAGGACTCGTGGTTGGTGCTCCAGAGCGCGATCGGGGCTCCGTCGATGCCGAACACGACCCTGCCGCCGTACGCGAGCTGTTCCTCAGTTAGAGGTCCGTACGGCGGCTTCGTGATGTCGACGACTGGGGGGTCGTGGAGGATCCAGGGCCCTTGCGGCTCGTCGCCCGCCCAGGTCTCGATGAAGTCCCTCCCGTAGGCGTCCAACCGGAAAGCCGAGCCCACATAGCCGCCTGCCGGGGTCCGCGCCACGGGGAACGCCGCCGTCGGTCCCTCGTCGATTCCGGGGACAAGGGGAAGGGGTGGCTCTCCGTTCTCGAACGCCATGGGATCGGCGGCATCCGGGTCGGCCTGTTTCCAACCTTCGAGCGGCTCGTCGTCGGGGATCTGCGGAGTCTCGTCGTACCAGAACCACCACGCGTTCGCGTTGAACAGTTGGTTGACCTGTGCCCGAGCGACATAGTGCTCGAAGGGGAAGCTGCCCAACCTGTGCCCGTATGCGTACACGAACCCGTTGTCGAACATGAGGGTCTCGCCGTAGCTCGGGGAGGACGGGAGCGGCAGAGGGGTCACGGAAACCGGAGCATTGAGGTTGGAGAGCGAGAAGCGCGCGACGTCGACGCTGACGAGCTGGAAGTCGAACGGCGGGGTGCCACCCCTTTGCATGTGCAGCCCGAACACCAGGAGGGTGTTGCTGTTTGGCTGGACGGCGCCGGTGGGCCAGACCCATTCGTTCGGCCCGGGATCCTTGATCGGCTCGTTGATCGGCGTGAAGCAGTTCTCCTGCTGCACGACGAACCCGTTGTTGAAGAGGATGTGAGACTTCAGCGGACCGTTCGGCGGTGAGCCCAGGATGGTGTCGCCGAACATCCACAGGACACGCCCGTCCTGCAGCGGAACCGGGAGGCCGCCGTCGCTGGCGACCCAGTGGGCGGTGTTGGTGGCGCGCAGCCCGTCGAACGCCTGCTGGTACTGCTGCGCATTCGCGGGCGTTGTGTCGTGGCAGTACTGCGACGGCGGCGGGGAAGGAGGCGGGGGCGCCGGCGGCTTGGCCGCCTGGCACGTCGCCGCCAGCGATGCGAGCGCGCCCACGGCCACGACCGCGATCAGGCGGCGCCGGGCGCGCCGCGGCATCGTGGAGATCGAGTCCGGTGACATTGGCCGACCAGGCTAGAGCCCTGGGCACGTCGCGCAAGCGCAACGCCCGTATCCGGCCCAGGGACGGGGCGCTCGTGACCGGTAGCCTCCAGCCATGCGGATCCTCCTCTTCACGGGCAAGGGGGGCGTGGGCAAGACCACCGTGGCCGCCGCCACCGCCCTTCGTGCGGCCGAGTCGGGCCTGCGGACCCTCGTGTGCTCCACCGACCCCGCCCATTCCCTCGCTGATGCGTACGACGTCGGGCTGGGCGACGGCGTTGCCACGCTTGAGACATTTCCCGGGGGCGGGACGCTCGCGGGCCAGGAGCTCGACGCCCGGGCCCGGCTGGAGGAGGCGTGGGGGTCGGTCCGGGAGTACCTCAGTGCGGTGCTCGACTGGGCGGGCGCGGGCCCGGTGGAGGCCGAGGAGCTCGCGGTCGTCCCGGGCCTCGACGAGGTGTTTGCCCTCGCCGATCTGCGCGCGCACGCCGAGTCGGGCGACTACGACCTCCTCGTCGTCGACTGCGCGCCGACCGCAGAGACGGTCCGGCTCCTGTCGCTGCCCGACGTGCTCGGTTGGTACATGGATCGGGTCTTCCCCGCGCAGCGAACCGCGACGCGCACGATCCGACCGTTGCTGAGCCGCATGATGAGCGCACCCATCGCGGGCGACGACGTGTTCGCGGCCGTGCGGCGCTTCTACGACCGCCTCGACGGCGTACGCGAGCTCCTCACCGACGGAGATGTGACCAGCGCCCGGTTGGTCGTGAACCCCGAGCGGATGGTGGTCGCGGAAGCCCGGCGCACGTTCACGTACCTCGCCCTCTTCGGCTATCACGTCGACGCGGTGATCGCGAACCGGCTTCTGCCCGCGGACATCGCCGATCCCTGGTTCGAGGCGTGGAAGGACACGCAGCGCGGTCACCTCGAATCGATCGCGGCCGCGTTCGCGGGCGTGCCCGTGCTCAGGGCCGACCTCGCCGCCGACGAGCTCGTCGGGCAGGAGCGCCTGTCGAGCTTCGGCGCCGCCCTGTACGGCGACCGCTCACCTGCCGACCGGTTCTGCGCGACGGATCCGCTTCGCGTCGACGCCGTCGGTGACGCGCTGGTGCTCTCGGTGCACCTCCCGTTCATCGACAAGGCCGACGTGGAGCTGGCGCGCAGCAACGGCGAGCTCCTGGTCGCGGTCGGCGCCCATCGCCGGGCGGTGGCGTTGCCCGAGAGCCTGCGGCGCCGGGAGGTGGCGGCGGCCCGGATGGCGGACGATCGCCTCGAAGTCGAGTTCACCACGGGGGAGGCCTGATGCCCGAGCATCCCGACGAAGCGCCGGCCGACGACCAGCCCGCCGACGACCAGCCTGCGGACGACTACGACGTCTTCTACGACGCGCCCGACGACTCCGATGCGCCGGCGCCGGGGCCGAGCGCGGGCTCGGGCGCCGACGCCTTGGTGTCGGCGCTCTTCGAGGCCGGTCCGGAGGCGGCGGAGCACCTGCTGAAGGCGGCCCAGGAGCTGCTGCTGGCAGCGAAGGCCGTCGTCGACGCGGGCGAGCGCGTCCTCGAGCAACACCGCCCGACCACCGGCGAAGGCGGCGACTCGGGCGGGAACCAAACGGACGACCGTCCGCGCGTGCGTCGCATCGACCTGGCTTGAAGACCTTCGGGATCGACCTCGGCGGGACGAACGTCCGCTGCGGGGTGGTCGACAGCGACGGCGTGATCATCGCCGAGCAGCGGGCGCTGAACGATCCCGGCGCCTCGTGGTCGGAGCTGGTGGGCGCGATGGTCGGTCTCGTGCGCGCCCTCGCGAGCGACCACCCCGACGCGGGCACGGTCGGAGTCGGCGCAGCCGGGCTGGTGACCCGCGAGGGCGAGGTCCTCTACGCGCCCAACATCCCGGGACTACGGCGGGCACCGCTACGTGCCGCGCTCACCGACGAGCTCGAGATGCCCGTGTTCGTCGACAACGACGCCAATGTCGCCGCGCACGGCGAGCTCGTCCACGGCGCCGCGCGCGGGGCGCGCTACGCCCTCGTGATCACGCTCGGCACCGGCATCGGTGGCGGGATCATCGCCCGTGAGCGCGTGATCCGTGGCGCGCACGGCTTCGCGGCCGAGATCGGTCACTTCCAGATCGACCCCGACGGTCCCGTGTGCGCCTGCGGTGAGCGGGGTCACTGGGAGGCCTTCGCCTCGGGCAGCGCGCTCGGTCGCATGGGGCGCGAGCGCGCCGCCGACGGTGGGATCCCTGCCGTCGTCGCGCTTGCCGGGGGTGACGCCGGGGCGGTGACAGGTGTGCACGTCGGCGACGCCGCCCAGGCGGGCGATCCCGACGCGCGCGCGCTGCTCTCCGACTACGCCGTGTTGGTCGCGGTGGGCCTCGCCGGGCTCACCAACATCATCGACCCCGACCGCATCGTGATCTCCGGTGGGCTCGTCGAGCTCGGCGACACGCTCTTCACTCCGCTGCGGACCGCGTTCGCCGATCGCATCGAGGGTTCGGAGTACCGGCCGCGAGTCGAAATCGTCCCTGCCGAGCTCGGTGATCGTGCCGGCGTGATCGGCGCGGCCGCGCTCGCGCGCGACCTCGTGATCCCGGCATGACCACCGAGCGCGTGAAGCTCGGCATCACCCTTCCGTCTTTCCAAGACGACCCCGAGCGCGCCCTCACCGTCGCCCGCACCGCCGACGTCGCCGGCCTCGACGGCGTCTTCGCCTTCGACCATCTCTTCCGTGAGACCGCGGCCGGAGCTCGGCGACCCGCGCTGGAGTGCACGACGCTCCTCGGCGCGGTGGCGGCCGAGACGGCAACGGTCGCCCTCGGTCCACTCGTGGCGCGCGCGACCCTTCGGCCACCGGCGACGCTGGCAACCGCGCTCGATACCGTCGCTCGCATCGCCGCCGGCCGTCTCGTCGTCACTCTGGGTGCGGGCGACGCATTGAGCGAAGTCGAGAACGTGTCGTTCGGGATCGGGCCGCTCGACGAGGAGCGACGGATCGAGGCGCTCGACCACGCAGTGGCCGCCACGCACGGCCGCGGCTACCCGACGTGGGTCGGCGGAACGTCCTACGCGGTGCGACTGCTCGCCGCGGCCCGGGCCGACGGCTGGAACCGGTGGGGAGGTGACGCTCCCCGCTTCGAACGCGAGCTGCGGACGGTGCGCGAGCACTTGGAAGTGGCGCGGCCGCGCTTCACCGTCTCGTGGGCGGGCCTCGCCGTGCTCGGGAGCGACGACGCGGCCGCCGAGCGCAAGCGCGCCCGACTCGATCCTGCGCCCGGGGTCCTCGTCGGTGGACCGGAGCGGATCGCGGAGGCGGTGGCCGGCTACCGCGATGCCGGCGCCGACTGGGTCGTCCTGGGGCCGATCGACTCGTCCGACGCCGACAACGCCGCCGTCCTCGGGGAACGGATCGCGCCGTTGCTTGCCGAATGATGTTTTGGCGTCACCTTTCCGGACATCTTCGAGGAAAGTGACGCCAGAAGGTGGCAGGTCCTACTCGAGCGGCGCGTACTCGGTAGAGCGGTCGTCGGTGCGGTGGGCGCCGACCTCGGCGACGGCGGCGCGCAGATCGGCGAGGAACTCGTCGACCGCCGGTGCGGTACCCGC
>JBOGFJ010000220.1:0-9559 GCA_050743385.1 Acidimicrobiia bacterium
GGCCACCACGGTTCCGGGCGTCACCCGCTACGGCGATCCCGACCAGCGCGTGCCCCAACTGGTGTGCTTCGGGATCGAGGGAGTCGAGGCGGAGCCGGTACTGCTCGGGCTCGACCAGCGCGGGGTCGCGGTCCACTCGGGATCGGCGTGCTCGAGCGAGGCGCTGGAACCGTCGCCGATTCTCGAGGCCATGGGCGTCGACGCCGAGCGGTCGCTACGGGTGAGCGTGGGCTGGGACACGACCGACGCCGACATCGACGCGTTCCTCGACGCCTTCCCCGCCGTGGTCGACCGTCTGCGAGCCCTGCGCGCCGGGTAACACGTCTGTTTGGTCAGTACTACCGGCTCTGCGACCGCTGCGCGCACAAGCGTTCCGGGACAGCGTGTGTGCACGAACCGGGCGCCCAGTCGGTACTACTGACCAAACAGTTAGTCCTGGGGCGCGACGAGGCCGTGGTCGAACGCGAACACGATTGCGGCGGCGCGGTCGCGGAGATCGAGCTTGGTGAAGATATGGCCGATGTGGCTCTTGACCGTCGCCTCGCTCACGAAGAGGTCGCCGGCGATCTCGGCGTTGCTCGCGCCCCGCCCCATCATCTGCAGCACGTCGAGCTCGCGGGGTGTGAGCGCATCGATGCGGACGCTGCCTCCGCTGTCGACCTCCGCAGTCGACCGGTAGGTCTCGAGCACCCGGGCCGTGACTGCAGGGTCGAGCCAGGCGCCGCCCTCCGCGACGACCCGGGTCGACCGGATCAGCTCCTCGCCGGGCGCGTCCTTCAGCTGGAACCCGGCGGCGCCGGCGCGCAACGCGCCCGACAGCACCTCGTCGTCGTCGAACGTCGTCAGCACCAGCACGGGCGGGCCACCGTCGAGCGACCGAACCCGCCGCGTTGCTTCGACGCCGTCCACACCCTTCATGCGGATGTCCATGACCACGACATCGGGCGACGACCGGCGCACCTCGTCGACGACCCCACCGCCGTCGCTGCACTCCCCCACGATCGCGAAGCCCTCGCTCTCGTGGAGGATGCGCCGCAGGCCCTCTCGTACCAGCGGCTGGTCGTCGACGAGGAGGACGCGGATCATCCGCACCTACGCTTGGCGCGCGCGTCGGGGCCGGGCAGGGTCGCCTCGATGATCCACCCGCGATCGCCGCGACCGGCGCGCACCGACCCGCCCAGGAGCTCGGCCCGTTCCTTCATCCCTGCGACGCCCCGGCCCTCGCCCACCGGGCCCGCGCTCCCGTTGCCGGAGTCGGCGACCTCCATGCGAATGACCTCGCCGTCGACGTCGAGGCACACGGTCGCGGCGGCGCCGGGCGCGTGCCGCACCACGTTCGCGAGCGACTCCTGCGCGATCCGGTAGACGGCGAGGCCGGCGGCGTCGGGGATCCGGGTCGGATCGCCCCGCAGTTGCAGCTCGACGTCGAGCCCGGCAGCGCGGAAGCCGCCGACGAGCTCGGGCAGGTCGACGGCGGTCGGCATCGGTTCGTCGGTACCGGACGCACCATCGCCGGCGAGGAGTCCCACCGTGCGACGGATGTCGGCCATGCTCGCCCGCCCCGCCCGCTCGGCCTCGAGCAGGGCCGCGGTCGCATCGGCGCGGTCCCCGCGCTCGAGCGCGAGACGTGCTCCGGTCAGATGCAGCATCGTCACCGAGAGCGTGTGGGCGACGACGTCGTGGATCTCGCGAGCGATGCGCGCCCGTTCCTCCGCCACGGCCCGCGCGGCCAGCGTCGCCTGCGAGGCCTTCGTCTCGGCGATCAGCCGGAACTGGGTCTGCACCGCGAACCCGCCTGCCCAGCCGAAGGCGATCCCGACGAGCCAGATGAAGGACTCGTCGAACCCGCCCCAGACCTCGAGTGCGAGGATCGCCGCCCACGACGCGCCCAAGACCACGAGCGCGGGTCGGAACGCCAGCCGGGTCGCCATCTCCGCGCAGAGCAGGACGAGGAAGAACGGCGCCAGCTCGGTCTCGGTGGGATCGCGCGCGATCGCGACGACGGCACCGACGACGACCGGTACGAAGAGCCAGATCGGGACACCGACCCGCCTGACCGGGACGAGCACGGCGTCGATGAGCCAGGGCAGCACTGCGAGCAGCGCCCAGAGGCCAGCCGCGCGCGGCGGCGCAAGGGCGTCGTGCTGCACGATCAGGGGAACGACGACGGCGACGGCTATGGCAGCCGATGCAACCGGCCAGTACCACTGGTCGTGGTCCTCGAGGGCCCGCCTGTCCAGCGCGAGGAGCTTCACCCGTATCAGCCTACGGATCGCGTTCCGCCCGCGGCATCCCACTGTGGTCGGGTTCGCGGTTCCCCCCGGAGTCGGAGCGCGAACCACCGTAATTCCGATGTGTCGGAGGCGGTGCGTCCCGTACGGTCGTCACATGCGACGGCAACCGCGCACCGAGCTCCTCGACGAGCTGGCGAGGGTCCCCCTCTTCGCGGGGCTGTGGCGCCGCGACCTCCTCCGGGTCGCCGCCGCGGTCGAGGTCGTCGACGTCGACGCCGGTACCGAGGTCGTCCGCCAGAGCGACGCGGGTCACGACCTCTACGTGGTCGTGCAGGGCAGCGCCACCGTGGTGGAAGACGGCCGCCCCGCCGCGATGCTCGGACCCGGCGACACCTTCGGCGAGACGGGGGTGTTCGCGGGTGCCCGCCACCCCGCGACCGTCGTCGCCGCCGACCCCTTGCGACTGGCCGTGCTCGGAAGACGGGCGGCGTTCGGCCTGCTCCATGTCGTGCCCCAGCTCGCTCCGCACCTGCTGCGGGGAATGGCCGCCCGCCTCGGGCATCGCGCCGAGACGCGCGTCGGCGCAGCCGCGCGCGGTGGGCACTCGCGACCCGGGCGAGGTCGTTCAACGGTGTGAACCCTCCACCGACGCCGGGCGTCGGAGCAGGAGATGGAACGGAGGCTGTTCGGCCGGTCGGGCACGATGTGACGGCATGAGACGCGCCGCGTGGGCCGGTATCAGCGCCGTGATCGCGCTCGCGGCCTTCGGGGCGGGCGCGTTCGCGCTGCTACGCGAGCCGTCGGGGTCGACCGACACCGATCGTGCCGCGCCCTCGACGGCGCCGCCGTCGTCGTCGGCCCCCTCGTCGACCGTGCCTGCGATCGAGCAGGCGCCGACCCTGCTCGTGTGGACGTCGGGCGGCATGCCGGCTGCGCTTACCGACGAGATCGGCGCGCTTCCGGGTGTGCTGCGCACGACGACGGTCCTCGGTGACCTCGTCGACCTCGTGGCGACCACCGACGCGAACGGCGGCCCGGTCGACGCCGCCCCGGCGGGCATGCGCATCCCCCTCGATGGCTTCGCGGTCGATCCCGCGAGCTATGCCCCGTTCGCAGGCACTGCCGACCGCGACGCGATCGCGCGCCTTCAGCCGGGCGAGGCGCTCCTGGGCGCGACGTCGGCCGGTCTCCGTCGGCTCGGTCCGGGTGGCGCGCTCGAGCTCGCCAACGGCAGCCGCGTGACCGTCACCGGCGTCGTCGCCGACGAATCGGTGGGCGCGGCCGAGGTGGTGGTCGCGGCATCGGGCGCACCGGCCGTCGGCATCGATACGCCGCGCTTCCTCCTGGTCGCGTACTCGGGTGAGCGCGCCGCACTGGAAGCCGCGGTCGCCGGGCTGGTGCCGGGCCGGCCGGTGCGGTTCCGCGCGGCCGGCGAGACGCGGTTCCTCCGCCACGCCGACCTGGTGCTCCCGCAGTCACTGGTCAAGGAGCGGTTCGGCGAGTTCGCCTACCGTCCCGGCGCCGACCGCTTCGTCATGGTCGACCCGGGCTACGAGGCCGCCAACATCGTCACCGCGCCCGTCCCCATCCTCGGCCCGATCACGTGCCACCGCGCCGTGCTTCCCGCGCTCGAGGGTGCACTGCGCGAGCTCGAGCAACGCGGCCTGGCGTCGCTGATCGATCCGGCCGGCTACCAGGGTTGCTTCGTCGCCTCGATCATCCCCGGGTCGGGCGGCGTCTCGCGCCATTCGTGGGGCATCGCCGTCGACGTCAACGTCCTGCCCAACCCCGGTGGGCTGCCGTCGTTCGCCGATCCGCAGCTCGAGGAGGTGATGGAGCGCTGGGGCTTCGTCCCGGGCTCACGTTTCATCAACAGCGATCCCGGCCACTTCGAGTACGTGCGACCGCCGACGTGACCGGCGAGACGATCACCCGCGGCGCAGCACGTTGAGGGCGGACCCCGCCCGGAACCACTCGATGTGCTCCGGTGACATCGTGTGGGTCGTGTCGAACTCGTCGCTCGTACCGTCGGCATGGTGCACGACGACGTGCACGGGCACGTCGGGGGCGAGCCCGTCGAGCCCGACGATGTCGATCGTGTCTTCGAGACGGATCGTGTCGTAGTCGCCCGGGTCCTTGAACGTGAGCGCGAGAATCCCCTGCTTCTTGAGGTTGGCCTCGTGGATGCGGGCGAACGACCGCACGATGATCGCCCGACCGCCCATGTAGCGCGGTTCCATGGCCGCGTGCTCCCGCGACGAGCCCTCGCCGTAGTTCTCGTCGCCCACGGCTACCCAGCCGACGCCGCCTTCTTTGTAGGCCCGGGCCAGATCGGGCAGCGGCACGGTCGAGCCGTCGCGCACGTCGACGCCCTGGCCCGATGCCCCCGGCGTGAACGCGTTGTTCACGCCGGTGAAGAGGTTCTGGGAGATGTTCGTGAGGTGACCTCGGTAGCGCAGCCAGGGACCCGCGGGCGAGATGTGGTCGGTGGTGCACTTGCCCTGGGCCTTGAGCAGGACCCGGAGGCCGGCGATGTCGGTGCCTTCCCACGGCGGGAACGGCTCGAGCAGCTCGAGGCGCTCCGAGTCGGGCCGCACGACGACGGCGACGCTCCCGGGGTTCGCGGCCGGCGCGATGAAGCCCGACTCACCCGGGTCGAAGCCCTTGCCGGGGAGCTCGTCGCCGACGGGAGGCTCGAGCCGAACCTCGGCGCCGTCGCGGCCGGCGATCGGCTCGTGCACGAAGTCGACGTCGAGGCGGCCGGTGAGGGCCATGCCCACCACCGTCTCGGGTGACCCGATGAACGACAGCGTCTCGGCGTTGCCGTCGTTGCGGCGAGGGAAGTTGCGGTTGAACGAGCTGACGATCGTGTTGCGGTCGCCCATCGTGATGTCGTCGCGCTTCCACTGCCCGATGCAGGGCCCGCAGGCGTTGGCGAGCACGGTCGCGCCGATCGCCTCGAGATCGTCGAGGTAGCCGTCGCGTTCGATCGTGGCCCGCACCTGCTCCGACCCGGGTGTGATCAGGAGCGGTGATCGCACGCGCAGTCCGGCGGCATGAGCCTGGCGGGCGACGTGGGCGGCGCGCCCGATGTCCTCGTAGGAGGAGTTCGTGCACGAGCCGACGAGGGCGTAGGAGATGTCGAGCGGGTAGTCCTCCGAGCGCGCGGCCTGCTTCATCTCCGAGATCGGCCGGTCGAGATCGGGTGAGTGCGGCCCCACGAGGTGCGGCTCGAGCTGGTCGAGGTCGATCTCGACGACCCGGTCGAAGAACCGTTCGGGGTCGGCCGCCACTTCGGGGTCGACGCGCAGGTGGGAGGCCGAGGCCGTCGCGAGGTCGGCGATCGCCTCGCGCCCGGTGGCCTTGAGGTACATGGCCGCGCGATCGTCGTAGGGAAAGATCGAGCAGGTGGCGCCGATCTCGGCGCCCATGTTGCAGATCGTCGCCTTGCCCGTCGCCGAGATCGACTCGGCGCCGGGGCCGAAGTACTCGACGATCGCGCCGGTGCCCCCCTTCACCGTGAGGATGCCCGCGACCTTCAAGATCACGTCCTTGGACGCCGTCCATCCCGAGAGCTGCCCGGTGAGATGCACGCCGATGACGCGGGGGACACGGGTGTTGAACGGCCAGCCGGCCATCACGTCGACGGCGTCGGCACCACCCACACCGATCGCGACCATCGCGAGCCCGCCGGCGTTGGGCGTGTGGCTGTCGGTGCCGATCATCATCCCGCCGGGGAAGGCGTACTGCTCGAGCACGACCTGGTGGATGATTCCCGAACCGGGCTTCCAGAACCCGATGCCGTACTTCTCCGACACCGTACGGAGGAACTCGTAGACCTCCGAGTTGGCGTCGACGGCGTTCTTGAGATCGATGTCGGCGCCGAGGTGCGCCTGGATGAGGTGGTCGCAGTGCACCGTCGTGGGCACGGCCACGCGCGGGAGCCCGGCGGTCACGAACTGGAGCAGGGCCATCTGGGCGGTGGCGTCCTGCATCGCGACCCGGTCGGGCCGGTAGTCGGCGTAGTCGACGCCGCGGTCGAGCCCGATCGTCTCGGGGTCGTCGGCGTGGCTGATGAGCACCTTCTCCGCGAACGTCAGCGGCCGCCCGAGGCGACGGCGGGCGATCTCGATCCGTGCGGGCATGCGCTCGTAGGCCGCCTCGACGAGCTCGACGGGGGTGGTCGGGCCTTCGACTTCGGCGGCTTCGGGGGTTCCTGCCATGGGACGTCCTCTCTCACTGCTCTCTTCCAGAGGCTACGTCAGCACGCCCAGTCGGCATTCCCCGGAACGGGCGAACGTCCTACGGTGACGGCCGTGACGCGCTCACTCGACGACCTGTTGGCCCAGGCCCGCGCTCGATTGGGAGCGCGTCCCGGCCCGGCCGAGGTGGCCGCCGCGCTCGCCGACGGCGCGCTCGTGGTGGATATCCGTCCGGTCGAGCACCGGCGCCGCGACGGAGAGCTTCCCGGCGCGGTGATCGTCGACCGCAACGCGCTGGAGTGGCGTCTCGCCCCGACGAGCGACCAACGACTGGTCGACGTCGGCGACGCCGATCGGATGGTGGTCGTCGTGTGCGACGAGGGTTACGCGTCGAGCTTGGCTGCGGCGACCCTGCGCGACCTCGGGCTCTCCGCCGCCACCGACCTCGACGGCGGCTTCCAGGCGTGGGCCGCGGCCGGTCTGCCCGTCAGCCCGTTCGAGGGCTGAGCGCGACCTCGACCTCGGCCGGCGCGGTCCAGCGGCCGCCGGCCCCGGCGGCGAGGTCGGCGAAGGTCGTGCGCTCCAGGATCGCGATGGTGGCGTCGCGGACCTCGGCCCAGGTGTCGCGGAGCGTGCAGCCCACTTCCATCGGGCACGGCTCGGGCTCCTGACGGGTCGCGCACGCGATCGGCGCCAGCGGGCCCTCGAAGACCCGGACGACGCGCTCGAGCGTCAGCTCGGCGGGCGGGTGGTTCAGTCGGTAGCCCCCGCCCGGGCCCCGCTCCGACCGCAGGATCCCGGCCGCCCGCAGCTGCGGCAGGACCTGCTCGAGCACGGAGACCGGCGTCGCGGTGGCGGCGGCCAGCTCGTGGATCTTCCGGGGCCGCTCATCGCCCGCGATGGCGAGCGCGAGCACGGCCCTGGTGGCGTAATCGGTGCGACGGGTGATCCACATCGCTGACCCCTGCTGCCGCGGAACCGGCGTGCTCCGACTCTTGACAACGCCGGCAGCTTATCCCTAGTTTTCCGACGATCCAAGTCGAGAATATTGCCTTCAGGCACCGGGCACGCCGGTGAGCACCGACGCCTGGCTCACGCTGGCCGTCCTGCTCGTCACGATCGCCGTGCTCGCGAGCGAACGGTTCCCCCCGGCACTGGTGATGTTGGCGGCGGTGGTCGTGCTGCTCGTCACCGACGTCGTCGAGACCGACGCCGCCTTCACCGGCTTCTCCAACGAGGCTCCGTTCATCGTCGCCGCCCTCTACGTCGTCGCCGGGGCCGCCGAGGCCACCGGTGCGCTGGAGCGGTTCACCCAGGTCGTGTTCCGACGGAACCATGCCGAGGGCCGCGGCGCGGAGCGGCACGACCTCGCCCGGATCGTCGGGCCGACGACGGTCGCCTCGGGGTTCATCGCCAACACGCCGCTGGTGGCGTTGCTCGCTCCCCGGGTGGTCGCCTGGGCGCGTCGCACCGGGCGCTCACCGTCGCGCTACCTCATGCCGTTGAGTCATGCCGCAGTGTTCGGTGGCGTGATCACCGTGCTCGGTACGTCGACCAACGTGACGGTCGCCGGTCTGCTTCGCGAGTCGGGACGCGACCCGCTCGACATCTTCGAGATCACCCCCGTCGGCCTGCCCCTCGCCGCGCTCGGCGTCGCGCTGATCGTGCTGGTCGGTCCGTGGCTGCTTCCGCGACGCCTCTCACCCGCCGAGGCCGACACCGAGACCTCACGGGAGTTCACCCTCGAGATGGAGGTCGCCCCGATGAGCCCGCTGGCGGGCCGCACGGTCACCGACGCCGGGCTCCGCAACCTGACGGGTGTCTTCCTCCTCGAGGTCGAGCGCGACGGCGTGGTAACGAGCCCAGTCGGTCCCGATCACCTGCTCGACGAGCGCGACCGGTTGACGTTCGTAGGCGCGGTCTCACGGGTCCTCGATCTCCAGCGCATCCCGGGGCTGGTCTCGGCGGAGCAACGCCACTTCTCGGTGGTGGGGACCGGCTCGCGGGCGTCGTACGAGGCCGTGATCGGCGAGGGCTCGCCCCTCGCCGGCCGCACACTCAAGGAGATCGGCTTCCGGGGCCGCTACGGCGGTGCGGTATTCGCCATCCATCGGGCGGGGGAGCGCATCCCGGCCAAGCTCGGCGAGGTCCGCCTGCGCGTCGGTGACCTGTTGCTCGTGCTGGCCGACCAGGAGTTCCGTGAGCGGTGGGAGAACTCCCACGACTTCCTCGTGGTCTCCCCGCTCGACGGAGGTGTTCCGGTGCGGCGGGAGCACGCGCTCATCGTGGAGCTGACACTGCTGGCACTCGTCGTCGTCGCGGGCACCGGCCTGCTCGGCTTGCTCGAGACCTCGCTGCTCGCCGCCGGCGGCCTCGTGGCCGCCCGGATCATCACGCTGCCCGAGGCCCGGCGAGCGATCGACTTCGACGTCATCCTCATGATCGCCGCCAGCTTCGGCCTGGGCGCGGCGATGGCCGAGAGCGGTCTCGCCGAGGAGCTCGGCCGGCTGCTCGTGCGCGGTTCCGAGCCGCTCGGCGACATCGGAGTACTGGCGGCGGTGCTGATCGCGACCATGCTGCTGACCGAGCTGCTGAGCAACAACGCCGCCGCCGTCATCATGTTCCCGATCGCGATGGCGACCGCGGCCGAGGCGGGACTCGCCAGCCGCCCGTTCGCGATCGCCATCCTCATCGGCGCGTCGTGCTCGTTCCTCACGCCGATCGGCTACCAGACGAACCTGCTCGTCTACGGGATGGGCGGCTACCGGTTCCTCGACTTCACGCGGGTTGGATGGCCGCTGACGCTGTTGACCGTCGTCGTTTCGGTGATCGCGATCCCGATCGTGTTCCCGCTCTGACGCTTCTGGTCGCGCTCGCTTCGCTCGCGCTTCCGCACGCGCCTGGCAACTTCTCCTGTCTGCGAGTCAAGCAGCGCGGATGCGCGCTCGCGCGGCGCGGACCTCGGGGGCGTCGGGGAACACAACGTTGAGCACGCGCGTCAACCCGAACATGCCCGCCCGCACAGACGGCGTCGCCGGGTGCAGCCACGGGAGCCCGTACTCACGGCGCGCTACCCTCGGCAACACCGCCACCGTCGCGGTCGCGGGCACGATCCACAGCGGC
>JBOGFJ010000221.1:0-3113 GCA_050743385.1 Acidimicrobiia bacterium
GCCGAGCCCGAGTCGGCGCCCGAGGCGGAGGCGGCGAGCGAGGCGGAGGCGCCGAGCGAGGGAGCCCGACAGGATGCTGTGCGGACGAGCGACCCCGAAGGGGCGGCGCCGGGTACCCCGGCGCCGAGCGAGGGAGCCCGACAGGATGGCTGACTTCACCGCCCAGGACGTCGCCGCGCTCCGCCGGGCGACCGGCGCCGGGATGATGGACTGCAAGCGGGCGCTGGAGGAGACCGGCGGCGACGTCGAGGCCGCCAAAGACTGGCTGCGGGCCCAGGGCATCACCAAGCAAGCCAAGCGGTCGGGGCGCGCCGCCCAGCAAGGCGCGATCGACGTCGCCGTCGACGGCAGCGCCGGCGCGGTCGTCGAGCTCACCTGCGAGACCGACTTCGTCGCCAAGGGCGCCGACTTCCGCGAGCTCGCTGCCGACCTCGCCCGCCAGGTGGCGGAGCGGGGTGACACCGACATCGAGTCCCAACCCTTCGAGGGGAGCACCGTCGCGGATGCCGTGCAGGCGCTCGGGGCGAAGCTGGGCGAGAACGTCGGCGTCGGGCGGATCGCACGCTACGAGACGGCCGATGGCCTCCTCGACGCCTACAAGCACGTCCAGAACGAGCGCGGCACCATCGGTGTGCTCGTGGAGCTGGGCGGCGTCGACCCGAGCGACGCCAAGGCCCGAGGGATCGCCCACGACGTCGCCCTGCACGTGGCGTCGGCGGCACCGCGCTACGCCGGCCGCGACGATGTCCCCGCCGACGTCGTCGATCACGAGCGGAAGGTGCTCGAGGAGCTGACCCGCAACGAGGGGAAGCCCGAACAGGCGGTCCCGAAGATCGTCGAGGGCCGCCTCAACGGGTTCTTCAAGGACAACGTGCTGACCGAGCAGCCCTTCATCCGCGAGCCCAAGACCACCGTCGGCAAGCTGGTCGAGAGCCTGGGCGCCGACGCCACGATCCGACGGTTCGTCCGGTTCAAGATCGGCGAGGAGTAACCCAGCCATGCCCGGGAGCAAGTACCACCGCGTGGTGCTCAAGCTCTCAGGCGAGGCGTTCGCCGACACCACCACCGCGTTCGGCATCGACGAGGCCATCGTCGGGCGCATCGCGCAAGAGGTGGCCGAGGCGCGCGCGAGCCTCGACGTCGAGATCGCGGTCGTCGTCGGCGGCGGCAACATCTTCCGCGGCTTCGCGGGCGCGCAGCGGGGGATGGACCGCGCCCGCGCCGACTACATGGGGATGCTCGCCACGGTGATCAACGCCCTCGCGCTCCAGGAGGCACTCGAGGGCTGCGGGCAACCGACCCGGGTACAGACGGCGATCTCGATGGCCCAGATCGCCGAGCCGTACATCCCGTTGCGGGCGATCCGCCACCTCGAGAAGCAGCGCGTGGTCGTGTTCGCGGCGGGCACCGGCAATCCCTACTTCACCACCGACACCACCGCCGCGCTGCGCGCGGCCGAGATCGGCGCGGAGGCGATCCTCAAGGGCACGCACTCGGGCGTCGACGGCGTGTACAGCGCCGATCCCCGGCTCGATCCCGACGCGGTGAAGCTCACCGAGTTGAGCCACTTCGAGGTGCTCAACCGAGGGCTCAAGGTCATGGACTCGACCGCGATCACGTTCTGCATGGACAACCACTTGCCGATCATCGTCTTCGACGTGACCGCGCCCGGGAACATTCACCGCGCCCTCGTCGGCGAGGCCATCGGTACGCTCGTGACCCCGGCCGAACCGGTCGGCGAGACGGGAGCCAGGTAATGGCCGACGACATGAAGGACCTCGTGTTCGAGGAATGCCGCGACAAGATGCGCAAGGCCGTCGCGCACCTCCAGGACGAGTTCGCGGGCATTCGCACGGGGCGGGCGACGCCGGCCCTGGTCGAGAAGCTCAAGGTCGACATGTACGGCAGCGAGGTGCCGCTGCAGCAGGTCGCGGGAGTGACGGTCCCCGAGGCGCGCATGCTCGTGATCTCGCCCTACGACAAGGGCGGCATCAAGGCGATCGAGAAGGCCATCCAGATCAGTGATCTCGGCATCAACCCGTCGAACGACGGCCACGTGGTGCGGCTGGTGTTTCCCGAGCTCACCCAGGAGCGGCGCAAGGAGCTCGTGCGGCAGGTGAAGAACCGCGCCGAGGAGAGCCGGGTGGCGGTGCGCAATGTCCGGCGTCACGTTCGCCAGGAGCTCGAAGCGCTCGAGCGCGACCACGAGCTGTCGAAAGACGAGCTCGATCGGGCCGAGAAGGACCTCGAGAAGCTCACCCACGATGTGGTGGCCGAGATCGACCAGCTGCTCCAGCACAAGGAACACGAGCTGCTGGGCGACGTCTAGGGTCCCCGACGTCCGCGAAAGTGCTGGTCAGGACGGGGAGAAGTCGTGCGCGGCGGTCGCGCGCGTCTACCCTGGGAGTTCGGCCTGGTAGCTCGGACCACCGGGAGGGGTGCCCGTGTCGGACCGCTACGACGACGATGCCTACGAGCCTGATCCGCGGCGCCACCGTGATCCGCGCGCGTCGCGTCGCCAGGCGCAGCCGCCGACCTCGGGCGAGGGCGTGCGGATCCTCGGCTCCGACGACGACGCCGACGACGACCTCGACCTCGACAGCGGCCGGCGGGGCGCCGACGAGCCCCGCTACGGCGACGTGCCGGCTCGCCCCGATCCGGAGGTACGCCCGGCGGCGCGCTTCCCGCTCCCCGAAGACGACGACACCGACCTCTGGAAAGACGACGACGGCCCCACCTGGTCGGCGTCTTCGCAGGGTGCGGGCGGCGTCGGGGGAGGCGCCGACGAGGGCAGCGGAGAGGTCGACCTGCCGCACTGGACCGAGCCGGCGACGGGCGAGGTGCCCCGGATCCTGCCCGACGTCGAGCCCACCGCGCAGGCGGAGGACGACCTCGACTCGTGGGCGTCGATGAGTGGGAGCACACCCCGGTTCCGCTCCGAGCCGGGCGACTGGGCCGAGGGCGACTTCGCCTCTCCCGAATCGCTCAAGGACGACGAGACCGCCGTAGGCGCGCTCGCCGACGAGCCCGTGTTCGACGATGACGCCGACTTCGACGAGCGGGTCGCGGAGCGCCGCCGCCCGCGAGGCCGCGGTCGGGGTCGGG
Source organism: Acidimicrobiia bacterium (assembly GCA_050743385.1). Taxonomy (GTDB): domain Bacteria; phylum Actinomycetota; class Acidimicrobiia; order IMCC26256; family JACDBD01; genus JACDBD01. The sequence goes on from JBOGFJ010000221.1 coordinate 3,106, forward strand.
GCCAGGCG
>JBOGFJ010000222.1:0-14357 GCA_050743385.1 Acidimicrobiia bacterium
CCAGGCGAGGGCACGCCCGGCAGTGCGTGATCTCCCGCGTGAGCGCGTCGAGCCGGTCCGGCGGCACGGCCGGCATCGTAGGGGCCACCGCTACGCTGCAGTCCGTGCGGGTGCTGCTCATCGTCAACCTCACCGCGTCGGCGGTGACCGCCCGACGGCGGGTCGAGATCCAGCGGATCCTCGGTGCCGAGCACAAGCTCGAGGTGACCGAGACGTCGCGACGGGGTCACGCCGCCCGCCTTGCCCGGTCCGCCGCGCTCGACGGCGTCGACGTGGTCGCGGTGCTCGCGGGCGACGGCACCCTCAACGAGGCGGCCGACGGCCTCGCGGGCACGATCACCGCGCTGGCGCCGCTTCCCGGGGGATCGACCAACGTGTTCGCCCGGTCGATGGGCGTGGCGTACGACCCGGTGGAGGCGTCGAACCGCCTCGTCGCGTCGCTGCGGAACCTCCGGTTCCGCCGCGTCGGGCTCGGATCGGCGAGCGGGCGACGGTTCCTCTTCCACCTCGGGCTCGGGTTCGACGCCGCCGTGATCGCTCAGGTCGAGCGGCGGGCGTTCCTCAAACGCCATCTCGCCCACCCGCTGTACGTCGCTGCCGCCGTCGACACCTGGTTCCGCCACTACGACCGTTCCCGGCCGCGCTTCCGGATCACCCTCGGCGACGGCGAGGTCGTGGGCGACTCCGGCTTCGCCATCGTGTCGAACACGAGCCCGTACACCTATCTGGGTCGCCGTCCGATCGTCATCGCGCCGGGCGCGGATCTCCAGCAGCCGCTCGTGCTCACGCTCTTCCGCTCGCTCCAGATTCCGCTCATCCTGCGCGGCGCCGCGTCCGCGCTCACCACGTCGCGGATGATCACCAACCACCCGAAGATCGCCCAGCACGAGCGGCTCGCGTCGCTCACCGTCGTCGGTGACGGCCCCTTCCCCTTCCAGGTCGATGGCGACTACCTCGGTGAGACCGAGCACCTCGAGGTGCGTTGGGAGCCCGACGCGCTCACCCTGGTGATGCCCTAGCTTCGCCAACCTGCCACCCGATACCGCGCCAGAGTGCGCAATCGGGTGGCCAGTTCAGGCGGGGTCGAGCGCGGCGCGGGCGACGTCGGGGACGTCGGTGATCACGCCGTCGATGCCGGCGGCCGCGAGCCGGCGGACCTCCGAGGCGTCGTTCACAGTCCAAGCGTGCACGGTCAGGCCGAGCTCGCCCGCCCGCGCCGTCAGAGCGGCGGCAGCGGGCCCCACGAGCGAGCGCACATCGGGATGGATCGTGGCATGGCCGCGGTCGGCGGCGACGGCGGCACCCTCGAGCGGGTCGAATCCCACGAGCGTGAGGAACGCCGTGGAGATCGTGTCGTCGAGACCGCGGACCTGTTCGAGACTGGCGAGGTTGAACGACGACACGAGCACGTCGTCACCACGTTCCCGGGCGTGGAGGAGCTCCACCAGGGCGGCGGCGGCACGCTCGTCGGGGTCGTAGTCGGCGTCGCCGGGCAGGTTCTTCACCTCGACGTTGACGAGGAGCCCCGCACAGACGTCGAGCGCTTCCGCCAGCGTCGGGACCGACGGCAGCGCCCCCCGGATCTCGACGGCCGAGTGGTCGGCGAGCACCCCGAACCCCGGGGCGGTGGCGTCGTGGTGGACCACCAGGACACCGTCGGCGCTGCGGTGCACGTCGAGCTCGACCCCGTCGGCGCCGAGGTTGGCGGCCTCCACGAACGCCGCCAGCGTGTTCTCGGGGGCGGCCCGGGACGCGCCCCGGTGGGCGAGAATCCTCACCTGTGGAAAAACCCCAGGTCAGACCCCTTGCAGGCGGATCGGTGCGCCCCTACTCTCTGCCGTTGCCTCGCGGATCTGTCGCCCCGAGGACGCTTGTGAACGTGCGCACGAGCAACTCCCCGGCCCGCCCGCACGCAACCCACTGCATGGACCGAACGCGCCAAGCTCTGCACGGAGGCTCCGTGGCCCTTACCTGGATCAGAACCCACGACTGGGACGCGAACACCTGGCGGGGACGCTCCGCCTGTCGCGATTCCGACCCCGACGTCTTCTTCCCGATCGGCAGCACGGGCATGGCGCTCGAGCAGATCGAGACCGCCCGGCGTATCTGCACCGCCTGTCAGGTGAGCGAGGAGTGCCTCGAGTTCGCGCTCGCCACCAACCAGGAGGCAGGGGTCTGGGGTGGCACCACCGAAGAGGAGCGCCGGAAGCTGCGCAAGGCCTGGCTGGCCAAGCAGCGCGCCGCCAGCTGATCTCACCACGCTCGTCGTTCCCGATCCTTAGAGGTCCACGGGCGTCGACGGCGCGAGCGGCACCCGGAGACGGGCGCGCGTCCCGTCCGCGCCTCTCGGAGCAGCGGCGTCGGCGGGCCCGAGCTCGATCGACCCACCGAGCTCGCCCGTCATCAGCGCCTGCACGATCGACAGGCCGAGTCCCTTCGACTTGTCGAGGTCGAAGCCGCTCGGGAGCCCGACACCGTCGTCGACGACCTCGACGCTGAGCTCGCCGTCGAGGCGCGCCAGACGCACCCGCACCCGCCCCTTCGCCGGCCCGTCGCCGTCGCGAGGGAACGCGTGATCGACCGCGTTCTGCATGAGCTCGTTGAGCACGACGGCCAGCGGTGTGGCCACCTCTCCTCGAAGCTCGCCGGCGTCACCCTCCACCTCGAACTCGATGCGCACGTCGGGGGTCGACACGGTCTCCTCGACCACGCGCACCAGCGGCCGGATCACTTCGTCGAAGGCCACCACACCGCCCGCGTCGCGCGACAGGGTCTCGTGCACGATCGCGATCGAGCGGATCCGTCGCTGCGACTCGTCGATCGCCGCCTGCGCCTCGGTCGAGCCCAGCCGCCGGGCCTGGAGCCGGAGCAGTGCTGCGATCGTCTGGAGGTTGTTCTTGACCCGGTGGTGGATCTCCCGGATGGTGGCGTCCTTCGACAGCAGCATGCGGTCGCGGCTGCGGAGATCGGTGACATCGCGCAACAGCACGACCGCACCAACGATCTTCTCCGCCTCCAGGAGCGGGATCGTGCGGAGCGTGAACGACGCGTCGCCCTGCTCCATCTCTTCGTCGACGGGCAGGCGAGCCCGGATCGCGGTGTCGATGGCCTCCTGGTCGAACCCGATCTCCGCCAGTCGCAGCCCCTGCGTGTAGGCGTGGATACCCATGCGGTGCAGGGTGCTCACCGCGTTCGGGCTCGCGAACAGGATGCGCCGGTCGCCATCGAGCACGATCACACCGTCGGCGACGCGGGGGGTGTCTTCGTAGGGCACCTCGTCGCGACCGAACGGGAAGCTGCCCTCCGCGATCATCGTGGCGAACCGGTCGAAGACCGCCAAGTAGTTGCGCTCGAGCTCACCGTGGCGCCGGGGCGACTCGGTCGGCGACTCGCGGGTGACGAGGGCGATCATCGACCCGTGGTGCCGCACGGGGATGCATTGCACCCGGGCCCGTTCCTTCGACGCCAGCACCGTCCCTCCGCCGACGAGCACGTCACCCTGCCGCCAGGCGTGACTCAGGAGCGGTCGCTCGACCTCGCCGACCACCGTGCCGACCATGTCGGCCGGGTAGAGCGTCTGGCCGGTCGTGGGCCGGACCTGCCCGAGCACGACGAACCGGTGCCCCTGGTCGCCGTCGACGGGAGCGAGCAGGAGAAGATCGGAGAAGCACAGGTCGGCCAGCGACTGCCACGACGCCACCAGCCGTTGGAGATGGGCGAGCTCGTCAAGGCCCAGCGACGTGTTGTGCACCGCCAAGCCACCAAGCATGGTCACGAAAGCAGCGTACCGGTGCCTCTACGCGAACAGGTGCTCACCGATGCGGGCAAGGCCGGCGACGTCGTAGATGTCGATCTCGAAGTTCGGCACCGTGGCCACCACCTCGGGCTGGCGCCCGAGCTCAGAGCGGAGCTCCGCTTCTCGCTTCGCGACCACCGCGAAGTTCCGGAACGAGTCCCCGACCGTGCGCAGCACCCGCGCCGTGCGCTCGGCGTCGGCCGGCTCCGGTGCATCGGTGTCATCGGCGAGTGCCCCCGCGATCGCGGGCGCCTCGGCCACGAGCACGTCCGCCGCGACGGCGGCGTCGGGTGAGAGGAGATAGGCGGGCAGCGTCTTGTTGAGCACGAGCGCGCCGAGGTGGTAGCGACGGGCGTTGAGCTGCTCGCAGAAGAACTCCGCCTCGCGCAGTGGCGCGCCTTCGAGCGTGGTCACGACTCCGAACGTCGTGCGGCGGTCGTGCAGCAGGTTCTCGACGGCCTGGGCGCGCTCGACGAATCCGTCGTACATCGACTGGAAGCTCAAGAAGAACTCGGCGATGTCCTGGAGGAACTGGCTGCCGAGGACGCGGTCGGCCATCTGGTAGAAGGGCCGGCTGGCGACGTTGAGGACGCGCGCGCCGCGCTTGCCGCCTACCCGGTAGGGCATGGTCAGCCACCGCAGCAATCGGCCACCGAAGAACTCCGCCATGCGCGCGGGCGCCTCCAGGAAGTCGAGAGCATTCCGCGTGGGCGGTGTGTCGATGATGATGAGGTCGTAGGCGCCGGTGGCGTGGATCTCGAACAGTCGCTCCATCGCGATGTAGTCGTGGCTCTGCACGAAGCGGCCGGTGAGGTTGGTGTACAGACGGTTCTCGAGGATGCGGTACGCCGTCTCCTCGTCGGGCGTGTGGCGCAGCACGAGGTCGTCCCACGAGCGCTTGGTGTCGAGCATGGCCGCCCACAGCTCGCCCCGCGGCTCGAGCCCGGCCTCCTCGAGCGCGGCCGGCGGGACCTGCTTCTCGACGTTCCCGAAACCCTCGAGGCCGAGTGCGCTGGCGAGCCGGCGAGCGGGATCGACCGTGACGACCAGCACCTTGCCGCCGAGACGGGTCGCGGCGGTGACGGCCGCGGCGGCGGCGACCGACGTCTTGCCCACGCCCCCCGACCCGCAGAAGACCATGATCTCCTTGGTGGCCAGGAGCTGCTCGAGACCGCCGGGCGGCTCGCTCGCGCTCACAACCCCAGTTCCTCGGCGAGTGCGTCGGCCACCATGCGGGTCACCCGAAGCCCGGCGTCACGCACGAACAGGTACGGCAGGTACACCATCGGCAGGTCGAGGGTCTCGCGCAGGCGGGTGAGGTGGGTCGCGCGTGTGCGTCGCAGCGACACCGCCAGCCGGGCGGCATCGAGTACCGCGGTGACCCCGTGACCGACGCGGTCACGCAGTTGCCTCTCCGCTTCCGGAGTGCGGAGTGCCTCGAACGTGTCTTCGTCTGCGTGCGTGAACAGCTCCGGCAGCACGCGGTTGACCAGCACCGCGCCGAGGGGCACGCGCAGCTCCGCCCGAGCGCGTTCGACGAGCTCGATCGTCTCGTTGACGGGCATCTCCTCGGGCGTCGCCACGACGTTCAGCGCGGTCAGCGCCGGGTCGGACAGCAGCTCGACCATCCAGTCGGTCTGTGTGCGCACCATGCCGACGGCGACGAGCTCCTGGATGGCGCGGGGCGCGTCGAGCTGGCCGATGATGTGGCCGGTCGCAGCGGCGTCGACGACGACGAGGTCCCAATCGGCCCGCCCCTCGATCGACTCGCGTACCTCCCAGCACACCTTCCCGACGGTGAGGACCTCCTTCACCCCCGGCGCCGCCGTGGCCACGAAGTCGAGAACCCGCGCCAGGGGGCCCAGCCGACCGAGCACGGGAACGCGCAGGTTCAGCCGGAGGTACTCCTTGAGCGACTCCTCGGTGCGCATCGCCATCGCCGACACGCCCGGGTACACCTCGCGGGGCTGGAAGCCGACCGGAGCCTGCTCGAAGAGGTCGGGCAAATTCCCCTTGGCGTCGACCTCGACGAGCAGCACGCGCTGGCCGCGCTCGGCCGCGAGCAGGGCGGTGGCGGCGGTGACCGTGCTCTTCCCAACCCCGCCCTTGCCCGTGAAGAAGAGGAGCCGCCGCCCGAGGAGATCGGGCTCCGGCATCGCAGGGCTCCTCTACATCCGGCCGAAGCCGACCCGCGTGGAGCCCTCGTCCGTGTCGACCTCGATGTAGCCGAGTTTGTCGGCGGGCACGCCGGTCTTGCGTCCCTTCATGTCGTCGAACCACACGATCGCGGCACCTTCCTTGAGTGCCTTCTCGACGGCCTTGACGACGTCGTCGACGTCGCCCTCCACGTCGAGCGCGAGCTCCTTGGGCGTGTGGACGACACCAATCCTGACTTCCATCAAATGGCTCCCGATGCGGCTCAGGGACGCGTTCGCCGCATCGTACTCACACGAACGCCCGCCTACTCCACGTCGGACGCGCCTCCGAGCGCCACCCGCCCCGCGTAGAACAGCGTGGCCTCGGGCGTGAGCGGGTGGTACTTGCCTGCCCGTACGTCACGGTACGCACGCGGGAGCGAGGTCCGGTTGTAGTACGACATGCCTCCCGCCATCTCCATCGCGATGTCGACGATGTCGACCGCTTCGGTGACCACACTGCGCTTCGCGAGGTTCACGGTGTTCATGGTGGCGGCGTCGGCGCGGTAGTCGTCGCCGATCTCGTCGAGGCTTCCCATCAGCGCCCACCACGAGGTCCGTAGCTTGAAGTCCATGAGCCCGACCTGACGGTGCACCAACGGCAGCGTCTCCATCGGATCGGCGCCGCGTTGCTTCCCGGTGATCAGGCGCACCGCCTCGTCGCGCGCGGCCGCCGCGATCCCGTAGTACACCGCGGCGACCGGCGGCATGAAGTGGATGGCAGCAGCTCGAAGCGCGGGGTCGAACAGACCCCACGGTCGACGGGAGACGATCTGGGCATCCGAAACGAGCACGCCGTCGAGCTCGACGTCGTGGCTCGCCGTGCCGCGCATCCCGAGAGTGTCCCACGTGTCGAGGACCTTCACACCGTCGGCCGTGGCCGGCACCGAGAACATCAGCACCTCACGGTCGCCGTCACCGTTGCCGCCGTCGACCACCGCGGTGGTGATGAGCACGTCACCGCGGGGTGCCTGCGAGCAGAACGCCTTGCGGCCGTTGACCCGGTACCCACCGTTCTCGCGCACGGCGGTGCCGTTCGACCACAACCAGTCGGAGCCACCGCTGGTGAAGAGCACGAGGTCCTCGGCGGCGACGCGCTGCAGCACGGCCTCGGCCCCCGGCATGGCGTTTCGACGCCGGAAGCACTGCGCGAGCGTGATGTACACGTGCATGTTGACCGCGAGCGCCGTGGATCCGCAGTACCGCGCCAGCTCGGCCTGGGCGTAGCAGACCTGGCGCATCGATGCGCCCAGCCCACCGAGGTCCTCGGGCACGGCGAGGCGCAGGTATCCGGCCTCCGCGAGCGCCTCGTAGTTTTCGGCGACCCACGTCTTCTCGCGGTCGTGCTCGTCGGCTCGGGGAGCGAACCGGGCTCCGAGCTCGGCGGCGAGCTCGACGAAGCGGTCGTCGCCCTCATGCAGTGGCGCCGGTCGGCTGAGCGGCGTCGCGACATCGGTGGTGGTCGTCATCGGTCCTGCCTCCTGGCTCCTGCTCCAGCGGGTCTTCCTGACCCTATGGATGCGGCCCGTCCCCGGGTAGTACTGAGAGTGAACCTTGCCGGTTCATTGAGTGAACCGCAAGACTGGCGGGGTGCGCCCCTACGCCCAGTACTGCCCCATCGCCAAGGCCGCCGAGGTACTCGGCGACCGCTGGTCCCTGCTGATCATCCGCGAGCTGCTGACCGGCAGCACCCGATTCAACGAGCTCGCTCGGGGGCTGCCCGGCCTCTCGCGCGCGCTGCTCAGCAAGCGGCTCCGCCAGCTCGAGCGCGGCGGGCTGGTCGAGCGCCGGCACGGCGGGGGCTACGACCTCACCGAGGCCGGGGAGGAGTTGCGGCCGCTCGTGTTCGCGTTCGGCGAGTGGGGGGCCCGGTGGGCGTTCCCCGACCCCACACCCGAGGAGCTCGACCCCGATCTGCTGCTCTGGTGGGTGCGCGGTCGTATCGACCGCAGCCGGATGCCCGACCGCGTCGTGGTGGTGAACTTCGTGTTCACCGACCACCGAAACCGCTACTGGCTCGTGATCGAGCCCGGCGACGTCTCGGTGTGCCTGACCGACCCCGGCTTCGACGTCGATGTCACGGTGACGTCCGACCTGTCGACCATGTTCCAGGTGTGGCTCGGGCGCATCGCGCTCGTGGACGCGATGCGCGACGAACGGGTCGAGGTCGGCGGGACGCCCGCGCTCGTCCGCTCGTTCGCCCGCTGGTTCCAGCTCAGCCCGGTCGCCTACGCCGTGCGAGCCGCCTCGAGCTGACGGTCGTGCCGGGCGCCGGCCCGCTCCTCGTGGGCCATCCAGCGGCGCACGACCACGAGGGCCGCCACCACCCCGAAGATCTCACCGGCGACCCACAGGAGGCCGGCGCCGGTGCGTTGATCCGACAGCGGGCTCGCGCCCCAGGTGCGAACGACGCCGTCGTACCACCCGGCCGCCAGGACCTCGTCGGAGGCGAGGATCGCCACCCCGAGGAACGCGTGGAACGGCAGCGCCACGAGCACGTAGAGGAGCCGGGCGCCGAAGCCGAGTGCACCCGGGATCGGGTCGACCGCGACGACGTGGGCCATGAACAAGAAGCCGACGACGAGGAAATGCGCGTGCACGGCCGCGTGCACCCAGTCGTTGCGCAACGACAGCTCGTACAGACCGGTGAAGTACAACACGGCCAGCGTCCCGCCGAACAGGAGCCAGGCCGTCACCGGATGCGTGACCACCGCGACCGGGCGGCTGTGGAGGGCGCGCAGGAGCCGCCGCTGACCGGCGCGGCCGCTCGCCTGGAGCGCCAGCGTCACCGGCGCCGCCAGCACGAGGAGCAACGCCGCCACCATCCCCAACAGGAGATGCTGGACGACGTGCAGGCTGAACAACACCCGGTCGTAGGCCGCCAGCCCCGACTGCGTCGCGACGACGACGACCATGAGTCCGGCAGCAAACGAGAGCGAGCGGCTGCGGGGCCACTCGCGGCCGCGGCGGGCGAGGCGGCGCACGCCGAGCGCGTAGCCGGCGGCCGCCGCCACCACGACGAGGAGAAGCAGGTCGGGCTGCCAGTCGGTCAGCAGCAGGTCCCATGTCGGCGGAGGTGGCGCGACGAGCGCGAGCACGATGCTCACGCTATCTGGACGAGCAAGCCGTGGCGCCGCTGCCGGCCTGTGACAGACTCCGCCCGATGCAGGACGGCGTTGTGACCCAAGGGTCCCGCTCGCATGCGCCGGCGATGCTGACGGTCGGCACGGTCGTCTGGCTGGCATCGGAGCTCATGTTCTTCGGCGGCCTCTTCGCCGCCTACTTCACCCTGCGGGCTGAGACGGCGGTGTGGCCACCCGCCGACGTGACGCTCGAGACCACTCTCTCGGCCATCTTCACCGCCGTGCTGATCGTGTCCAGCGGGACGATCCACCTGGCCGGAAAGGCGCTCGAGCGGGGCGACCGCGCCGGCGTGCAGCGTTGGATCGTGATCACCTTCGTGCTGGGCGGGCTCTTCCTCGCGAACCAGATTCGCGAGCTCCTCGTGAACGACTTCTCCATCTCGTCCCACGCCTACGGTTCGATCTACTACCTGATGACGGGGTTCCACGGCCTGCACGTCGCCGCCGGGCTCGTCCTGCTGGTCATCGGGCTCACGATGGTCGTCAACGCGGGCACGCTGACGCGCCGCACCCCCGCCGTCGAGTCGGTCACGTATTACTGGCACTTCGTCGACGTGGTGTGGGTCGGTTTGTTCACCACGATCTTCCTGATCCGGTAGATGAGGCGCTTCGGACTCGCGTTCGGGGTGATCGCGCTGACCGCGGCTGCGTTGGTGGTGGGGCTCGTCAGCGCCGGCGCCGCACCCCGCTCGCCGCGCCAGGCGGTGGCGTTCCCGAACGGCGGGGGCGACGGGGGGCTCGTCGAGCGCGGCCACGAGCTCTTCCTCACCGGGTGCTCCTCGTGCCACGGCGTCGACGGCGAAGGTACCGACCAGGCACCGGGCCTCGTCGGGGTCGGCGCCGCCTCCGCCGACTTCCAGCTGAGCACGGGGCGCATGCCCAACACCGAGCCCAACCGCCAGGCTGTTCCCAAGCCACCCGCCTACGACCGGGAGGAGATCGACGCCCTCGTCGCCTACGTCGCGTCACTGGGCGACGGACCGGCCATCCCCGACATCGACGACCCGCCGGGCGATCTCGTGGGGGGTGGGCGGCTCTTCACGCTCAACTGCGCCGCCTGCCACAGCTCGGCCGGTAACGGCGGCGCGCTCAGCTCGGGCCGGAACGCGCCCACTCTGCACGGCGCGACCCGGGTGCAGGTGGCCGAAGCGATCCGGACCGGCCCCGGGCCGATGCCGGTGTTCGGGCCCGAGACGCTCTCCGACAAGCAGGTGAACTCGATCGTCGAGTACGTGCACTACCTGCGCGATCCCGAAGACCCCGGCGGCCTCGACCTCGGGCTGGTCGGCCCCATCACCGAGGGTCTGGTCGCGCTGCTGTTCGGCTTGGTGGTGCTGGCGTTCGTTTGCAAGTGGATCGAGCCGAAGGAGCAGGAAGAGTGAGCCGGCCACCCGACGATCGAGCCGCCTTCGAGCGGCGGACGGTCAACCAGGTCGCGGCCGCGTTCGTCATCAGCGCCCTCGCGTCTCTCGGGCTCGCGATCACCTACTGGCAGGGCGGCCAGAGCCAGATCGAGGGCGTGCTGCTCGCGATCGCGTTGGGCGGCATCGGCTACGGGTTCGTCGTCGTCGCCCGGCGCCTGCTGCCGCAGGGCCCGTACACCGAGGAACGCGACGTCCTGCCCGCGACCGACGAGATGGTCGAGGGGTTCGAGGAGGACCTCGAACGCGGTGAGGGTTGGCTCGCCCGGCGCGGCTTCCTCCTGAAGATGCTCGGCGTCGCCGGCGGCGCCCTCGGGCTGGCGGCGCTGTTCCCCATCCGGTCGCTCGGGCCCAACCCGGGACGGACGCTCTTCCAGACGAGCTGGGGCAAGGGTTCGCGCGTCGTCGACGAGCAGGGCGACCCGGTGCGGGTGGGCACGCTCGAGGTCGGGGGCGTGCTCACCGTCTTCCCCAAGGGGAGCCTCGAGGACGAAGACTCCCAGGTCATTCTGATCCGAGTGTCGGACGACGACGTCGTCACCAAGGAGGGTCGCGAAGACTGGGCGCCCCAGGGCTACGTCGCCTACTCGAAGGTGTGCGTCCACGCCGGCTGCCCGGTCGGGCTGTACCAGCAGGATGTGAAGGAACTGCTGTGCCCGTGCCACCAGTCGACGTTCGACGTGCTCGATGCCGCCAAGCCGATCTTCGGGCCCGCCACCCGCTCGCTCCCCCAGCTCCCGCTCATGATCGACGACGACGGGTTCCTGCGCTCGCAGAGCGACTTCGAAGAGCCGATCGGCCCCGGGTTCTGGAACCGCGACCGATGAGCCGCCGGCGCCGGATGGTGCTCCCCCGGGTCGCCCGCTGGATCGACAACCGGCTGGGCGCGTCACGCGTCGCCCGCACGACGTTGAACAAGATCTTTCCCGACCACTGGTCGTTCATGCTGGGCGAGATCGCGCTGTACTGCTTCGTGATCCTCCTGCTCACCGGCGTGTATCTCACGTTCTTCTTCGTGCCGGGGTCGAAGGAGGTCACCTACGACGGCAGCTACGGCCCGCTCCAGGGTGTCGAGATGTCGCAAGCCTTCGAGTCGACGCTGCGCATCAGCTTCGACGTGCGGGCGGGTTTGGTCATGCGCCAGATCCACCACTGGGCCGCGCTCGTGTTCATCGCCGCCATCATCGCCCACCTCATGCGCATCTTCTTCACCGGCGCGTTCCGCCGCCCGCGCGAGGTCAACTGGATGATCGGCGTCACGCTGCTCGTGCTCGCGATCGCCAACGGGTTCACCGGGTACTCGCTCCCCGACGACCTGCTCTCGGGTACCGGCCTGCGGATCGCCTACTCGGTCGTGTTGTCGGTCCCGGTCGTGGGGACGTGGATCGCGTTCCTGATCTTCGGCGGCGACTTCCCCGGCACCGACGTGATCACCCGCTTCTTCGTGATCCACATCCTGATCGTCCCGGCCGCGATCGCCGGACTGCTGGTGGCGCACCTCGGGATCCTCGTCCGGCAGAAGCACAGCCAGTTCGCCGGGAAGGGACGAACCAACACCAACGTCGTGGGGGCGCGTCTCTGGCCGACCTTCATGGCCAAGACGCTCGGACTGTTCTTCATCGTCTTCGCGGTGCTGGCGGCGCTGGGCGGGCTCGCCCAGATCAACCCGGTGTGGATCTGGGGCCCGTTCGAGCCCGCGGCGGTGAGCGCGGGATCACAGCCCGACTGGTACGTGGGCTGGCTCGAGGGGTCGCTGCGGCTGTTCCCGGCGTGGGAGACGCGCCTCTTCGGGTTCGAGATCCCGAACCCGTTCTACTCGGGCGTGGTGATTCCCTCCATCACGTTCGGTGTGCTGTACGCGTGGCCGTTCCTCGAGGCTCGGATGACGAAGGACTACGCCGAGCACCACATCCTCGACCGGCCGCGCGACCGGCCCGTGCGCACCGGCATCGGCGTCGCGGTGCTGACATTCTTCGTGCTGCTCTTCCTCGCCGGCGGCAACGACGTGCTCGCGGCGCGGTTCGGCATCTCCGTCAACCAGATCACGTGGGCGCTGCGAATCGCGGTGTTGACGGTGCCAGCCTTGGCGTTCCTCCTCACGTATCAGCTGTGTCGCGAGCTCCAAGCCCGCGAACGCGCCGAACCACCCGCTGTCGCGGTGCTGGAGCGCGGCCGCGACGGCGGCTTCACCGAGGTCGAGCCCACGACCACCCCCTAGCGACGCCAGAGTGCGTGAGTCAGTGGTCGCGGCGGCTCTCGGCCACGTAGCCGAGCACGCCGAGGACGAAGATCGCACCCCCGATGACGAAGATCCAGACGCCGAACACGAACCCGGTGGCAAACGCGGTCGCGCCCAACCCGAAGACGAACGGCCAGATCGACGCCGCCGGAAACGCGGTCGTCTCACCGGCGCCGTCGGCGAGGGCGGCGTCGGGACGGTCCTCGGGACGGGCCGGAATTCGACGCGACCACCGCAGGAGGTACACGCCGACCAGCAAGCCGAGCAGCGCGCATCCGGCGAGCATCGTGGTGCCGGCGTCTTCGTAGCTGGTGAACCAGTACAAGGTGCCGATGACGGCGAAGAACGCGGTCACCCCCAGGAAGACGAACGCCTCGACCCTCATGGGGCCCGCTTCACGCGCTGGCCGTTGCCGCGCCGGCCGTTGCCCCGCCGGCCGTTGCCGATCTCGGACGCGTGCCCGAACGCGAGCGCGTCGGGGTGGCGGGCGTCCCACACCGGCCGCTCGGAGCGGATCGGCGGCAGCGAGTCGAAGTTGTGCTCGGGCGGCGGCGACGATGTCGCCCACTCGAGCGTCTGGCCACCCCAGGGGTCGTCGCCGGCAGGCTTGCCTCTGCGCAACGACACGAACACGTCGATCGCGAAGACCAGCACCGCAACCGCGATGATGTACGAGCCGATGGTCGAGATCACGTTGAGTGTCGTGAAGCCGGCGTCGGGCTCGTAGTCGGCGACGCGACGCGGCATGCCGCGGAGCCCGAGCTCGTGCTGCACGAGAAACGTCATGTTGACCCCGATGAAGAGCAGCACGAAGTGCACTTTGCCGAGCCGTTCGTCCATCAGCTTCCCGGTGAACTTCGGGAACCAGTAGTAGATCGCGGCGAAGCCGGCGAAGCCGGCGGTGCCGAACACCACGTAGTGCATGTGCGCGACGACGAAATAGGTGTCAGTCACACTGAAGTCGACCGGGGCCAGGGCCTGGAGCACACCGGTCAGCCCGCCGAGCAGGAACACCGCGATCGACCCGATGGTGAACAGCATCGCCGTGCTGTACGTGATCTGGCCCTTCCACATGGTGCCGATCCAGTTGAAGAACTTCACACCCGTCGGGATGGCGATGAGGAGCGACAGCGCGCTGAAGAAGGGGAGAAGCACCACGCCGGTGGCGAACATGTGGTGCGCCCACACGCCCACCGACAGGCCACCGATGGCCAGCGTGGCCATGATCAGACCCTTGTACGCGAACACCGGCCGCCGCGAGAACACCGGGATGATCTCGGTGATCACCCCGAAGAACGGCAGGGCGATGATGTACACCTCCGGGTGACCGAAGAACCAGAAGAGGTGTTGCCACAAGACGGGCGTGCCGTCCTCGCTCACGTCGAAGATGTGGGCGTCGAGCCGGCGGTCGGCGAAGAGCATCGCCAGCGCACTGGTGAGCACCGGGAATGCGAGCAGCACCATCACGCTCACCACCAGCATGTTCCAGGTGAAGATCGGCATCCGGAACATCGTCATGCCGGGCGCGCGCAGCATGACGATGGTGGTGACCAGGTTGACGGC
>JBOGFJ010000223.1:0-22762 GCA_050743385.1 Acidimicrobiia bacterium
GCAGGAGACGACCTCTCGACGATCTTCACGTACCTCGAAGACAACTGCGGCATCACGTTCGAGACGCCGACGACGACCTGATTGCAGGCCGGTCCGTCGTACGATCGCACTCGGGCCGCTAGCTCAGTTGGCAGAGCAACGGACTTTTAATCCGCAGGTCCTCGGTTCGATCCCGAGGCGGCCCACCGTCTGACCAGCGCCTTCGCGAAACGCAGTTTCGAGCTCGGCACGTGGAGTACGGGAACAGTCGCACTCAGAAGGCCGAGGTGTGGCACGGCGAACCCGTCTTCGACATCCAGGTTGTGGTCGTGAACGACGGCGGCGGCGCGGCAGAGGCGGTCGAAGTCCGCTTCCAGCGGGTCGGCCATCCCTCCAACACGACTTCCATCGCATCGCCGACCCATTCGGTGCGCGGTTGTGGCGCGTCCTGGACCGGCGCGCAGAGGGCGCCGCTGATGTGGCTTGCCCTCAGCGCCGAGCGAGTCCACCGATCAGTTCAGTCGCCGAGGTGCGTCCAATCCCGGATGGCCGCGTTCGCACCTGGGCGCGATTCGCCATACCGACGAAGGAGCTGAGATGTCACAACTGCTGCGGGTGCAGTGCTTCAACGTGTCACAGGACGGGTTCGGCGCAGGCGAAGGCCAGAGCCTGGAACAGCCCTTCGGGCACGCCAATCCCGCTGACCTTTTCGCGTGGGCTGGCGCCACCGCGAGCTGGGTGAACCGCGCCGAGCCTGGCGGGTCCCGCGGGCTCGATGACTACTTCACCCGCGACTTCACACGGAACATCGGCGCCGAGATCATGGGCCGCAACAAGTTCGGACCCCAGCGCGGCCCGTGGGAGGACCACGACTGGAAGGGCTGGTGGGACGACACCCCACCGTTCCACACCCCGGTGTTCGTGCTGACCCACCACGACCGCCCCTCGTTCACACTGTCCGACACCACCTTCCACTTCATCGATGCCACACCCACCGACGCCCTGATGCAGGCGAAGCAGGCAGCGAACGGCAAGGACGTTCGCCTCGGAGGCGGCGTCACGACCATCCGAGAGTTTCTCGACGCCGACCTCGTCGACACGATGCACATCGCCGTTGCGCCGATCGACCTCGGCCGTGGCGAACGGCCGTGGACCTCCTACGAGGAACTGCTCGACCGCTTCCACCTCGACTCAGTGCCGAGCCCCAGTGGAGTGACGCACCTGCTGTTCTGGCGGCGGTGACCACGACGCACGGCATGTACTGGGAGAACACGCCGTGCAGCGCGTCATACCTGTCGAAGTCCCACCCCAGCGTGGCGTCGATGTAGGAAGTCAGCCTCGGCGAGAAGTACGACATCGTGCCCTCGACGTCGCAGGCGGTCTTCGTCTCGAAGAACACCTCGAGCGTCGCGGCCAGCGGGGATTCCGTCGCTTCGGTCGTCGTGGTGTGCATGGGGAGCACGATGCGCCGACGGTGGGGTCGACCGCATCGGGGCTGCCCCCATCTGGAGCGAACGCGGCCCGGAGCCTCAACCACTCTTCGTCGCGCGCAACGAGGGAGGGGCACACGATGTCAACCGCCACGGGTCAAGTCTGTCTCAATCCCGACCTCGCGGGCTTCGAGCGTTCGTTGCGGGGAAGGCGACGCCGCTAGCCGGCGGCGCGCCGGAGCAGGTCGTCGTAGATGCTCGGGTCGTCGTCGTCGATCACGGGGAAGCCCTCGCCCGGGCGGCCCTCCCAGTGCATGGTGATGCCGGGGTTGTGGGCGTCGGTGCCGTCGGGGAGAAAGAGGTGCGGGCTGCCCTTGACCTTCTCGCTCGCGGCCGCCTGCTCGAACCGGGCGATCAACGGGCGGCGGGCGACGCCGTCGTCGAGGGTGCCGGCGAGGGCCTCGTGGTCGACGAGGTCGCACTTCGACGCCACCTCGAGGATCACGTGGCGCAACGAGATGCACCGGCTCTCGCCGAAGAACGCCACCCGGAGGGCCCGGTCGAGCTCCTCGGCAGCGCGCGCATCCTGCGCGGCGGCGGACTGCACCGCCTCGAGGGCGGGAAGCGTCGTGACCGGCCACTGCCATTCGGGTGCCTGCCACGCCTGCCAGCCCGCGGCCGGGTCGAGCGCGCCGACGACCGGAACCTCGGCGGCGAGGACCCGCCGGGGCGTGGGCCGCTCGTTGAAGAGCTCCAGTGGGAACGGCCGGTGCTCGAACCGGACGGCCTCGCCGAGCCCGAGGCGCCGGCGGGCGGCGTGCAGGCGGTACACGGCCAGGTGGGCCCAGGGGCACCCGACGTCGGACCAGATGACGACGCTTCCGGCAGACACGTCCATCCCGGACCAGTACCCCTCATCCGGGCGCGTCAAGCACCTCGCTGAGCGTCGCGGCTCGGCGTCCCAGCGCCTCGGCGACCGCCGGGTTGGTGACCGCTCCCTCGGCGGTGTTCACCCCGAGCGCGAGCCCGGGATCGGCGCCGGCCGCGTCCGCGACACCGGCGGTCGCGAGCGCCACGGCGTACGGGAGGGTGGCGTTGGTGAGCGCGAAGGTGGAGGTGACCGGGACCGCGCCGGGAATGTTGCCGACGGCGTAGTGGAGAACCTCGTGCTCCTCGTAGACGGGGTCGGTGTGGGTCGTCTCGCGGGTGGTCTCGACACACCCACCCTGGTCGACGGCGCAGTCGACGATCACCGAGCCCGGACGCATCGCCTCCACCATCGCCTCGGTCACCACCACAGGGGCACGCCCGCCCGGGAGGAGCACGGCCCCGATCACCAGGTCGGCGTCGGCCACGGCGCGGGCGACGGCGCCGCGCGTGCTCGCCAACGTCATGATCCGACCGCGGTGCACTTGGTCGACGAATCGCAGGCGATCGAGGTTCTTGTCGAAGAGGAGCACCTCCGCCTCCATGCCCTGCGCGATCCACGCCGCGTTCCAGCCGACGTTGCCGGCGCCGAGCACAACCACGCGAGCGGGGCGCACGCCCGGCGCGCCGCCGAGGAGCACACCCCGCCCGCCCTGCTCGCGCTCGAGGAAGCGCGCCCCTACCTGGGGCGCCATCCGGCCGGCGACCTCGCTCATCGGGGCGAGCAGTGGGAGTGCGCCCGATGTCAGCTGCACCGTCTCGTAGCCGATTGCCGTCACCTTCCGGTCGAGGAGTGCCTCCGCCACGTGCGGGTACGCGGCCAGGTGCAAGTAGGTGAAGAGCGCCAAGCCGGGCCGGAGCCGGGCGAGCTCCTCGTCCTGGGGCTCCTTCACCTTGAGCACCAGGTCGGACCGTCCCCAGAGGTCGTCCGTGCTCCGCACGATCTCGGCGCCGGCATCGCGGTACTCGCGGTCGTCGATCCGCGAGTCGGCGCCCGCCCCTGTCTCCACGAGCGCCGGGACGTCGTGGGCGGCGAGCTCGTGGACGCCGTCGGGTGTCACCGCCACCCGGTGCTCCCCGTCCTTGACCTCGCGCGGGATGCCCACCGTGAGCGGCGTCGTCATCTAGTGCACGCGCTTCCATGCCTCGGTGAGCACGGTCCGCAGCGTCGTCTCGATGAACTCGAACTCGGCGGGGCCGGCGATCAGCGGGGGCGAGAACTGCAGGACGGGGTCGACGCGGTCGTCTACCCGGCAGATGAGGCCGGTTTCGTAGAGGCGAGGCGCGAGGAAGCCCCGCAGCAGGTCGTCACTCTCGTCCGGGGAGAACCGTTCGGCGGTGGCGGCATCCTTCACCAGCTCGATGGCGTGGAAGTAGCCCGCGCCGCGCACGTCACCGACCAGCGGGATGTCGCGCAGCGATTCGAGGCGTGCGCGCAACTCGCCCTCGTGCGCGAGGACGTGGTCGAGGATGCCCTCGGCGTCGAAAAGCTCGAGGTTGGCGAGGCCGACGGCGCAACTCACCGGATGCCCGCCGAAGGTCGTGCCGTGCAGGAACGACTCCCGATCGGAGAGGAACGGCTCGGCCAGGAAGTCGCGCGCGATCACGGCGCCGAGCGGCGAGTAGCCGCTGGTGAGACCCTTGGCGGTGGTCACCATGTCGGGGAGATAGTCGTAACGCTCGCAACCGAACATGTGGCCGAGCCGGCCGAACGCACAGATCACCTCGTCAGACACGAGCAACACGCCGTGGCGATCGCAGATCTCGCGCACCCGTTGGAAGTACCCGGTGGGTGGCGCGAGGCAACCGCCCGCGTTCTGCACCGGCTCGAGGTACACGGCGGCCACGGTCTCGGGCCCCTCGAGCAGGATCGCGTCGTCGATCGCGCCCGCCACCGCCGCGCTGAACGCGGCCTCGTCGTCGGCGAGCGGATGGCGGTAACGGTTGGTGTTGGCCACGTGCGCACCGCCGGTCGGGAGCGGCTCGAACGGAGACCGGATCGAGGGGATGCCGGTGATCGCGAGGGCCCCGAGCGTGGTGCCGTGGTACGCGCCCCTGCGGGCGATGACCTTGTAGCGCTGGCCCTGACCGATGGCGCCGAAGTACTGACGGGCGAGCTTCCACGCCGACTCCACCGCCTCCGAGCCGCTGCTGGTGAAGAACACGCGGTTGAGGTCGCCGGGCGCGAGCTCGGCCACGCGGGCGGCGAGACGAATCGCGCTGGGATGGCCGAAGTTCCAGATTGGGAAGTACGCGAGCTGGGCGGCCTGCTCCCGCGCCGCGTCGGCGAGGTCGCCCCGTCCGTGGCCGAGCTGCACGGTGAAGAGGCCGGCGAGGGCGTCGAGGTAGCGCTTGCCGTGCTCGTCGAACACGTAGCAGCCGTCACCGCGGGCGACGACGGGCACGTCCCGCGCTTCGTACGCCCCCAGGCGAGTGAAGTGCATCCAGAGATGCCGCTTCGCCTTCGCCTGGAGGTCGTCCGTCACGCTTCCACGCTACGCCTCGGCCGTACGCGCTCGGCGAGTGCTCGAGGATCGGTGACGATGTCGGCCCGGCAGCGTTCGACGAGCCAGCTGCGGTTCCGATGGTGGAGGTCGTCGTCGCTGTCGAAGCGGTTCAACGCGACCAACAGGTCGTGGCCGGCGAACGGCGCGGCCGCCAGTAGCACCGCGTTGATCGCGCCGAGTCCGGCGTCGGCGACCAGCACGACGAGCTCAGGCGCGAGGGCGGTCACGAGATCCACGGTGTCGCCGTCGGCGGCCAGCGGCGACCGCGGCCCGCCCACGCCCTCGACCACGCCCACGTCGGTGGCGGGCGGCCAGCGCAGCTCGTCCGCGAGGTTGGCGATCGTGAAGCGGGGCGCGCCCAGCGCGTCGGCCGCCATGGGCGGCGCCATCGGCACCGCCAGCGACCGGTTCGGTGGGCACACCTCCTCCGGGTCCTCGCCGGTCGCGGCCGCGAGCACCGCGGCGTCAGTTGCGCCGGTGCCGGGTTCGAACGACTGCACCGGTTTGCGGGCCGCCACGGCAACGCCGAGCGCTCGCAGCTCGGTGAGGGTGGCGGCGGCGAACCACGTCTTGCCCACCTCGGTGGCGGTGCCGGTCACGACGACGAGACGCGCCGGGCGGGTCACAGCTCGGCCAGCGCCCGCGCCAGCGCGTCGACCTGAGCATCGGTATGCGCAGCCGACAGCGTCACCCGCAGCCGCGACGTGCCGGGGGCGACCGTCGGCGGGCGGATCGCCGGGACGAGCATCCCGTGTTCGAGCAGATCGGCCGCTGCCGCCAGCGTGCGCCGCTCGTCGCCGAGTACGACCGGGATGATCGGCGACGGGTGCCCCGGACGCAGCCGCTCGACGGCAGCGCGCAACCGTGCCGTGAGCGTCTCGCCCTCAGCCGACCGAACGACGCCGACCGCCGCGAGCGCGGCCGCGGTGTCGGCGGGCGTCGGCGCGGTGGTGAAGATGTAGGACCGTGCCCGGTTGACGATCAGCTCGGTCAGGGCCGCGGGGCCGGCGACGAAGCCGCCCAGCGCGCCGAGCGTCTTCGACAGGGTGCCCACCCGCAGCACCGCGACGTCGGGCGCGCGGCCGACGTCGGGATCGGGGCCCAGCACGGCGTGTGCCTCGTCGAGCACCAGCAGGGCGCGGTGGTCGGCGCAGAGGTCGATGAGCCGGTCGACGGGCGCGCGGTCACCGTCCATCGAGAACACGGTGTCGGTCACGACGACACGTCGCTCGTCCGGCGCGGCCGCGCACAAGAGGTCGGCGAGGTGATCGAGATCGCGGTGGGCGTAGACCTCGACTCGCGATCGGCTGAGCCGGCACCCGTCGATGATCGATGCGTGGTTGAGCTCGTCGGAGCACATGACCACGCCGGGGCCACCGAACGTGGTCATGACCCCCAGATTGGTGGCGAACCCGGTCGGGAACACCACGGCGCGCTCGGTGCGACGCCAGTCGGCGAGCGCAGTCTCCAGCTCGCCGTGCACCGGCCGCGAGCCGACGATCAGCCGGGCGGAGCCCGACCCCGCGCCCCAACGGTCGAGTGCGGCATGAGCCGCCTCCACGACCGCAGGATGCTGGGTCAGGCCGAGGTAGTCGTTCGACGCGTACGACACGACGGGACGACCGTCGGGCGCGAGCTTGCCTTCGGCGCCGGCAGCGTCGAGGTCGCGCGGGGCGCGCCAGCGGTCGGCCGCGTGGATGGCGTCGGCCTGCTCGCCGGCCCACTCGAGCCAGGTCACTGCGCTGTGCTCTCGGCGGCCGTCACTTCTCGGATCGCCTCGGCGAGTACGTGGACGATGCGGTGGATCTCCTCCGAGGTGATCGTCAACGGCGGCATCAGGACGACGACGTCGCCGAGAGGACGGATGAGCACGCCGCGTTCCACTGCGGCCGCGCACACGCGTCGTCCCCAGCGCAGACCGGCGCGCGGGGGAGCGAGCTCGACGCCGCCCATCAGCCCTCGTAGCCGAACGGCGTGCACGCCCGGAAAGGGTGTGATGCGATCGTCGAGGAGGCCCCGCAGCTCGCGGGAGCGAGCGCGCACATTGGCGAGCACGTCGCCCGACTCCAGGAGCTCGAGGTGCCGCAGCGCGACCGCGGCGGCCAGCGCGTTCCCGCTGTAGGAGTGGCCGTGGTACAGCGTTCGCTCGCCGAGGTCGGGGCCGAGAAAGGCCGCGTACACCCGCTCGCTCGCTGCCGTTGCCGACATCGGGAGATAGCCGGCGGTGAGGCCCTTGCCGAGGCACAGGAGGTCGGGGCGCAACCCGCACTGCTCCGAGGCGAACATCGTGCCGGTGCGGCCGAACCCGGTCGCGACCTCGTCGCAGATCAGTAACACGTCGTGGTGCTCGCAGGCCTCCGCCAACGGTGCGAACGCAGACGGCGGCGCCATCTGCATGCCGGCCGCTCCCTGCACCAGCGGCTCGACGATCACCGCCGCGAGCTCGGCCGCCTGCGCCGCCACCAGCTCGGCCGCGGTGGCGAGGGCATCGGGCGCTGACAGCGCCGGCGCCCGCACCACCGGGAAGCGCAGGGGATCGAAGAGGTCGGTGCCGAAGCCGCCGTCACCGACCGAGAGGGCGCCGATGGTGTCCCCGTGGTAGGCGTCGCCGAACGCGAGGAAGCGGGTGCGGCCGGCGACGCCCGCGTTCATCCAGAACTGGTACGCGATCTTGAGCGCCTGCTCAACCGCGCTGGCACCGTCGGATGCGAACAGGAAATGGGGAGTGTCGACGGGCACTACCCGCGCGAGCGCCTCGGCGAGCTCGACCACCACCCGGTTGCCGTTTCCCAGCATGGTCGAGTGGGCGCTGCGGTCGATCTGGGCGCGGAGCGCGTCGTCGAGCTCGGGGACACGGTGGCCGAGCGTGTTCACCCACAGCGAGGAGATGGCGTCGAGGTACCGGCGCCCATCGACATCGACCACCTCGTTGCCCTCGGCTCGCTCCACGACGACGGGCGCGTTGTCGGCGTAACACGACATCTGGGTGAACCCGTGCCAGACGACCGCCGCGTCGCGTTTGACCCACTCGTCCACAGCGCTAGTCGGCGACGTGCTCAGCGCCCTGCTCACGGAGCACTGCGCGCAGTCGGGTGGCGGCGTCTTCGAGCGCGTCGGCGGGCGGATTCGGGTCGGCGTGACCGAAGCTCAGGTCGCCGGCGCTGTTGATGGGCACCACGTGGATGTGGACGTGGGGAACCTCGTCGCCCACGATCATCACGCCGATTCGCCGGGGTGAGAATGCCGCATCCTGCGCCTTGCCGATCGTCTGCGCCACCGTGAAGAGATGGTTCGTCAGCGCGGGTTCGAGATCGATCCAGTGGTCGATCTCGGCGCGGGGTACGACGAGCGTGTGCCCGGGCATCATCGGCGCGATCGAGAGGAAGGCGACACACTCGGGATCGCGCCACACGAACCTGCCGGGGATCTCTCCGTCGATGATCCTCGTGAAGATCGAGGGCATGCGACCGGCCAGGCTATCGACGCCCGGCCCTGTACACGACCGGGGCGACGTCCTCCATGAAGTGCGCCAGCGTCTCGGGTGTTCCGAAGTCGGTGAACTGGAGCACGAATCCCTCGACGCCGTGGTGCAAGGCCTCGGCGGAGAGGATGTCGGCTACCTCGGGTGCCGACCCCACGATCAGGCCGCCCCAGGAGCCGAAGCGGCGCTCCGCGGCCGCGATCACGTCGGCCCGGTCGCGTTCGGCGGAAACGATCGCGACCGGGTGCTGGACGGAGACGCGCGCGCTTCCTGCCAGCGGGCGCAACTCGGCGAGGCGGTCGACGGCATACGACGGGCAGTTCCACCAGTCGGCGTGGTCGCGCACGAGCGGCATCGTGAGTGTGCGCCCGCCGCCACCGATGTGCACGGGTACGTGCGCCTGCACGGGGACCGGGCGCCCGATTGCACCGGCGAGGCGAACGTGCTCACCGGCGAAATCGAAGGGCTCGCCCGCGAACATGCGCGCCACCACCTCGAGCGTCTCCCGCATGCGGGCGGCCCGCTCGGCGGCGTCGCCGGCGCCGATGCCGAACGCCTCGAGCTCCGATTCGACCGATCCCCAGCCGAGGCCGAGCTCGAGGCGCCCGTCGCTGAGCACGTCGACGGTGGCAGCCATCTTGGCGAGCACCGCCGGGTGCCGGAACGGGTCGCAGGTCACGAGGTGGCCGATCCGGATGCGCGTCGTCCGCACGGCCAGCGCGGCCGCCAGCGTCCAGCCCTCGAATGTGTCGTGCTCGTTGGCCGCGGGCGCCGCCAGGTGGTCCATGAGCCACACCGAGTCGAACCCGGCTGCCTCGGCCGCGAGCGTGCGCTCCAGGATGGTGTCGAAACCCATCCGGAGCTGCGGGAGGAAGACCCCGAACCAGCGCTCCCGATCATGCTCGGGCGGAGTGATGGCGGTCACTGCGGCACGTTACCGTCGGGCCATGGAGATCACGGGGGAGGTGGCGCTCGTCACCGGCGGCGCGAGCGGTATCGGCAAGGCAACGGTCGACCTGCTGCGCGAGGCTGGCGCGAATGTCGCCGTGCTCGACCGGCAGGCGGGCGCGAGCCAGGGCGCCCTTGCGATCGAGTGCGACGTCGGCGACGAGGACCAGGTCGTCGCCGCTGTCACCCGCGTGGTGGACGAGCTGGGTGCCCCCTCGGTCGCAGTGCTCGCCGCCGGCGTGGCCGGATCCGCGGCGGTCCTCGACATGAGCGCGGCCGAGTGGGACCGCGTGCACCGAGTCAATCTCCGCGGTGTGTTCCTCTGCCTGCGCGAGAGCGCGCGGGCGATGGTGACGGCGGGAACCCCCGGCGCGATCGTGGCCGTGGGGTCGGTATCGGGCCTGGTCAGTGATCGCTACCTCGCCCACTACGCCACGACCAAGGCCGCCGTGCACCAACTCGTGCGGGTGGCCGCGGCCGAGCTCGGCCCTCGGGGTATTCGTGTCAACGCGGTCGCGCCCGGCTGTACCGACACGCCGATGTTCTCGGCGGTAGACGCCATGCCCGGGTACCGGGAGACCGTGACCGAGCGCGCCGCCCTCGGCCGGGTCGGCTCCGCGCGCGAGGTGGCGGACGCCATCCTGGCGTTGGTGCGCCTCGACTGGGTCACCGGTCACGTTCTCACCGCCGATGGTGGCATCACGTTGCGGAGCCCCCTCGATCCGGCCGAGAGCTTCGGAGCCCCGTGACCGCGCTCCACCACAGTGCGGTCCACGTGCGCGATCTCGACGCGTCGTTGCGCTTCTATCGGGACGGGATCGACCTGGCGGTGTTGATGGACCACGAGTTCGACGGTCCGTGGCGAGAGCTCTTCGACGCCCCCGCCGACCGATTGCGGTCGGTCTTCCTTGGTGATGCGGACCATCCGGAGGCCGGGATCGTGGAGCTGGTCGCGTTCGCCGACCCCGTCCCCGGTGCGGCGCTCCCGAAGACCGCCGGGCCCGGCTTTCTCCTGCTGTCCTTCTTCGTCGACGTCGACGCCACCCTCGCTCGCCTCGGCACGCTCGGGTTCGAGGCCGCGCCCCGCCGAGTGGAGGTGCCGGGCCCGAGCGGGCCGGTGGCGATGGCGACCGTGCGCGACCCCGACGGTGTGCTGGTCGAGCTGGTGGGAGCCCCTGCGGTTCTCTGACCTGCGGTTTCCGCGGCCAGCCCCGGCGGGGAGGATGCAGGGGAGCGGACGGAGGAGCCTCCGATGCAACCGACATTCCCCGTGTTCGAGGCGATACGCACCGAATCCGAAGCGACCGGCTTCGACCAGGCCGAGGCCATCGATGCCCTCGTGGTCGACGATCCCGGCCGCCCCCCCGTCGAGGAGATCCAAGACCTCGTCCACCTCGCCGACTTCCTCGTGCCCGAGCTCCATCGCGCGGCGCCCATCGACGCCGCCGAAGCGATCACCGAATGGGCCGACGGCGATCCCCGCATCCTCTCCGAGGCCGAGCGCGTCGCCCGGGCGGAGCACCGCGAGGAGTCGGCCGAGCTGCTGCACCAAGCGGTCGAGCACGCCCGCGCCGCCTGACGGCACCCCGCACCACGCCGCTCAGAGCGCCGTCGATCCGCCGTCGACCGTGAGGGTCTGGCCCGTGACGTGCGAGGCGTCGTCGGAGAGCAGGAACGCCACGGTCGAGGCGATCTGCTCGGGCTGGGCGACGCGCTGGAGCGGCACGTGACGGCGGGCGCGCTCCCGCGCTTCCGGGGTGTCGAAGACGCCGGCCGTCATCGGGGTGTCGACGCCGCCGGGGCAGATGCAGTTGGCACGCACACCCTCGCGCCCGTATTGCACCGCCAGTAGTCGTGTCAGGGCGGCGACGCCGCCCTTGCTCGCGGTGTACGCGGGGCCCTGTCCGTGGCCGCGGATCGCCGCCGTCGATGCGATCGTCACGATGGCACCCGTGCGCGCGACGAGGTGCGGGAGGGAGTGCTTGATCGCCAGGAACGTCCCCGTGAGGTTGACGCCGATCACGCGGAGGAAATCGTCGAGGGCGACGTCGGCCGTGAGACGCAGGTCGGCAGGGTCGAAGATCCCGGCGCAGGTGACCACGCCGCTCAAGCCACCGAATGCGTCGACCGTCTGACCGACGGCCGCGATCAGGTCCTTTTCGCTACTCACGTCCGCCGTGCACGCGATGGCGCGGCCGCCGCCGTCGTCGACGAGCTGCGCGGTCTTCACCGCCCCATCGGCGGCGCGGTCGACGGCCGCCACCGCGGCCCCGTCGGTGGCGAGGCGTTGCGCCGTGGCGCGTCCGATACCGCTCGCCGCGCCGGTGACGAGCACGGCAGCGCCTGCGAGGCGGGTCATCGGGCGGCAGTGTAACGAGACCGTCGTCGACCGCGACGGGGTAGCGTCGCTCCGGTGGTGGACCGCGCGCGGAAATGAGCGAGGGGGACTGCCGGTGGTGGGCTCGGTCCGCACGCGCGAACGGTTCTGCCTTCTACGGAGCCCTGCTCGATCTCATGGCAGACGACGCCGACGCGTCGGGCCCGGTCGCGCGCCTGTTGGATCCGTATGACGGAAGGCCGTGGGGCGAGGCATACGCGCTCCGCCTACTCGCGGGCGTGCACCGCCGCGTGCTCGCCGGCGACGCGCCCGAGCTCGCGCGCCGCTATCCCTCGACCGGCGGCGACGGCGACGCCCCCGGTGCATGGCCGGCATTGCGTGCGCTCTTGGCCGACCCACCTGACGATGTGCTCGCTGCGATGGCGCGACCTCCCCAGACCAACGAGGTCGGCCGATCGGCAGCGATGGTCGGCGGCTTCCTGCTCCTGGCGCGTGAGACAGGCCTCGGGCTGCGCGTTCTCGAGCTCGGCAGCAGCGCCGGCCTCAACCTCCGATTCGATCGGTACCGCTATGAGGAAGGAGAGAGTGGCTTCGGTGATCCCGCGTCGCCCGTGCGTTTCCGGGATCTTTGGGGTGGACGGCCTCCGCCGTTCGCCAGCGGCTGCCGGGTCGTCGAGCGGCGGGGCTGTGACCGGCATCCCATCGACGCGACCGACCCCGATGCGCGCGTCGCACTGCTGTCGTTCGTATGGCCCGACCAGACGGAGCGGTTCACGCTGCTGGCTGCCGCGCTCGAGATTGCCCGCGACTTCCCCGTCACCATCGACTGCGAGGAGATCCCGGCGTGGCTCGAGACGGTGCTGGCCGAGCCGGTACCGGGGCTGGCCACCGTCGTGTTCCATTCGACCGTCTGGCAGTACCTGACCGACGACGAGCGAACGCTGGTGATTCACAGCCTCGAAGCTGCGGGCGAACGGGCTGAGCCGGACGCGCCGCTGGGGTGGCTCCGCCTGGAGGCGTCCGCTGACGCCACCCATAGCGAGCTCCGCCTCACCACATGGCCCGGCGGCGAGGAGCGGTTGCTGGCGCGCGCCGGCTTCCACGTCAACCCGGTCAGCTGGCTGGTCTGATGCCTACAGCCAGCCGCTGCGACGGAACTGCCAGTAGAGGATTCCGCAAACCGTGGCCATGAACGCGACGACCAACGGGTAGCCGAGGGTCCACTCGAGCTCGGGCATGTGCTCGAAGTTCATGCCGTAGATGCCCGCGACCATGGTCGGCACGGCTGCGATCGCAACCCACGCCGAGATCTTGCGCATGTCCTCGTTTTGGCGGACGCTCACCCGCGTCAGGTTCGCCTCGAGCACGCTCGTCAGCAGATCGCGAGCCGTTGCCACTCGCTGCACGATCCGGAGCAGGTGGTCGTGGACATCGCGGAAGTACTCGTCGAGGTCGTCGGGCACCAGTGCGAAGCTCCGACGCGTCAGCTGATCGAGCGGTTCGACGAGGGGCACGGTGGCCTCGTGCAGCTCGAGCACCTCGCGCTTGAGCTTGTAGATGCGTTCGACCGGATTCGTGTCCGCCTCGGAGAAGACCTGGTTCTCCACCTCGCCGATGTCGTTCTCGATGCCCGAGATCACCGGCGCGTAGTCGTCGACGACCTTGTCGAGGATCGCGTAGGCGACTGCGCCGGGCCCGGACTTCAGCAGATCGGGACGCAGTTCGACGTGCCGGCGTGCTTGGGCGAGCGGGCTCGCCTCTCCATGGCGCACGTGGACGACGAACCCGTCACCCACGAAGATCTGGATCTCGCCGAACTCGACGACTTCCATCTCGTCGACGTAGCGGGCGCTCTTCAGCACGACGAAGATCGATTCGTCGTACATCTCCAGCTTCGGGCGCTGATGCGCGGCGACAGCGTCCTCCACCGCGAGCTCGTGGAGCGCGAACTCGCGGGCGACGGTGTCGAACTCCTCCTCGGTCGGCTCGTAGAGGCCGATCCATACGAACGCGTCCTTGCGTCGGCATGCCGCTGCGACCTCGTCGAGAGCCAGGGCGCCGGGCTCGCGGTGACCGTCCTGGTACACCGCGCAGTCGACGATCACGACGCGATTCTCGCGCCGAGCCTGGTGAGCAGCTCGGACACGTACTCGATCCCGCGGCGAGCAGCGGCGGCGTAGCCCTCGTCCGCGATCCGGGGCCCGATGAGCTCGAGGTCGAAGCAGCCCCGGTATCCGGCGGCGAGCACCTGACCGAGGATGCGCTCGAGGTGGATGTCGCCGTCCCCCGGCACCAGCCGGTCGGGTGTCGAGAGGGTGCCGACGGCGAAGTCGCTCACCTGCACGAGCCGGAACGTGTCGGCCCCCGCAGCGATGGTGTCGGCGAGCCCGCGTTCGGCCCAGCAGGCGTTGATTTCCATGCACACGCCCGTGTCGAGACGCCGCGCCAGGTCGATCACGTCGCGCAAGGTGTGGACGAAGCCGATGTCGACCCGCAACGAGTTCGTATGCTCGAGCGCGAAGGGGATCGCGCGCTCGCGGGCGTCGGCGAGTACCGGCGCGAGCGCATCAGCGAGCGCGTCGGCGGCCTCCTCCCAGGTGAGCCGACCCGCGGGTCCGGTGGTGAGCACGAGGCACTCGGCGCCGACGGCGGCGGCGGCGGCGAGCACCTGATGGACGCGCTCGCGCTGGGCCGACCAACCGGCGGGCTCGTCGAGCGGGAACGAGCCCAGTCCGATGAGATTGGTGACCCGGAGTCCGGCGTCGGCCACGCGCCGGGCCCCTTCCTCCCAACCCGCGCGCTCGAGCTTCGCCGCCGAGACCCCGACGTTGGTGATCCCGGCGTCGGCCCAGAACGCGAGGTCGTCGTCGAGTGACCAGTCGAACGTCGAGATGGCGCTCAACGAGACGCGGGGATGCACGTTTCAGGTCGTCCGGCTGCGGTCGTCGATCCAGTCGGCGACGAGGGGGAACACGTGGGCCGGGGCGCACAACCCCGCGACGAGATCGTCGTGGCCGGCGTCGACCGGGAAGCCATCGGCTGTGCCGACGCGCACGAACGTCTTGTCGGCGCTGCCGATCGCGTCGAAGGTCGCCCGAACCGCATCGGGCGGGCGCTGGAGATCGGCGCCGCCCACCATCACGAGCACCGGGACCTCCATGGCGCCGAGGTGATCGGAGTACACGATCGAGCCGTCGCGGGTGCGCATCACACCCTCGACCATCCACTCGCGGAACTGGTCGACGAGCTCGGTGGATTCGTCGGGGACACCGTGGCGGAAGTACCGGGCGGCCACGACCCAGTCGCTGTTCTCGGGCCGGAAGCTGCTCTCGAGATGCTCGGAGCGATCGGCGGCGAGGCGCGGCCCGATCTCGGCCACCGTCGAGAAGGGCAGCCGGGAGCCGTCGGGTTGCGGGAACGACATGGTGACGCCGGGCACCTGGGCCTCGCGCGGCGTCACCGCGGGCGCGCCCATCGTGATCGCGCCGCGCAGTTGCGCGCTCGTCCCCGCGATTGCGACCGCGTAGAGGGCGAGGCCACTCATCTCGGTACCGAGCCAGAACGCTTCCGGTGCGTCGGCGGCCTCGCACGCGGCCGCGATCGCCGCGGGCACGTCGGCGGCGACGAAGTCGTCGAAGGTCCACTGGAGGTCGCGCCGGGGACCGCCTTCGGGCCAGCTCCGGTTGCGGCCGCGCAGGTCGACGAGCCAGGTGTCGTAGCCGCGCCCGGCGAGGAAGCGGGCAAGGGAGAAGTCGGGATGGCAATCGAAGAGGTAGCGGCTCCCCGCGAGCCCGTGGCCCAGCACAACGGGGTACGGCCGGCCCCGGACCGCCTTCGGGAGGTAGCGGTACAGGCCGAGCTGCCAGCCGTCGTCGGTGAGGGCGACGTGGCGCTCGTCCTCGCCGGTCTCCCACACGATCGCGGCTTCGATCTCGGCGTCGCTGGGGCTCACCCGAGCACCAGGCCCCGCGCTGCACTGCTGCCCCCGTCGAGAGGGAGGTTGATCCCGGTGAGCAGCTCCGACTCCCGGCTGGCGAGGTACACCGCTGCCTGGGCGACGTCGGCGGCTCGGCCGAGGCGGGTCAGGTGCATACCCGCGAGACGCGTCCGGCGCTCGTCGGAGAGCTCGGCGTCGCGCCGTTCGTTGAGCACGTAGCCGGGGCTGATCGTGTTGCACCGGATGTTCTCGGCCGCGTAGTCGACTGCAATCGAGCGCGTGAGGGCGTTGAGCCCGCCCTTGCTCGTGATGTAGGCGGCGAGGCCGCGACTGGCGCGCTCGCCCTGACGCGACGAGATGTTGACGATCGCGCCGTGGCCGGCGGCGCGCATGTGCGGGATGGCGGCGCGACAGAGCCACATCGGTGCCGTGAGATTGACCCGGAGGGTCGCGTCCCACGCTGATGTCGCGAGATCGGCGACGGCGCCGTCGTCGTCGGCGCCGGCCGCGTTGTTCACGAGCACTGTGAGACTGCCGTGGCGTTCGGCCGTTGCCGCAATGAGCGCGGCGCACGCGTCTTCGGTGGTCAAGTCCGCCGCCACGAAGGTGGCCCCACCGTTGTCGTCACCGGCGGCCCTGCGGGCGGCGGCGGCGACGGCCTCGCCGCGCTCGCGGTTGCGCCCGGTGACGACCACGCGCGCACCTTGGGCCGCGAACTCCACCGCGATGGCTCGCCCGATGCCCGCGGTCGAGCCGGTGACCAGTGCGATCTCCCCCCGGAGCCGCACGCGCTCCTCCTCTCTGCCGCGGCGGGCGAACGGTACACCGGGCCTGCCACCGCACCGCGAGGACCAGCGACAACACGGAGACGCGGGCGCAGCCGGTGCAATCGCGACGGTCCCCGGGCGCGGTGGCCAACCGCGAGACCGCGTCGGTCGAGATCGTGCGCGCCCTCGTTCGGCAGCATCGGCTCGGTGGCGTCGGCCGGGGCCGGCGGCGCCCGGTTGAGCAGCGCGCGGGTGGGCGCCTAGCCTGGCCGCCTCCCGCGGCGTCCGGAACCTTCCTTCGTCGCGCAAGGGTGCTGTGACCAATGAGGTTGGGGTGAGTGAGCGTGGCTGGTGAGCGGTGGCGACCGGGATCCCGGTGGGCCACCGCCGTCGTCGCTCTGACCCTGGCCGTCGCCAGCGCTTCGGGCGGCCGGGCTGCGGCCGACCCCCTCGACGACGCCAAGGCCCGCGTCGCCTCCGCCCGAGACGCGGCCGACGCCGCCACCGCCCGCTATCACGAGGCCCAGACCCGTCACGCGGAGATCGTGCTGTCGATCGAGGAGCTCGAGGCCGCGATCCACGCGGGGCGCGAGCGGGCGCGCGTGCTGCACGCTCGGGTGCAGCGCCTCGCAGCGACCGCCTACACGACCGCGAGCGGTGTGCTCCCCCTGGCGGGCCTCGGCGGCGACGAGCCGCTCACCGCGGCGCGGCGCCAGAAGCTGCTCGACGAGGCCGCGGAGGCAGACAACGAGATCGTCGACGAGCTGGCCGTGCTCGACGACGGTCTGAGCCGCCAGCGCGACGACCTCGAGCGGCAACGGGCCGAGGCCGAGAAGGCACTGGCGGCGATGGACGCGGAAGCGGCGGATCTCCAGCGGGGGCTTGCCGCCGCGCAGGAGGCGCAGGTGGAGGTCGAGGAGCAGATCCGCCAGCTCGAGGCTGCTCGGCAGGAGGCGGAACGCCAGCGCCTGGAGGCCGAAGAGCGCGCCCGGCACGAGGAGCGCGCCCGGCAGGAGGAGGAGGCATCGGCGGCACCGGGCGAGCCGTCCGGCACGAACGTGCCGGCTGCCACCGGTGGCATGATCTGCCCCGTCCGGGGAGCGGTGTCGTTCGTCGATTCGTGGGGCGCGCCCCGCTCGCAGGGCCGGCACATGGGCGTCGACCTGATGGCCCCGCGCGGTACGCCCAACGTCGCGGTGGTGTCGGGCCAGGTGATGATGCGCAGCCCGGGTGGCCTCCCCGGTCTCGGCGTGCACCTCGAGGGCGACGACGGCAACCTCTACTACTACTTCCATTTCGACTCGTACGAGGGCGGTTCCCGTCGGGTCGCCCAGGGCGACGTGATCGGCTACACGGGCAACACCGGCGACGCCGGCGGCGGGCCCACCCACACGCACTTCGAGGTGCACCCCGGGGGCGGCGGCGCGGTCAACCCGTATCCCTACGTAGTGGGCGTCTGCTGACGCCACCGGGCCAAAGGCACTTCGAATGGTGCGCAGCCCGCCGGAGACGTGGAAGTGTGGGCCCGATGAATGCCGCGCATCTCGAGTTCTGCGCGAGTCCGGAGTGGCGCCAGATCGTCGAGGATCTGATCCTGCCGGTCGCGCTTCGTGGCGTGGATCTTGGCGACGACGTCGTCGAGGTGGGGCCCGGCCCCGGCTTCACGACGGACGTACTGCGGGAGCGCGCGGCGCGTCTCACCGCCGTGGAGGTCGACTCGGCCCTGGCCTCGGCCCTCGCCCGACGGCTCGCGGGCACGAACGTCGACGTCATCCAGGGTGACGCGACGGCGCTCGACCTTCCTGGCGGCCGCTTCACCGGGGCCGCGTCGTTCAACATGCTGCACCACGTCCCCACCGACGACGCCCAGGACAGGATCTTCGCCGAGCTCGCACGGGTACTCCGGACCGGAGGCGTCTTCGTGGCAGCCGACGGCGTTGCCGACGACGACCTGTGCGCCTTCCACGCCGGCGACACGTACCATCCGATCGATCCCGACGGTCTTCCCGCACGTCTCGCTGCGGCCGGTTTCGGTGCGAGTGACGTGCGTACGTACGAGCTCGGGTGGATCTGTGTGTCCCGCCCGGTGTAGCCGGCTAGTGCGGTCCTGACAGGAGGCCGCCCGGTTCGGCGCTGCGCCCGGCGCGCAGGGCTTGCACCGCCGACACCACCGCGAACACCCCCACCGCCACGAGCACGATCGTGCCGCCCGACGCTAGCGCCCACTGACGCGACGCCGCCAGACCCAGCACCACCGACACGATCCCGACCGTCACCGCGCCGAACATCGTCGCCCGGAACGACCGCGCCACCAGCCGGGCGCTGGCGACGGGGAGCACCATCAGCGCCGCGACCAGCAGCACACCCACCACGCGCATGGCGGCGACGATTGTCGCGGCGGTGAGTACGGCGAGCATCGCGTCGAGCAACCGCGCGGGGATGCCCGTCACCCGTGCCGCCTCGCGGTCGAGCACGACCGCGAGGAGAGCGCGCCCGGCCACCGCAATCGTCACCACGATCACTGCGCCGAGCGCGACGACCGCGTAGGCATCGCCGGCGTCGACGGTGAGGATCGAACCGAACAGGTACGGCTGGAGGTTGGTGGTGCCCGATCGGCTCGCCAGCACGACACCCGCGGCGATCCCGCCGTAGAAGACGAGCGCGAGCGCGAGATCGCCGGTGGCGCTGTCGCGGCCGCGCAGCCACTCGACGACCAACCCGGCCGCGACCGCCACGGCGAGCGCGCTCCACGTCGGGCCGGTCCCGACGAGGAGACCGGCGCCCACGCCGGCGACGGCGGCGTGGCCGATCCCGTCGCCGAGGAGCGACAGCCGTTGCTGCACCAGGAACGTCCCGATGAGAGGCGCGGCCGCGCCCACGACGAGCCCGGCCACGAGGGCGAGCTGCATGTACGTGCGGTCGAACGGCCACGGCAACGGCCACGGCATGCCCGGAAGCGCGTCCATCTACGACAGCTCCTCGAGCCAGAGCGGGAGGTCGTCGGCGTGGATGCCGAGGCTCACCCCGGTCGCGGCGAGCTCGGCGGGTGGCCCGTCGAACACGACGCGGCGCTTGAGCACGACCACACGATCGAGGTCGTCGGCGACCGCACCGAGCTCGTGTGAGACCAGCAGCACTCCCGCTCCGTGCTCCGTCACCAGGTGCACGAGCGAGTCGCGGAACTGCCGCTGCGCGGCCGCGTCGACGCCCGCGACCGGCTCGTCGAGGATCAGCAGCTCGGGCTCGCTGGCGAGTGCCTTGGCGATGAGCACCCGCTGCTGCTGGCCGCCCGAGAGCGCCGCCAGTGGCGACTTCCGCAGGTGGGCGAGCGCGACCGAGTCGAGGGCATGGTCGACGGCCTCGCGGTCGGCGCGCCGGGCCCGACGCCACCAGCCCTGTCGCGCCAGGCGTCCGGTGGCGACCGCCTCCTCGACCGTCACCGGCACCGAGGGCTCGATCCGTGCCCGCTGCGACACGTAACCCAGGCGCCAGCGATCGCGCAGGTCGCGGGGCCGGGTGCCGAACAGCTCGACCGTGCCGGCCCACGGCGTGAGGAGGCCCAGGAGGACACGCAGCAGCGTCGACTTCCCGGAGCCGTTGGGCCCGACCAGGGCTACGAACTCGCTCGGCCGCAGCTCGAGCCCGACGTCGTCGAGCACGGGCTCGGAGCCGTAGCCGAACGACACCCCGGCGGCGACCAGTACCCGGGCGGACGTCGGTGAAGTAAGATTCATTCTCAATCTCAGATTGTACTCGGGAGCGGGAGACCACGATGCGTACACGGGGGGCCACCCCCGCGTGGGCGGGCATGGTGGCGGTGGGTGCAGCGGTCGCGGTGCTCGGCGGGTGCGCCCCGGGCGACGGCCCGGACGCGGCGGAGGTCGACGTGGTCGCCGGCTTCTACCCGGTGGCATGGGTGGCCGAGCGCGTCGGCGGCGAGCGGGTCTCCGTGACCGACCTCACGCCCGCCGGCGTGGAGCCCCACGATCTCGAGCTCGCCCCCCGGCAGGTCGACGACATGCTCGACGCCGACGTCGTGGTGGTGATGGGCGACGGGTTCCAGCCCGCGGTCGAAGACGCCGCCGGCGCTCGCGACGGGCCGACGGTGGAGCTGCTCGAGATGCTCGCCGGCGACCAGCTGGCCGAGGACGATCCCCACGTGTGGCTCGATCCTGTCCTCATGGGTCAGGTCGTCGCCGAGGTCGAAGCCGTGCTCGTCGACGAGGATCCGGCGGGCGAGGCCACCTTCCGTCGCAACGCGCAGGAGCTCCGGGCGGAGCTGCGCGCCCTCGACGACGCCTATCGAACCGGGCTGGCGACCTGCGAGCGCGACCTCGTCGTCACGGCGCACGACGCCTTCGGGTACCTCACCGACCGCTACGGATTGCGCGAGGAGGCGGTGGCGGGGCTCTCGCCCGACGCGGAGCCCGACGCGCGCCGGCTCGCCGAGCTGTCCGACATCGCCCGTGAGGAGGGCGTCACCACCGTCTTCACCGAGGAGCTGGTGTCGCCCGAGATCGCCGACACGCTTGCCCGAGAAGCCGGCGGACTGAAGACCGACGTGCTCAGCCCGCTCGAGAGCCTGAGTCCCGAGCAGCGCGACGACCGGGCCGACTACCTCTCGGTGATGGAAGCCAATCTCGCCAAGCTCCGGACCGCCCTGGCGTGCTCGTAGCATCGCCATGTGGCTCATGACCACACCCCTGCCGCGTCGGCGCGGGCGGGTGCCCGCCACGCCGGGCGCCTACGGATCGCGCTGCTTCTCACCGTCACGTTCCTGCTCGTCGAGGCCGCCGCCGCGTTCCTGACCCGATCCCTGGCGTTGCTGTCCGACGCCGCCCACATGCTGACGGACGCCGTTGGTGTCGGGATGGCCGTCGCCGCCATCAGCCTCGCCGACCGCGCCGCCGAGGGCGGCCGCGACGGCTCGCGCACGTTCGGCCTCTACCGCCTCGAGATCCTCGCCGCGCTCGCGAACTCGGTGTTGCTGTTCGGTGTGGCGGGATACGTGCTCGTCGAGGCGGGCTTGCGACTCGGTGACGAGCCGGACGTCAAGGCAGTCCCGATGCTCGTGGTTGCGGTGATCGGCCTGATCGTGAACCTGGTTGCCTTCGTGCTGCTGCGCGCCGGTGCCCGCGAGAGCGTCAACGTCGAGGGGGCGTACCTCGAGGTTCTCGCCGACCTCATCGGCTCGGTCGGAGTGATCGCGGCGGCGATCGTGCTCGCGACCACGGGGTGGGAGTACGCCGACCCGATCGTGGCGGTCGCGATCGGGCTGTGGATCCTTCCGCGTACCTGGAACCTGGCCCGCCGGTCCCTCCGCGTCCTGATCGAGGCGGCGCCACCGCACCTCGATCTCATGCTGATGCGCGCCGACCTCGCGGCGCTCCCGGGCGTCGTCGACGTGCACGACCTGCACGTGTGGACGCTCACGTCCGAGATGGACGTCGCCAGCGCCCATCTGGTGACCGGCGTCGACACTGACGCGCACGGGGTGCTCGACCAGGCGCGCGTCGTACTGCGCGACCGCTACGCGATCGCGCACGCGACGCTCCAGGTCGAGCCCGACACCCACGAGGGCTGCGCCGAGATCAGCTGGTAGCGCGGCGACCCATCACGAGCGCGCCGATGCCCGTGAGCAGTCCCAGAGCGCCGACGACGAGCGCGACCACAGCCAGGGTGTTGCCGTCGTCGTCGTCATCGCTGTCGTCGGCGGCGGTCTCGGAGGCACCGTTGTCCGGGTCTTCGACCGCCTCGTCGCCGGCGGTCAGGGTCAGCACCGGCGCGGGGCTCTCGGGCTCCTCGCCGCTCGGCGGTGTCTCCTCGATCCAGCGGACGACCTCGCCGCTGTCGTAGGTCTGGATCGCCGGGAACAGGAGCTGGTCGGCGTCGTCGGGCAGCGGCCCCATCGACACCGGGAACTCCTCGAACTGCCCCGGCTGGATGGCTCCGCCGGTCCAGGTGATGCGCGTCACCATCTCGGCCGGTTCGTCGGCGCCGCCCTCGCCACTCTCGGGCGCGCCGGGTGCCGGTGCGGTCTCCACGGTGGCGGTCCATCCGGCTACCGGCTGTATCCGCGCGGAAGGGATCGGGTTGTCCGTCGGGAACTCGACCTCCAGCGAGGTCGTGGCGGCGTCGTTGCGCTCGTTCGGGACCCGGAACCGCACCGTCGCGAACCCGCCCCGAGCCGCCTCGTCGGGATCGATGGTGACGTGGGCCCGTGCCGGCCCGGCCAGCACGATCAGGACCGCGCCCACCGCGGACACGACGACGAGGACGCGACGGCGGAGCATCGAGCAAGCCTCCCGGTCGGCGGACGATCGGGGTGGTAGTCGCTCCCGGAGCCCGGACGGTTCCCGGGCCCCTATCGCGTCGCAGCCGGGAGCTCGGAGCGGGTCGGCTCGGTGGCGGTCGGGCCCGGATCGGGCGGGCGGGGCGCGGGGCGGCG
>JBOGFJ010000224.1:0-10773 GCA_050743385.1 Acidimicrobiia bacterium
CCTCGAGGACGTTCGGTCCCTCGGCCGAGACCACGCGGCCCTCCAGGTTGCCG
Source organism: Acidimicrobiia bacterium (assembly GCA_050743385.1). GTDB lineage: Bacteria > Actinomycetota > Acidimicrobiia > IMCC26256 > JACDBD01 > JACDBD01. Next base: position 54 of record JBOGFJ010000224.1, read on the forward strand.
TAGTAGGCGATGGTGATCGACGTGTCGGTGTAGCTCGTCTTGAGGAGGACGCCCGAGTTGGAGTTGTTCCTGAACCGGTTGTCGATCGAGCCGTAGTTCAGCGTGGCCTCGCGACCCATCGGATAGCGCGAGATGTAGATGGTGTGAGGCGTGTGGGCGACGTCTTCGTAGCCGCCGAAGAACGTGGCGTTGAAGAGGGTGGTCGAGAACTGGCTCACACCGCCGCCACATTCCTCGTAGAAGCCGTCCTGGGTCGAGAAGGCGCCCGCGGCCACCCAGCCGTTGGCGCAGTCGCGCGAGCCGAGCGTGTCGTTGAGCGAGAAGGTCTCGCCCGGGAGGACCAGGGCGCCGTCGACGATGTCGGCGGCCCGGTGGATGTTGTGCACCCGAGGCTGGCCGGCGGCGTGGTTGGTCGTGAACTCGGACACCTTCTCCGTGATGTTCAACGCCTGGGCGGCTTCGGTGGTCAACGCCGCGGGCATCTCGACCGTGGTGGTCGCGATGGCGCGCTGCTCCTGGAGGATCCCGTCGGCTATCGGCTGGAGGTTGACAGTGCGTCCCGGCGTGGCAGGGACGAGGGTGGCGGTGAGGCCGTCGACGGCCCACGTGGCGTCGACGGGAGCGGCCTCGAACGGCGCGATCGCGGATGCCATCTGCTCGCGGAGGAGGTTCACATCGATGCCGAGCTCGAGCTCGTCCTCGACCGGTGTCGCGGTCATCGCCGCGCCCACCTGCTCGGGTGCGAGGGTGAGCGGGAGCCCGTCGACGGTGACCGTGAACGGCGCCGAGAGAATACGGCGGGCGCGGCCGGCGGCCCGCTCCACCGCCGCGGTGTCGATGGGCGGGTCGGCCTCGCCGACGGGCAGCTCGATCGGGGAGTCGTCGCCCGAGCGCAGGCGGGCCTCGATGCGCCGCTCCGCCTCGCCTCGCTCGAGTCCGAAGCCCGAGCGGGGCTCGACGACCACGACCTCTGCACCCTGGAACTCGAGGTCGCCGTTCACGAGCCCGGCCGCGAGCTGCTCCGACCAGCCGTCGAGGACGACCCCGAGCCGGGCGCGGTCCCAGGTCACGGCGAGCTCGACCTCGTCGGGACGGAATCGACGCAGGACCGTGCCGGCGGCGTCGCCGAGCGGGTTGGCCGACCGACCCGTCTTGCGGGCCGCCCGCACGGTGGCGGCGGCGTCGACGTCGTAGGCGATGTCGGCGGGCTCGAACGACAGCTCGAGACCCTCGCCGGTGGCGGTGACGGGTGTGCTCTCGAGCCGCGTGGCCAGTTCCTCCATCTCGGCCAGGGCGTCGCGCTCGCTGTCACCGGCGAGTGAGGCGGGGCCGACGTCGACGCCGGGGAGCACCTGGTCGCGGAACGCGATCCGCTCCACCACCGCGGGCGTGATGAGCACGAGCGCCGCGACCAACGGGATCAACGCGAGCCGCGCGAGCACCACCACCGGCGCGGGAAGCGAGCGGTCGTGGCTCCGCCGGCGTTGTCTCGCCGCTCGGCGCGGGACGCGCGTGGAATCGGCTTCGCCGTTCATGGGAACGACCAGGCTAGTGACCCCGTAGGGACGAACCTGACCACCCAGTCAAGAGATCGGTACGATCAGGAGCATGACCGCTACTCAGGAGCTCACCGCCGACCAGCTGCGCGAGCAGACCCTCGGCTGGCTGCACGACAACCTCCCGTCGGGCTGGATGGAGGCTGTCGACGGCGGCGACGACCAGCAGGTCGCCGCACTGCGCAAGCAGCTCGACTACTCGGAGTGGTGCGTACGTCTCGGCGAAGCGGGCTACGCGACCCCGACGTGGCCGGTCGAATACGGCGCCGGTCTCTCGCTCACGCCCGGGCAGGCCAAAGCCGTCAACGACGTGCTGACCCACTACCGCGTCCCGCGCCCGTTCAACATCATTGGTCTCGGGATGGGTGGCCCGACGGTGATGGCCTGGGGAACCGAGGAGCAGAAGCAGCGGTGGCTGCGTCCGCTGGCCACCAACGAGGAGATCTGGTGCCAGTTGTTCAGCGAGCCGGGCGCCGGGTCCGACGTGGCCGGTCTGGCGACACGCGCGGTGAGGGATGGCGACGAATGGGTCGTCAGCGGGCAGAAGGTCTGGACCACGCTCGCGCACGTGGCGAAGTGGGGGATGCTCCTCGCCCGCACCGACCCGAACCTTCCGAAGCACCGCGGGCTCACCTACTTCGTCGTCGACATGCAGGCCTCCGGAGTGAGCGTCCGACCGCTGGTACAGATCACCGGCGACGCCGAGTTCAACGAGGTCTTCTTCGACGACGTCCGCATCCCCGACTCGATGCGCCTCGGGCCCGAGGGCGACGGCTGGCGCGTCGGGATCACCACCCTGATGAACGAGCGCGTCTCGCTCTCGGGCGCCGGGTCGGTCGGCGGAGAGGCCGTGGGCGGCAGCCCTGTCACGCAACTGCTCGATCGACACCGGGGCACGACCGATCCGCTCGCCCGCCAGCGCCTCGCCCAGGCCTACATCGAGAGCCGGCTCATCCGGCTCAACAACCAGCGCGCCGCCGACAAGCGCAAGAGCGGCGCCGAGGCCGGTCCCGAGGGTTCGATCACGAAGCTCATGCAGGCGGAGTTCAACCAGCGTCTCCAGAAGCTCGCCGTCGACCTCCAGGGCGTGTGGGCCGGGGCCTGGGAAGGTGAGGGGCTCGCGGGACGGCGCTCGGGTGATCGACTCGGCTGGGTCGCGAGTGACGGCGACGACAACGCCGCGGTCGCGCGCGGCTTCCTGCGGGCGCAGGCGAACACGATCGAGGGCGGGACCTCCGACATCATGCGCAACATCCTCGGCGAGCGCGTGCTCGGACTTCCCAAGGAGCCCGACGTATCACGCGACGTCCCGTGGAAGGACGTGGCGAGATCCGGCTGAGCGGCGAGCAGGGCGCGTGAACCGCCGGCTCCGGGCGTCGCTGCGCAAGCGAGGGGCGTCGCACGAGGAGATCGAACGGGCGGCGCGGGAAGGCCGCCTCGCCCTCCTCAGCTTCGACCGGGAACTGATCCCAGGACGGCCGCGCTACACGTTCGCGCAGGCAGCCGAGCGCGCCGGTGTCGAAATCGAGACCGCGCGGCGACTCTGGCGCGCCCTCGGCTTCCCGGATCCGCCGCCGGATGCGAAGCGCTTCACGAACGAGGACGTCAGCGTGCTCGAGACGCTCCGGGAGTGGTTCCGCGCCGGGCTCTTCTCCACCGAACGCACGGTCGACGGACTCGTACAGCAGGTGCGGGTAGTGGGCGGCGCGCTGGCGCGCGTCGCCGAAGTCCAGAGCGGCGCGGTGATCACGGCGCTACGGGCTGCCCGCGCCCGCGGGATGACCGACGAGGAGGTCGCGGAGCTCGTCCCCGACGCCCTGAACTGGGATCGGATCACGCGGTTGCTCGACTACGCCATGCGGCTCCAGTTGCGAGCGGCGCTGTGGCGCAAGTACGCGGGCGGCGACCCCGACGAGGCGGGAACGCAGTTCCTCACGGTCGGTTTCGTCGACCTGGTGGGCTACACGGCACTGAGCCAGGAGCTCGAAGACGAGGAGATCGCCGCGCTCGTCGGCCGCTTCGAGGCACTGGCTTACGACACCGTCGCCGAGCACGGTGCCCGGGTCGTGAAGATGATTGGTGACGAGGTCATGTTCGTAGGCGAGGACGCGAACGCGGCGGCGCGGATCGCGCTGCGTCTGACCGAGCGCTCGGCTGTCGACGACGTCCTCCCCGAAGCACGTGCCGGGCTCGCGTGCGGGCCGGTGGTGGTGTACGAGGGTGACTACTACGGCCCGGTCGTGAACCTTGCCAGCCGGATGGTCGAGCTGGCGCGGCCCGGCTCGGTGCTCGCGTCGGAAGAGGTGCACGACCTGCTCCGCGACGACGGCGAGTTCCGTTTCGACCGGCTGCGTACACGCCGCATCCGCGACATCGGTCGGGTGGAGGTGTGGCTGCTCGAGACAGTGCGCGATCCCGACCAACCGGCAACTCCTCCCGAGGTGGTGCCGTGACGGTGACCGATCCGTGACGAGATAGCGTCTCCGTACATGACGAATCCCCCCACGGATCGGGCCGGCAACCCGCTGTGCCTCCTGTCCGTCCACGCCCATCCCGACGACGAGGCGTCGAAGGGCGCGGCGACGGTTGCGATGTACGCCGACGAAGGCGTCCGCGGCGTGCTGGTCTGCTGCACCGGGGGCGAGGCCGGCGACATCCTCAACCCCTCGGCCGACACGCCCGACGTCCGCGCCAACCTGCCCGATGTGCGTATGGCTGAGCTCCGAGCGAGCGTCGACGCCATCGGTTACGCGTCGCTGCATCTGCTCGGCTATCACGACTCGGGCATGCCCGACACCGACGTCAATGCCCGTCGCGACAACTTCGCCAACGCGCCTCTCGACGAGGCGGTGGGCCGGCTCGTCGCCATCATCCGGTCGGAGCGTCCGCAGGTCGTGATCACCTACGCCGAGGATCGCGAGTTCTACCCCCATCCCGACCACATCCGCGTCCACGAGGTCTCGCTGCCTGCGTTCGCCGCCGCCGGCGACCCCGACCAGTTCCCCGAATCCGGAGACCCGTGGCAGCCGTCGAAGCTCTACTACACGGGCTTCTCACGCCGGCGCATCATGGCTCTGCACGAGGCGTTCGAGCGGCGGGGCGAGGAGAGCCCGTATGCACAGTGGTTCGAGCGGGGCTTCCCCGACCGCGACCACCGGTTCACGACGATGATCGATGTCGGCGACTACCTGCATCACCGGCGGGCGGCATTGCTCGCGCACCGCACGCAGGTCGATCCCGAGGGCTTCTGGATGCGCTTGCCCGACGAGGTCGTGCGGGAGGTGTTCCCGTGGGACGAATATGTGCTCGCCCGCTCGCTCGTCGACATCGGTGTCGGCGAGGGCGTGCCCGAGACGGACCTGTTCGCGGGCCTGCGGGCGGCGGTCGATGTTCCTGAGATCCCGACACGGCACTGAGGAGGGGACGGATGGCGAAGTACATGACGCAGGAATGGCTCGACGAGGCTCGCAAGCTGGCCGAGGGACAGCCGGAGCGCCCGGGCGCGTCGGCGAAGATGCAGTACGTCTTGACCGGCGGGCCCGAAGGTGACCTGAAGTACTACTGGATCCTCGAGAACGGCAAGCTGCTGGAGTCGAAGCTGGGGGAGCTGCCCGACGTCGACTTCACGATGACGCTCTCCTACGACGACTCCGTGAAGGTGCAGAAGGGCGAGCTCGATGCCAACGCCGCCTTCATGCAGGGTCGGATGAAGGTGACGGGCAACATGGGCAAGCTCATGCAGCTCATGCCGCTCACCAACTCTCCCGAGTACAAGGCGCTCCAGGAAGAGATCCGCGGCATCACCGAGTACTAGTCACGTTCAAACCCCACGAACCTGCGCGCTCAGCGCGCTGGAAACGAGGCGCGCGGCGCGCAAGAAGGACGATCACGCCCCGCGCTGGAGCTCCCGCAGCTCCCGGTAGCCGGTGAGGGTGGCCCCCGCCCGCTCGATGAGATCGGGGAGCGACCGGTCGGAGCAGAGGAAGGCGTGGTCCTCCACCCGGCCGGGCCAGTCGGCGTACGACGCCCGCACCTCGTCGGTGTCGAGCGCGGGATGGAGGTACACCTCCGTCACGCCCGGCCGCAGCTCGAACAGCACGCGTTCGATCCGCCGGCGGGCGCCGACCGGGCACAGCACGAAATGGTCGGGGAACACGACCCCTTCCTCGTCGGCCAGCCGGCGGAACGGGAAGCCGACGACCCGCTCCGCCGAGGCGTCCGCCATGCGAAGCGGAAGGCCGAAGTCCACCGCGAGCTCGAGGTACACGTCGAAGAAGTCGGCTCGCAGCTGCAGCGTGCCCATGTGGCTGTCGAGGTGGCTGACGTCGAAACCCCAGAGGATCGCCCGCTCCACCTGGGCTCGGCACTCCTTGCGCACCTCGTCGACGTCACCGTGCTCCCACGCGTCCTCGAGGGTGCGGGGGAAGCCGCCGTCGCCGTCGAGCAGGCTCGGCGAGTGGGTGATCGGTCCCCAGCGGTACGTCTCCCACTCGGAGTTCAGCGTGAGGTGCACGCCCACGTCTTCCCCGCGGTAGAGCGCAGCTGCGTCCCGCGCCCACGGACACGGCACCATCAGAGAGGCGCTGGTTGCGACTCCGTTGCGCAGCGCGTCGTAGACCGCGAGGTTCGCGGAACGGGTGGAGCCGAGATCGTCGCAGTTGATCAGCAGCAGCTTGGCGTCGGGCGCGTGGCCGAGCCGCTCCGCGAGAGTCGTCATGGCGCCAACTCGTTCAGCCGAAATTGGCGGTCAGGAGCTCGCCGACGCGCCGCACCCGGTCGGCGCTCGCGTACGCCATGTCGAAGATCAGGCAGTCGAGCCCGGCGTCGACCAGCTCGGCGACGGCCCCGACGATCTGCTCCTCCGTCCCTACCGTGAACTGCTCGTCGAACTCGGGCCCGGCGGCGTCGCGGATCAGCTTCGAGGTCTGCTCGGCCTCTTCGGCAGTCTCGGTCAGGATCAGGGAACCGCGGCGGCTGGTCGTGATCTCCGCCGGATCGCGACCGACATCGCCGCAGTGGAGCCGCAGGATGTCGAGCCGGCGGCGGATGGTCGCGGGACTGCCGTGGATGTTGCACATGTCGGCGTGCCGGGCGACGATCCGGAGGGTGCGCTTCTCGCCACTCCCACCGACGAGGATCGGCGGGCCGCCCTGCTGGACCGGCCGGGGCACGTTCTTCGCCCCGTCGATGCGGTAGTAGGTGCCGGCGAAGCTCGGCGCGTCCTCGGTGAACATCGCCCGGCAGATCTGCACCGCCTCCTCGAGCCGGTCCATGCGCTCGCGCACGGGTGGGAAGTCGAAGCCGAGCGCGATGTGCTCCTCCTCGTACCAGGCGGCTCCGATGCCGAGCACGGCCCGCCCGCGCGAGATCACGTCGAGGGTCGTGACCTGCTTGGCGAGCAGGGCCGGGTTCCGGTAGGTGACGCCAGTGACGAGCGTGCCGAGGCGGACGCGCTCGGTGCGGGCGGCGAGCGCGCCGAGCAAGGTGTACCCCTCGAGGATGGGCTGATCGGGGCCGCCGAGGGGTGGGAGCTGCCAGAAGTGGTCCATCACCCACACCGACTCGAAGCCGGACGACTCGGCCGTCACCGCCAAATCGGCGACGTGCTCGAACATCTCGTCGCCGGCGACACCGGTGAAGGCGAAGTTGGGGAGCTGCAAGCCGAAACTCGTCATCGCGACCTCCCGATCTCTCGCGGATCGTAGTGCTCGGTACTGTCGGGGCCTTGCGCGGACGAGCGTCCCGGAGGGCAGCGGCAGGTACCCTGCCGCCGAGCGAGGGAGCCATTTGGATGCGGGTGGGGCTTCGAGTCGTCGTCGCGGCCGTGGTCGCCGCGGCGGCCGCATGCAGCTCCAGCTCCGGGAGCGGGAACGGCGACGCGACCCGGACCGTTCCGTCGAGCGCGCCCGGGCCCGATGAATGCCTCGAGCACAGCGCGGTCGCGCCACGCGACACGCCCGAGCGCGACGACGACGTGTACCTCCTCGACGTCAGAGTGACGCGGCTCGACGCCTGCGCCGACGAGGTGGTGTTCGAGTTCCGCACGTCCGGCCGTGCGCTGCCGCCCGGCTACCAGATCGCGTACGAGCCGGGCCCGTTCCTCGATTTCACGTCCGGTGACGAGATCGAACCTGCCGGCGCGGCCTATCTCGTGATTCGCTTCCCGCGGACCGGGATCGTCGAGGTCGTGACGGGACCGGAGGGAGAGCCCGATTTCGGCGAGACGTACGACCTCGGCCGCGAGTCGATCACGCCGTCGGACATGAACCATCTCGAGGAGGCGCGCCTCGTCGCGGGCCCCGAACGGACCACCCAATGGGTGATCGGTCTCGACTCGGAACGCCCGTTCACCATCGACGCCTCCACGCTGCCGGTGCCGCTTCCCCCCGAGGCACCCACGACCGTGCCCGCACCCCCTCCGCCGGTCGATCCCTCGACGTCAACGAGCACGGCGACCACGACCACGGTTCCACCCCCGGCGACGTCGAGGATCGTGGTCAGGATCGGGTAGCGCTCACGCTCGCGCTTGCGGGTCGCCGACCTTCGGCTGGGGCGGGAAGCCGAAGAACTCCTCGAATCCCTCCGGGGTGGCGATCCGGTCGACGACGAGGTCGACGAAGGCATCGGTGTACAGGTAGTCGTGGTGGGCGGCGTCGTAGACGCAGTAGCGCTCGTCGGTGCGTTCGGGGAATCGGGAGCCACCGTCGGGGCGCACGTTCAGTCGCTTCCACGCCAGGATGAAGTGGTAGTAGAGGCTGAAGCGGAACGGGATGCTGTGCTCGATCTTGCGGGCGGCCTCCCCCGGCTTCATCTTGTCGACGTTCGACACCGGCCGGTGGCGCTCGCGCACGATCACGGTCCCGCTGTCGAGGCCGGCGAGGGCCTCGCGTTGCTCGTCGCTCAGCTCCTCCTCCCGCAGGAACGTGAGCGACACGTCGGTCTCGGGACGCGGGCCCTGCTTCGGCACCAGGTGAAGGCGGAACTCGAAGCGCTGGTCGTCGGCGACGGGGTCGTAGCGCGAATCAGCGAAGAGCTGCGCCAGCTCCTTCGGCAGCGACTCCTGGGTGCGCCGCAGCTGATCGACGCCGTCGGGCGTGAACGTGGCCACGTAGACGGGGAAGCGGAGCTCGTCGGCAAGAGTGTGCTCGGCGCCGAACGTCGACGTGAGCTCCTCCTCGTAGTTCATGAGCATCGCCTGCACGTAGCCGGTGGTGGCGACGCCGACGGCATCTTCGTCGCGGTGCTGCATCCGCTCGCGCACCGCGATCGTGAGCTCGAGGTTCCTGCGCACGGGATCGTCGGTGTCCCACCGTTCCTCGATGCAGCGCGGGAGGTCCCACTTGCCGGCCTCCTCGCGGCCCTCGCGCTCGAATCGGGCTCGGAGCAGCGAGAGCCAGGCGCGCTGCATGTGCAGGAAGAAGCTCTCGGTGCTGCGCTCACCGGCGGGGCGGTCGTAGAGATCGACGGCCTGCAACGCCTCGTGCTTGGACGCCTCGACCTCGTCCCGCCACTTCGTCGCCACCGTCGGCCTACCTTGCTCCGCGGCCGTGCTCCGGTTCTCGACCGCCAGCCTACGCCCCGGCCAGCAGCACGACCTTCCCGAGCTTCGCGCCGGCTGTGAAACGTTCGTACGCGGCCTCTGCTTCCGGGAGCGCGTACGTGGCCGCGACCGGCACTTCGATGAGACCGTCGGCGAGGAACGGCAACACGTGCGCCTCCACCCGGCGCGCCGCGTCCGCCTTCTGCTCCAGGGGGCGCGCCCGCAACGTCGAACCGTGGATGCGGGCGCGCTTGCTCATCAGAGTGAGCAGGTTGAGCTCGGCGACGGCACCGGCCCCGACGCCGATCACGGCGATGCGCCCGCCCACTGCGAGCGACTCGAGGTCGGCGGCGAGGTTCGGCGCGCCCACGAGCTCGAGTACCGCGTCGAACGGGCCTCGAGCGCCGAACTCGTCGGGCGCTACGACCTCGCACCGGCCGCACCGCGTACCGATCGTGGCGACGGCCTCGCGCAGCTCGGGGTTGCGCACCGTCGCCGTGACCCGCGCGCCCGCCCGGGCCGCCACCTGGACGCCGGCGATCCCGACGCCGCCGGCGGCGCCGTGCACGTCCACGCGGTCACCCGCGCTGAGCCCGCACTGGGTGAAGAGGGCGTCGTGCGCGGTCGTGAACACCTCCGGGAAGCCGCCGGCCTGGTCCCACGGGACGCCCTCGGGCACCGCCAACGCGGTGCGCTCGTGTACGACGGCGAGCTCGGCCTGGCCCCCACCGCCGACCACCGCCATGACCCGGTCGCCGGGCCCGAACCGCTCCACGTCGGGCCCCGTGGCCACCACCTCGCCGGCGAGCTCGAGCCCGGGGATGTCGGCCGGGCTTCCGGTCGGGGCGGCGTACAGGCCCCGGCGCTGAAGCATGTCGGCGCCGTTGAGACCCGCGCCCCGCACGGCCACCAGGAGCTCGCCCCGGGCCGGCTCGGGATCGGGGCGCTCGCGCCACTCGAGCCGCCCGTCCACCACCGTCACCGCCCGCACGGCGAGACCCTAAACCGGCCCTGACCGGGCCGCCGAGCGGGAGCGACCAGAGGAGGGAGTAGGTTCGACAACGCTTGGGCACTTCCCCGTTCGGATCGACCCCCGGCCTCCTCGGTCAGGCGCTCGCGATCGCCGACGAGGACGGCGAGCAGATCGTCCTCGACCAGTTCGAGGCCACGCTGCTGCTCGAGCTGACGGACGGTCTCGAGCCCGCCACCGTCTCCGCCTGCCTGACATGTCGCAGTCGGGTACTGGCGGTCGTCGCGTTCCTCGATCTGCTCGAGAAGGCTCTCGCCCACGAGCGCGCCCGCGAGCTCATCGAGCTCGCCGAGGAGGCGCCCACGTTGCACCTCTACGTCGGAGACCTGGAGTCGGACTGCACGCACCGCGCCTGGCGCGATCCACTCTTCGACGAGTGGGCCGACGCCTTCGCCGAGCTCCCGCCCGTCGGCAAGCTCGCGCCTTGATTCCTGGCTCGCTCGCTGCGGCGCAGGTGACCTGCGCCGCGGGCGCTCGCTCGCTGGCGAGCTCCCTCCACTCGCTCCGCTCGTTCCGGTCGCCGCGCGGCAGATCAGTTCGCTAGCCCGATGTTCCGATCACGTCGGAGAACGACTCGTCGAGGCACTCCAGGAG
>JBOGFJ010000225.1:0-2190 GCA_050743385.1 Acidimicrobiia bacterium
CGTCGGCGGTGATCGGATCGCGGTACATCGCATTCGGGTTGAGGCCGGCGAACTCCCGCACGCCCGCCGCGATCTCACCCAGCTGCTCCGATGTGGTGCCGAACTCGTGCATGTGGCGCTGAGCGGCCATCGCGTAGGCACCGACAAGCGAGTTTCCGAACGGCGCCTCGTACGCCATCGGCCCGCCCACCTTCTGCGTGCCCCGCGTGAAGCCGCCGGTGCCGAGCATGCGCCCCATGCGGGAGAGCTGGTTGGAGCCGTAGGTGACGAGGATCGTGTCGCACAGGCCCTCGCGGATCGCGGCGGCGCCGTGCTGGACGTGGAACTCGAACGACGACCCACCCGTCATCGTGGAGTCGATGTACTTGTGGTCGATCCGGAGGTACTCGGCCATGCTCACCGCGTCGTCGACCATCTGCTGATGCGACCCACCGGCCCCGATGTACCCGTCGATGTCGCGCAGCGCGACGCCCGAGTCGGCGAGCGCCCGCTGCAGCGCGAGCGTGTGGTGCTGCACGCTGTCGAGGTCGGGAGCGACGGGGTAGTCGCTCAACCCGATCCCCGCGATCACGGGAGTACGGTCCATCACATGGCTCCCTCGCTCGCCGCAGGGATACCCTGCGCCGCCCCTGCGGGGACGCTCGTCCGCACTGCGAGCCCTCTCGGTTGCTGACGGGTGCGTCAGTAGAGCAGATCACGCGGCGGGGCCGCCAAACACACACGGGGAAGCGGATGGAAGACCTCAAGCTCGGGCTCCAGCTCGGCTACTGGACCGCCCGACCACCCGGCGGCCGCGAGGTGATCGAGGCCGCGCAGCAGGCCGAGTCGCTCGGCTTCGATTCCCTCTGGACGGGCGAGTCGTGGAGCTCCGACGCGTTCTCGCCGCTCGTGTGGGCGGGCGCACACACCTCGCGGATCAAGCTCACGACCGGCATCGCGCAGATGTCGGCCCGCTCGCCGGTCACGATGGCGATGCACGCGATGACCCTCGACACGCTCACCGACGGCCGCTTCCGCCTCGGCATCGGCGTGTCGGGCCCGCAGGTGGTCGAGGGCTGGTACGGCCGCCCGTTCGGCAAGCCGCTGGCGCGTACGCGCGAGTACGTCGACGTCATCCGGCAGGTACTACGGCGCGAGGAGCCGGTCACGAACACCGGTCCCCACTACCCGCTCCCGTACACGGGCGCCGACGCGGTCGGTCTCGGCAAGCCGCTCAAGATGATCACCCACCCGCCCCGCGCCGACATTCCCATCTACCTCGGCGCCGAGGGACCGAAGAACGTCGCGCTCGCGGCCGAGATCTGCGACGGATGGGTGCCGCTGTACTACTCGCCGCTGAGGCCGGACGTGTACAGCGACTCCATCGCGGCGGCACGCCCGGGCTTCGAGATCGCGGTGAACGTCACCGTGACGGTCGCCGACGACGTCGCCACCGCGCTGCTCCCGGTGAAGGGCACCCTCGGCTTCTACATCGGGGGGATGGGCGCGAAGTCGCGCAACTTCCACACCGAGCTCATGGCCCGCATGGGCTTCGAGGAGGAGGCGCGCCGCATCCAGGACCTCTTCTTCGAGGGCAAACGGGAGGAGGCGATCATGACGGTGCCCGACGAGTTCGCCGACGAGATCTCGTTGGTGGGCCCGCCCGAGCGCATCAGTGACCGCCTCGAGGCGTGGCGCAAGACGCCTGTCACGACGCTCCTGGTCGGCAACCGCGATCCGGAGGTCATGCGGCTGATGGCGAACCTCACGCGGTGATGACCTCGCGACGCGCGGCGACCGGAGCGACCGCAGGGAGCCGAGGTCGCTCGCCAGTGAGCGAACGCCCGCGGCCGGGGTATCCCCGGCCGCAGTGAGCGAACGAGGAGAGATGCCCCGCAACGTCGAGCTCGTCGAGGCCTTCTTCGCCGCGATCTACCGGCTCGACTTCGACGCCGCCGTCGAGTTCTTCACCGACGACGCCTCGTACCACGACCTGCCGCTCCCGACCGACCCGACCGTCGGCAAGGACGCCATCCGCCGCAAGCTCGACTTCATGATCGCGGGCGGCGTCACGAGCATGGACTACGAGATCCACCACATCCTCGGCGACGACGACGTCGTGCTCGTCGAGCGCACGGAGACGTGGCAATTCCCGTCGGGCGCCCGCCCCACCCTGCGCGTCATGTGCACGATCGAGCTCGCCGACGGGAG
>JBOGFJ010000226.1:0-7301 GCA_050743385.1 Acidimicrobiia bacterium
GGTTCGCGGCTGTCCACTTCTCGACATAGCGGGTCCAGTGCCGTTCGGCGTCCGCACTATTGCGGTCGACCGTCGCCAGCGCGTCGTTTCGGGGCACGTGGTACGCGATCGTGACCAGGATCGTGCCACCCTCGTCAGGTCCCGCTTCCCGCACGTCGAAGTGATCGAGTCGCCCCGTCGCCTGCTGCCGGGGGCCGCGCGTAACGCAGGGATGAGAGCGGCCTCGGGTGAGATCGTGGCGTTCCTGGAGGGGGACTGCCCGGCCGAGCCGGGCTGGGTGTCCGAGCGGCTGGCCGCGCACCGCCGCGGGCACGCGGCCGTCGCCTGCGCGATGACCAGCAGCGGGCCGCGCCGGCCCTGGGCGTGGGCGTGGCACTTCGACTTGTACAGCGGGCGCCTCCCCGGCCGACCAACGGGCGGTTCGTTACCCCGACCCGGCGGTCCACGGCCTCTCCTTCGACCGGGCCGCACTGGAAACGATGGGACCGTTCGACGAGGAACTCGAGGTGGCTACGGACACCGACGCCGCCCGCCGACTGCACGAGCTCGGCATCGAGATGTGGTTCGAACCCTCGGTGCGCACCGCGCACCCGGGCCCGCGGGGCACGGTCGCCATGCTGCGCGACCGTTATCGGCGAGGGGCGATCGCGGCCCGCGCGCAGGCGGCGACGACCCGAGACGCGCCGCGGGGCTTCGTCTCCATGTGGTGGTCGCGAACTCGACGATCCGTCGTGGTCGGCTGGCGCTACGGCGGTGGCGAGAGATGGCGGCTCCTGGCGTCGCTGCCGTGGCTCGCGGCGTCGTGCGCTGCCGGCGCCGCCGGGTACCGCGGACGTCGCGGGCGTTCCGGGTGCGGCCGGCTCGCCCGCGCCGAGAACGCAATTGGCTGACCATTGACTGGCCCACCGCGCCATCGGGGAGTCGGGGCGGTTCACGTTGGCGGGTTCGATACGATCCGGCGCGGTGCGCGTCAGCCTCGATCTCGCCCAGCAGCGGATCCCGTGGGAGGAACTCGTCGCGCGAGCGCGTCTCGCCGACGAGGCGGGCTTCGACGGCATCTGGGGCTTCGATCACTTCCAGCCGATGTACGGCAGCGGCCCGGGTGAGTGCTTCGAAGGCTGGACGACACTGGCCGCGCTCGCCGGCGTCACGACCAGAGTGCGGTTGGGTCTCCTCGTCACCGGCAACACGTACCGGCACCCGTCGTTACTGGCCAGCGAGGTGATCACGGTCGACCACGCGTCGAGCGGTCGAGTCGAGTGCTCGCTCGGAGCGGCGTGGTTCGACAAGGAGCACCGGGAGCTCGGCTTCGACTTCCCGCCGACCGGGGAGCGGGTCAGCCGGCTCGACGAAGCGCTCCAAGTGTTGCGGCTGCTGTTCACCACCGACCGCGCGTCGTTCGACGGGCGCTACTACCAGCTGCACGACGCCACGCTCTTCCCGCGCCCCGTGCAGCGGCCCCATCCGCCGATCTGGATCGGCGCCAGCGGCGAGCGGCGGATGCTGCCTCTGGCCGCCCGGCACGCCGACGTGTGGCACTCGTTCGGCGGCGTCGCCGACCTGACCCGCAAGCGCCGGCTGCTCGACGAGCACGCCCGAGCGGCGGGCCGCGACCCGGCCGCCATCGCCAGCGCGAGCAACATCTCCATCTCGGAGCCGTGGGACGACGTGCGCCGCACCGCCGCCGCCTGGCGCGAGGCGGGCTGGCACCACCTCATCGTCGGGTGGCCATCGGAGGGAGAGGGCCGCCTCGAGGAATTCGTCGAACGGGTGATGCCCGAGCTCACGGCCTGAGGTTGGGCGCGGTCGCGCTCCCTCGCACTTCCCGAGCACTCAGCGCACGAGGTCGAGACGTCCGACGACGGCGATGGTGGCGTCGAGAGCCTCGAAGAGCTCGCGGTCGCCGGCCGAGCGCTGACGCTCGTCGAACTCGGCATCGCCGAGCCGCCGCCGGGCCGCTCCGACGACCCGGGCGATGGCAGGCTCGAGGGACGGCCATGGTGCGACGCCGAGGCGGGATCGCTCGACCGCGGCGACGGCGACGGCGTCGGCTGCGGTCGCGGCGTCGCCGCCCACGAGGGCGATCAGGGCGAGGGCGTCGAGGCAGTAGGTCGTATCCGTACGGAGCCCATTGCGACGGAGGAGGGCCGCGGATTCCCCGAGCAGCTCGAAGGCTTCGGCCTCTCGCTGGTCGAGGAGCCGAACGAACGCGAGCGCCTGGAGCGCCTGCACGATCTGAGGCTGGTTGTCGATGCTGCGAGCACGTGCCAACGACCGGTACTCGCATTCCTCGGCTCCGTGCAGATCGCCCTCGGCGGCGAGGACGCTGCCGAGCATCGCCTCGACGAGTGCCACTCCCCAGTCGTGGCCGATCGCATCGAAGCGAGCCGACGACTCGCGGAGGGCCGTGATCGCCGCCTCAACGTTGTGGTCGAGGCGGTAGTGCACGAAGCCGAGCTGGTGGAGCGCGACTGCCGACTCGAAGTCCATGCCCTCGCCCGCGAACAGCTTCAGCGGCTCCTCCAATTCGCCGAGCACGTCCTCGTAGTCGCCGTGGTGAATGCGGGTGAGGGCGTGCAGCGACCGAAGCTTGGCCGTGGTCACCTCGTCGAGGTCGGCATCCGCGTCTGATACGGCCTGCAGCCAAGAGGTGGGCTCGTCGACGGCGTCGCGCACGAAGTACAGCACCACCACGTCCCACGTGAGCTCGACGACCGCGGCATACCGACCGGTGTCGAGCGCAGTCCTCACTGCCTGCCGAAAGTTCGGTCGCTCGGGATCGAGGCGCGTGACCCACTCCCGCTGTCCGGGCCCGCAGAGCGATGGCTGCGCCCGTTCGGCGAGCTGGCAGTAGTAGTCGAGATGACGCCCCGCGATCGTCGCCGACCCTGCGACCTCGTCGAGCCGTTCGGCCGCGTAGGCACGCACCGTCTCGAACATCGTGAACCGCGGCACCGCGTCAGCGTCGTCGGCGGCAGGTGTGACGAGGCTTCCGTCGAGAAGTGAGGCGAGCGTGCCGAGTACGTCGTTGTGCTCGTCGCCACACACGGCTTCGGACGCCTCGATCGTCCATCCTCCGGTGAAGACGCTGAGGCGCGCCAGGAGCGCGCGCTCGTCGTCGGTGAGGAGCTCGTAGCTCCAATCGATCGTCGCCCGGAGCGTGCGTTGCCGTTCAGGGGCATCGGGACCTCCTCCGACCAGGACCGACAGGCGGTCGGTGAGCCGGCCGAGCAGCTCGGCGGGCGACAGCAGCCGTGTCCGCGCGGCGGCGAGCTCGATCGCGAGTGGGATTCCCTCGAGCCGGCGGCAGATCTCGACCACGGCATCTGCAGTGTCGGGGGTGAGCTCGATCCGTGCCGCGACCGCGCGGGCGCGATCGAGGAACAGCTGCACGGCGGGCTCGTCGGCGAGCGCGTCGATGGGAGGGTGCGGCGGCGGGAGGCGCAGCGGCGGAACGGTCACCTCCCGTTCGGCGCGGATGCGCAGGGCCCGCCGGCTCGTGGCCAGGATCTGCAGGTCGGGAGCGGCTTCGAGGAGGTCCGCAAGCGCGGGCGCGAGATCGGAGATCTGCTCGAGGTTGTCGAGGACGAGCAGCGTGCGCCGGCCGCGCAGGTGATCGATCACGACGTCCAGGGGTGATCGGCTTCCGTCGGGTCGGGCACCGATCCGATCCGCGATGGTGCGCAGGGCGCGGTCGGCGTCGTCGACCGCGCTCAGGGGCACGAACGCGGTGGCGACCTCCTCGCCGATGGCACCGGCCACCTCGACCGCCAGCCTGGTCTTGCCAATGCCCCCGATCCCGGTGAGCGTGACGAGGCGCGCCCCGCGCCGGAGGTGATCGACCACCAGGTCGAGCTCGTCGCTACGGCCGACGATCCCGCTCGCGGGTGCCGGCGCCGGCGCCCGCGCTGACGCCGGGCGGCCCTCGGCGATCGTGCTCTCGAATCGCTCCGTCAGGAGCACGGCCAGATCGTCGGCGACGAGCCGACCGAGCTCGTCGGGTGTGGAGAACCGTTTGTAGGAGGCGCGGTCATCGGCCGCGAAGTCGACGACGAGCTCGGCGAGACGCCGGTCGCGATCGGCCGCCGGCTCCTTGATGTAGAGCAACCGAGGGCGGTCACCGGCGAGGCGGTACTCGTCCTCGAGGCCCGAGAGCTCCTCGCCCGGCGCGATCCACCCGTAGCGCTGCCAGTAGATCCCGACGAAGACGTGGCTCTGGTCGAGGTACGCGCGATACAGCTCGCGGGGCGGGTGCGGACGGGCACCCAGCTCGAACATCACCGGTGCGAGATGCAGGTGCTCGATCGTTGCCCGCACGGCGTCGCGCTCGGCGGCGAGCTCGCCCAGCGTCGAGCTGACGAAGACGCGCAGACGCTGGTCCGGGGTTCGGATCACTGCTGGTGCAGGCACGCGCTCGATGATGGCGCACAGGCGCACCCTGGCGCGGTTGCGCATGGAGATATCGACGGAGACGCCCGAGAACGACGCCTCTGCGAGATGCCCGGTGCAACTGTCGGCGCGTGGGGCGATGCCGCTCGTCAGGCAGCCATCCCGGCCGGCGGCTCGGACGCTTCGGTCACCTCGTCGGCTGACGTGGTCTGATCGAGCATCGACTCGGCCGCGACCGCGAGCACGAGCCCGCCGGCGACGAGGAGGACAGCCCCCACGGCTACGGCCCAGCCGGCGCTCAGCGTGAACGCCAGGATGAAACCGGTGACCGCCAGGAGGCCGCCGACCCGTGTCTGCATCGGGTGCATCTCGTTCCCCTCACCGTCGCCGCCGTCTGCTCACGCTCCTTCCCTGCCGACGCGCGCCCGAAACGTGCGCCGCGGCGGTGCGGTTGGATGCCGACGGTCAACTTGTTAGACATCCTCACCATGCGAACGGTTGTGGTGACGGGATCGGCGTCGGGGATGGGCGCGGCCACCAAGGATCGCCTCGAGGCAGGCGGCCAGCGCGTGATCGGCGTCGATCTCCGGAACGCCGACGTGGTGGCCGACCTCGGCACCGTCGAAGGGCGCCAGGCGACGATCGCGAGCGTCGAGGAGATCGCTGACGGCACGATCGACGGATTGGTCACGTGGGCCGGCCTACCCGGACTGACGGGGCGCCCCGGCAGCCTGGTGGTGTCGGTCAACTACTTCGGCACGATCGCGCTGATCGAGGGCCTCCGCCCGCTGCTGGCGAGTGGCGAACGACCCGCGGCCGTTGCCATCAGCTCGAACTCGACGACGTGCCAACCCGGCGTCCCCATGGATGTGGTCACGCGCTGCCTCGCCGGTGACGAGCGCGCCGCCCGGGACGCCGCCGACGCCGCCGGATCGCTGGCGACGTACCCGGCGACGAAGACGGCCATCGCCTGGTGGGTGCGCCGGCACGCGCCGACGGCCGAGTGGGCGGGGGCGGGCATCACGTTGAATGCCGTCGCCCCCGGTGCCGTCGAGACGCCACTGTTGCAGGCCAGCCGGGACGACCCGGCGATCGGCGAGATGATCGACGCGTTTCCCGTCCCCGTCGGCCGCAAGGGCACCGCCGACGAGCTCGCCGCGGTCGTGGCGTTCCTGCTCGGGCCCGACGCCCGTTTCTTCTGCGGTTCTGTCGTCTTCGTCGACGGCGGGACCGACGCTCACCTGCGCGCGGATGACTTCCCGATGCCGATGTCGTAGTTCCTGTCGCCCAACCCAGCTCCGAGCCTGAGTAGCATCTGGCCTTCGACCGAAGGGCGCCAGAACGGGCGGGGATATGGGGCGTCGTGGGCTGCTGTTGCTCCTGGTGCTGCTGGCAGTGGCGGCTTGCCAGCCGGTCAAGAAGGCGCCCCCGCAGAACCCCTGGATCGAGAACCCGCCCGGTCTGCCGCCTGCGATTCCCGACGGTCCGCCACCGCCCAACTCCCCGACGCTGACGAAGACCGACTTCGTCACCGGGCTCAGCACCCCGTGGGACGTGGCGTTCCTGCCGAACGGCGAGATGCTGTTCGACGAGCGCGCCCGCGGTTCGGTCAAGGTTCGACACCTCAGCGGAGCGGTCGAGGAGATCATCGCGGCCGCGGACATCCCAGACCTCCTGACGGCGAACGAGTTCTTCGGACTGCTCGGCATGGCGGTCGATCCGCAGTTCGCGACCAACGGCTTCATCTACACCTGCTACACGGCCAAACCCCCCGCGGACGACATCCGCGTCGTGCGCTGGACGCTCGACCAAACGACACTCGACGTCACGAGCCGCACCCCCATCGTCACCGGGATCCCTCTCGCGCTCGCCCCCAACCTCGGTTGCCGCGTCCGGTTCGGTTTCGCCGACGACCTGTGGATCACGACCGGCGACGTGCATAACGGGAACGTCCCTCAAGACCTCGGTGGACTGGGCGGCAAGATCCTTCGCGTCACCCGCGACGGTGCCCCTTACTCCGGTAATCCGTTCGGCACCCGCGTCTACACGTACGGCCACCGGAATCCACAGGGCATTGCGTTCGAGCCCGCGAGCGGCCAGCCGTACAGCATCGAGCACGGGACCAACCGGGACGACGAGGTCAATCGGCTCACGCCCGGTGGGAACGGCGGATGGGACCCGAAGCCCGGGTACAACGAGAACGTTCCCATGACCGACCTGGTGAAGTTCCCGAGAGCGATACCCGCTTTTCCGCATCCGGCGAGCGCTGACTGGGCCAGACGACCGTGCGATCCCACCGAGTGACGCCTCTCCGAGTTGTTCCACGGCGCGACATACGGTCCCCGAGGACGCGTTGCTCGTCGTCAGCGCCTAGGGGCGTGGTACCTGGCGCTCGAAGAACGGCCTGAACGTCACGACGTGTTCCCCTCGCCCACGCCTCGCACCACTTCGCGCCCTGCCCGGCGCTGCGCTCGCAAGACGAACTTCTTGATCTTCCCGGACGGGGTGCGGGGGAACTCTTGAACCACGTGGATCTCCTCGGGCCACTTCGGCCGCGCCAACCCGGCCGCCTCGAGGTGTGCGCGGGTTGCGCCGAGCTCGGGGGCGACGGCGCCGGGGCGCAGCCGCAGGTACGCGCAGCCGTGCTCACCGAGGCGGGCATGGGGCGCGGCCACGACCGCGACCTCGGCGACACCGTCCATCCGGACGAGCAGTTCCTCGACTTCGGTGGCACTCACGTTCACGCCGCCCCGAATGATGATGTCCTTCTTGCGGTCGGTGATCGACAGGAAGCCGTCCTCGTCGAGCACTCCGATGTCACCGCTCGCGTACCAGCCGTCGCGATCGAAGGTCTCCGCCGTGAGTCCCGGTTCCACGTTCACGGCTCTCTTATAGGGAACGCGGCTCAGTAT
>JBOGFJ010000227.1:0-13612 GCA_050743385.1 Acidimicrobiia bacterium
ATACATGTTGGCGGGATGGAGCCCGGATGGCGGCGGCGGCGGGAATCGAACCCGCGTACACGCGCCCTGACCCGGGCATGCGCCCGGGTCAGGAACCACACCCAGCGAAGCCGCGAGCATCATGCGCTCAGCCGGTGCACCTCTGTCATCGCGGCCACCATCGCCTCGAGGTCGGTCTGGCCGGGCAGAGGCGGCGCCTCCTGGTAGGGCACCTCCCGCACCAGCCGGAACGCCTCGTCGATCATCTCGCCGTGCAAGGCGGGTCCGTGGGCGGAGCCGATCGCGCTGATGCCGAGCGACTGCACCTGGTCGACGTACGCCCCGAACTTCTTCGGGTCGAGCCACTGGTGCCAGGGGCTGTTGATGCGGTTGATCGCGAAGCCCTCGATCCACTGGGCCCGGTCGACGTCCGCCGCCTCGACGCGAGGCTCGGACTGCACCGAGGCAAAGCAGTCGACGGCCCAGTAGAAGCCCGTGGAGTCGTCGAACAGCCCCCTGGTCGTGGGCGAGTCGAACAGCGGCGGCCGCACCACATGCAGGGTGCGGTCGCCGGCACGGAAGGAGTCGCCGTCGTTGACCCACCGCATGCGCTCGAACGGCAGGTCGAAGTCGGCGCCCAGCCGCTCGGTCATGAACCAGGTCGACACGAGCGTCGCCCGCGGGCACGCCTCGAGCACCGGCTCCAGGTTGCCCACGTGGTCGTGGTCGTCGTGCGAGAGGTAGATCCAGCGCACGTCGGCCGGGTCGACCAGCGAGAACGCGTCTTCGAGCCACTGGTCGCGGTTGGCGTACGTGCCGGTGTCGACGATCACGGGCTCGGAGCCTCGGATCACGGCCGAGTTGAGGTACACGCCGACGGGCGCGCCCGGCGGCATCGACAGTTGCCCGATGACGAATGTCTCGTCCGCGACCTGGTGGGGCTCCACCGCGTGCGACTTGATCGGCATGGCGGTCTCCTTCCGTCCTGCCCGGCCTCTCCGGGTGACGGTGCCGAGGATGAAGGAAACCGGCCGCTCCCACATCGGGAGGCGGCCCCCAGTTAGGGCAGATCGACCCCGTACTTTGCGAGCTCGGCCCGGCTCGGGACGCCGGTCTTGGCGACGAGCCGCTCCACGTGTTTCTCGACGGTGCGGGGCGAAAGGTACAGACGGTCCGCGATCTCGCGATTCGGCAGTCCCTCGACGACGAGGCGCAGCACGTCCACCTCACGGCTCGTCACGCCCAGACCCCGGAGCTCGGGCGGAACCTCCGACTCACCCCGGCCGCGCCGGGGCACAGGGGCGCCGGCGCGCCGCAGGAGATCGCGACACGCGCCCGCGAGCACGTGGTTGCCGTGGCCGTCGAAGAACACGATCGCCTCGCGCAACCACGGAACCGGGTCGCCCCACGCGTCCTCGACCATCGCCTCGGCGACGAGACGCCGCCCGACATGTCGGAACCACGGGGTGCGCCCGAGCGACGTGTCGCCGAGCTGCGCGTGATCGACGGCGGTACCGGCGTCGCCTCGTCGACCCGCGGCCACGGCGTCGGCGAGCCCGAGACAGCCACCGACGACTGGGTACTCGAGGACCGATATGGCGGACCGCTCCTCGCGCGCGAGCGCACCGTCGTCTCCGTCGAGGGCGTGCACGAGCGCTCGAAGGCCGCGCCACGGGGCGTGCAGGACACCCGGAATCACGCCGACCGCGTGATGAGCCTCGTCGAGCTCGCGGCGGGCTCGGTCGCGGTCGTCCTCGGCGAGCGATCCGAGCGCCAGACCATTCCCGAAGACGCCTCCGGTGAGATCCGGATCGGCGTCGACGATCATGAGCGCCTCGTCGGCGAGCGCATCCAAGCGCGGCCGATCGCGGTGGATCCCCGCGATGGACATCTCGATGATCATCGCTGCTGGGACCAGGAGCCCGAGGCGGTAGCGCCGCGCGGCCGCCTGCGCACGTTGCGTATGGACGAGTGCTTCGTCGATCTCGAAGCGGAGGAAGCAGACAACGCTCAGACCGTGCTCGTCGTGCGTGGCGATGTCGAGGAGGCCGAGCGATTCGGCGAGTGCCTGTGACTCCCGTACCCGGTCTGGTGTTCCGACGCGGATCAGGTCGAGCGTCGCCACCTCGTGGAGGGCCCGGGCGCGCCAGATCGAGAGCCCGTGCTCCGCCGCGATCCCGATGGCGCGCTCGTAGGCCTGCTCGGCCGTGGCGAAATCGGTGCTCCGAGCACAGCGACCCAGCAGAATCAGCGCCGCACACGCGACCGGCGGGAGATCATGGCGTTCGGCCAGCTCGAGCGCGGCCGTACCGTGGGCGACTGCGTCGTCGAGCCGGAACTCACCGAGAGACACCTCCCCGGAGAGCTCCTCGATTCGAGCCGCGAGCTCGTCGTCGTGATCGGTGGCGAGCAGGCCGCGGGCGGCGTCGAGGTGCGAGCGTGCGAGGCCCCAGTCGGTCGCGGTCACCGCTGACCGCGCCATGGAGAAATGCACCCGAGCGGAACGCGCCGGCGGCGCCGAGAGCCGCCGCATCCGACCCAGCAGTTCCTCTCCTACTTCGAAGACGCGGTCGGTCCGGCCTCCGAGCGCGAGGGCGTCAGCCAGCACCTCCTCGATCTCGGCCGTCAGAGCGGGAGCGTCGATCCGGAGCGCCCGCGCCCGGTCGAGGGTGTCGATCGCGGCCGCCAGGGCGCCGCCGGGCGCCGCGACCGTGCGCCGTCCTGCCTCGAGCAGGAGCTCCGCCGTACGCCGGACGTCACCCGCCTGCTCGGCGAGATCTGCCCCCAACTCGCACCACGACCCCTCGAGATCGGGGTGCGCGTCCTCGAGCGCTTGCAGCGCGGCGCGAGCGAGGAGACGCCGCTCGGGACCGAGCAGCGTCGAGAGCATCGCCTCCCGGGTCAGCGCGTGACGAAAGCGGAACCCGTCCGCCGCGAGCGGGTCCTCACTCACCAGCTGGACCTCGATTGCCGACCGGAGGGACTCGAGCACGACGCCCTCGGTCAACCCGGTCACCGCCGGGAGCAGCGACCAGTCGAAGTTGCGCCCCAGCACCGCCGCTGCCCCCAGCACGCGGCGAGCATCGGAGGCGAGCACGTCGAGGCGCCGGCGGACGGTGTCGACGAAGGTCAAGGGTGCTACACGGGCAGGGTCGCCGCGCATCTCCCAGCCTCCTCCCGCCCGTACGAGACTCCCGGAGTCGACCATCGCCGCCAGCAGCTCCTCCACGAGGAACGGCATGCCGTCGGCGTGCGAGCCCAACAACGATCCCGCGGCGCCGGGCAGGGCGGCGCCGCCGAGGCAGGCCTCGGCCATCTCCGCCACGGCGTCGGGGGACAACGCCCGGAGCGCAACGACCTCGGCGACATGGCGCGCCCTCAGGCGGTGCACGAGCTCGAGCGCGGGGCTTCCTTCCTCGTCGCGCAGGGTGGCCACCAGGGCGACCGGCTCGGGCCCGAGGTTGTCGACCAGGTACTCGACCACGGCGAGGGTGTCGGCGTCGGCCCAGTGAAGGTCGTCGAGCAGCATGACCGCGCCGTGATCGCGGCCCAGGGCCCGCAGCAGCCGCAGCATCGCCTCACCCACGGTCACCGCCGTGACCTCCCCCGGCCCGGGCTCGAGACCGATCCCGGGTGCGAGCCGCCCGAGCACGGGCAGGAACGGTTCGAGCTCGGGCTCCGCCGGCGCACCCGAGTCGCGCAGCGCGGAATGCAGCGCTTCGCTGAGCGGCCGGAACGCGACCGCGGCGCCGCCCGCCACGGCGCGACCCCATACCGACACCGCGTTGCGCTCGCGGGCGGCGTCGATCGCAAACCGGGCGAGGCGGGTCTTCCCGACGCCCGATTCTCCGATCAGAAACGTTGCCGAGCCACGGCCCCCGGCGGCGGCCTCGATCCGCTCCGTCAGCGCACGCTGCTCGTCGACGCGCCCGACGATGACGGGGCAGAGGACCTGTTCCATCCGCTCACTGCTCCAGACGGGAGAGCGCGAAGGTAAACGACGCGGAAGTGCACCGGGCGACGAAGCAGCATGCGGAAGCGCTACCGGACACGAGGAGGAGCGCGCGTCTCGGCACGCTTTGGACTGTATCGGTCGACCGTGCAGTGACCGGGCGGGAACGAGGCCGTCAACGGGACCGATCCGTCCGCGAGTGAGGTGGTGGAGGCGGCGGCGGTGATCATTCGCGTGATCAAGTCCCCGGAGCGCGCAGGCCCTCGCTGCGGGTCTACTCGTACTCGCCGACGGTGGGATGGGCGGCGAGCTCGGAGATTGGCCTCTGAGACTCGCCTCGAGGCACGGCGATGGGAACGCTCGCGCCGTCGGCGTCCGCCCAGGCCGTTCCCGGCAATCGTCGGGCGTCGCACCGCTACCAGAAGCTGGCATCGCACTCGCGGACTCCCGGAGCGTCCGATCATGACGCTCGCCCCGGCGATCGTAACGGCACACCGAAGTAGCGCCTCGGTGGAGATCTGCGTGCCAGTGGGACCGAACCGGTCCGGTCGAACCGAGCTACCTGAGGAACGCGCCCGCGTGGCGCCGCGCACCAACTGCGTCCTCGAGCAGCTCGAGAATGCGGGTCGCGTAGGAGAGGTCGCCGTGCCGGCCGGCCAGTCGGGTGCGTGCCGCCTCGCCGAGCGCGGTTCGCGTGGCCGGTGGCATGGCGAGCCACCGCCGGACGCCAGCGACGAGCCCCGCGACGTCGCGGGTCGGGACGAGAATGCCCGCCCGACCGTCGTCGAGCAGCTCCGAACACCCGGCGACATCCGCGAGCAGGACCGGCAGGCGGGCGGCCATCGCTTCCATTGCCGCGCGCGGCATCGACTCCAGATCGGAGGGCATGACGAACAGATCGGCCGCCGCCAGCCAAGGGGACGGATCCGATGTCGCGGGGATCAGGTGCACGCGCCCCTCCATGCCGGACCGGCGCGTGAATTCGCGCAACGTCGCGGTGTAGTGCGCGTCACCGGCCCCGACGAGCGCGTAGTGGATGTCACCGACGTCCTCGCCGAGTGCAGCCAGCGCGCGAACGACCAGCGCCGCACCCTTGCGAGGCTCGACGCTCGCCAAGCTGACCAGCAGGCTCGCGTCCGCGGGAATGGCGTGCGTGTCTTCGAGGGCCCCGCGTACCACCGGACGCGTGGTCAGACCGTCACCGAATGCGTCGAGGTCGATGCCATACTCGACCACGCAATCGGACAGCGGCGATCCGAGGAAGTTCGCGTAGAGCGCCCGCGTCGCCTCGCACACGAAGACGACCCGCGCCGCCCGGCGCAGCTGGTCGACCAAGAGGGCAGTGGCCTCGGGATCGCTCTGACCGGCGTGGGTCATGCGTACCTGGTTGGGGGCGAGGTGCTCGTGCACCGCCCATATGAAGGGGCAACCGAGTCGCTGAGCCGCGCTGGCGCCGCCGGCGGCCACCACGGTGTTGACGAGCACCACGTCGGGGTCGACCGTGGAGGCGATCGCCGCAAGCGCGGGGCCGGCGTGTTCCGACGGCGGGTAGTCCAAGACCAGCGGCGTCACCTGCACCTGCCCGCCGAGGGCTTCGATCTCGGCGCGTAGCGGTCCGTCGTTCCCGGCGATGACCAGGCACTCGTGGCCGTGCTCCATCAGCGCACACCGCAACACCTCGTACAGCCAGCGCTGCGCGCCACCGAGGCTGAGCGTGTGGGTGAAGACCGCGAGCCGCAGCCGCCGATGGGCGGGACCCTCGACCGACGAGCGTCGAGCGAGCTCGTCGACGTGCGCCACCGAGGGCGCGGGTGCCGTGCCGACGTCGACCCCGATCGTGCCGATCCGCCGGCGTGTGCCGTCGAGCGCCACGGCATCGGCGACGATCCCCAGCCTGCGTCCGACGGCGTCGGATCCGACGACGACCACGTGCTCGAAGCCCGACAGCGGCGGGGCGGCCCCGTCGTGGGCGAACGGGCGTGCGCGATCTGCCGGTTGCCCGTCGACCGCGACCTCGATACGCGCGAGCGGCATATCGGGCGAAACCCACCCCACGACCGCGAGCGGCCCGGGGACCACGACGCTGTCGTCGGGCGGGCCCGTGATCGACCCCACCGGCTCGGGCTCGACCGACACGCGTAGCGGCGTGAGTGTGTGGATCCGGCCAGCGCCGGTGATCGCCAGCGCACCGAGCTCGACGGTGCGGGGAGCATCGTTGAGCTCGACGGTTGCGGTCCAACCGACTCCCCCCACTCCGATGGAGGCCGGGATCGCCGACACAACGTCGGCGGGAACCGGGCCGAGAGAAGCCGAGCCGACCGGCCGGCCATCGACCGTGACGACAACCGTCACGACCTCATCCTCGCCGGCGTACGTCCAGCCCCAGACGGAGCGCGGCCCGATCCCGGTGCGGACCGGACCCTGGACGGCGCCGACCGACCGGCGCGGTAGCGCATCGCGCACAGAGCGCCCCGCTCGTCCGAGGTGGCGGGCGCTGCGCTTCAGCGTGTTCCGCGTGCGCGTCGCCAGTGATGCGCGGCGGCTGCGGTCCTCGGGAGGCCCCGCCAGGAGCGTGGAGAGCCGGTCGGTCATCACGTCGAAGCGCGTGCACAGCGGCGCGAGCGCCTCGCTGGGTACGCGTTCGACGGTGCGCGCGCCGTTCGTCGACCCGTCGACCGCGGCGCGGATCACTGCGTCGACGGCGAGTGGGTCGTTGGGAGCGGCGATGCAAGCCTCGAACGGGGTTTCCGCGAACAGTCCGGAGCGGTCGTCGCCGAGCACCAGCGCGAAGGGCGTCCCGGTCGCGGCCGCAAACAGAGCGGGGTGCATCCGCATGGTGACGAGTGCCCGCGAGCCCCGGACGAGGTCGATGGCGCGGTCGGGCGTCACGAGGCCCTCGACGATCGCGATCGCGCGCTGGGCGGGTGCCGGAAGCCGAGCGACGAGGCGTCGGGCGAGCTCGAGGTCGTCTTCACGCGCGGCTCGCGCATCGCCCTGGACGGTCGACCAGACCGTGATCGGCTCCTCGCCGGCGCTCTCGATCACGGCGCGAAGGACGGCATCGGCGACGGCAGCCTGCTCGATTCGCGCGGCGTGGATGGGGTGATGGTCGGTCACGACGACGCTCACACCGTGACGCGTGCCGGTTGAGACCGGGGTGGCCAACGTGTCGGCGAACAATCCGAGCGCGAGATCGGTTCCGATTACAGGCTCCCGTGCGCCCGCCTCGCGCGCGTGTGCAAGCGACGCCTCGTCGCGCACCACCACGAGCTCGGCTCCGCGCAGGATCGCTCGCAGGTAACGGAGGTGCTCGGCGTCGCGGAATGAGCCCATTGAGATCCCGACGAGCGCCAGACGCTTCCCCGCTGCCAGCACCTTGGCGAGAGCTGCGAGCCGGGCGAGCGGCTGGTAGGCCTCGACCAGGTAACCACCACCCTGGCAGATCACGAGGTCGGACTGCTCGACGAGTGCCGCGCCGGCGATTTCCCAGCGGGGAGCGGGTGGAGCCCACGGCGTGCCGAGCAGGTCTTCGAGCGGCGGCACGAACGTGAGGTCGGGTACGAGCGGCCCGACCGTGTCCCACTGGTACGCCGCGTGCAGCACCGCGGCCCCGGGTGCGATCTCGCGCACCACGCGGTCGAGGGCGACGGCGATCGCGGCGTCGCCGGCGTTCGCGAGCCAGGCGTCGGCGAGCAGGATGCGGGGATGACCGTCGGGCCACCGGGCTTCCCTCGGCCCGGGCGCGCTCACGGGCGCGCCTCGTCGAGCACGGGTCGCACGAGCCACTGGTGGCGCTCGAGACCGGCGCGCGCCTCGTCGGCGTCGGCACCGGTCAGTTCGCTGACGATGCGGATACAACGCGCCTTGAGCTTGGCATTCGCGGGCGCGACCTCGACCATGAGGTTGGACACGACGCGCCCGAGCAGGACCATGGCGGTCGTGGAGACGCGGTTGAGCGCCAGCTTCTGGGCAGTGGCCGCCTTGAGGCGGGTCGACCCGGTCACGACCTCGGGTCCGGTGTCCAACAGGATGGGCAGGTCAGCGGCCGTAAGCAGCGGCGTCCCGGGGTTGTTGGCGATGCCGACCGTGGCGCAGCCGCGTCGGCGACCGTGCGCGAGCCCGGCCACGACGACAGGCGTCGAGCCGCTCGCCGCGAGGGCAACGACGAGATCAGCGGGCCCGGCGGCGAGGGCGTCGAGCGCGGCGGGCGCGGACGTCGTGTCGTCCTCCGGCCCGATCGTGCGCCCGGGAGCGGTGACGGTCGCGGCAGTCGTGAGCGCCAGGAACCGGTCACAGGCGACGCCGAAGGTCGCCGGCATCTCGGCCGCGTCCATCGCCGCGACGTTGCCGCTCGTTCCGGCGCCGATGTAGACGATCCGGCCGCCACCGGCGTATGCCTTGGCGACCCATTCGGCGACCTCCGCCAAGCGTGCACTCGCTGCCTCCACCGCCCTGAGGACGCCGAGCTCCTCGACGTTCATGAGGGCAATCACGCCGGCGGCATCGAGTTGGTCGATGTCGGTGGAGCGTTGATTGCGCTGCTCGGTGGAGGGGATCATCGCTGCTCCTCGCGGGCGATGGCCACCGCGGCGTCGACGGGACGTCGCGTCGCGGCAACGAGGCGGTGGTCGGGTACCCCAGCCTCCGCCAACGCGTCGGCGAAGGCCGCGCGTACGACCGCGCTCGACCACGAGCCCCCGACGATCCCGACCGTCGGTACAGCCCGATCCTGGGCATAGGCGTGGAGGTGGCGAGCTGTCGTCAGCGCGAGACCGGCCATCTCGATACGGACGAGGTCGTGCGCCCACTCGCAACCGCGAGTGGCCGCGCCGGTGAGCACCGGCGCGGCGCGGGCAACGTAGGCGGCGGGCGCGGGTGACGCATACGTGTGCGCGACGACGTCGCCCGCCTCGGCAACGTCGAGCGCCGCACACAGCTCCACCTCGAGCTCGTGCTCCAGGCCCGGTCCGGCCAGGTACCGGTCGAGCAGCCGGCGACCGAGCCGGAACGCGGAGCCGTGGTCACCGAGCACGTAGCCGAGCCCGCCACTCGTGATCACCGCGCCCGAGTCGTCCTTGCTACTCACGATCGAACCAGTGCCTGACTGCACGCATACGGTCACGGCCTCGTCGAAGCAGCGCAGTACGACGGCAAAGTCGGGCTCGAGTCGCAGCCTCGCGCCGGCGAGGTGAGCTCGCACCCGCGCTCCGACGAGCCCACGTGTCCGGGACGCCGCCACGCCCGCGAAGCAGGCGACCACACTCACGGGCGGGGGGTAGCCACCGAGAAGTGTGCGGAGCGCCCCGTCGAGCTCGCCAACACTGACCGACTTGGGGTTGATCGGCCCTGCGAACCGCTCGAGGACCATCGTCCCGGCATCGTCCTCGAGCCGCGCCCGGCTCCCGGACCCCCCGCCGTCGATCCCGAGGTACGTGGTGGTCGTCATCTCATGACGCGAGCGCCGCGAGCGCGTCGCCGGCGTAACCGTCGCGTTCGAGACCAGCTCGGAGGCGTGCAGCCGCTTCATCCACCTCGGTCGAAACGGCTTGCCGGGCGAAGTAGCCCAAGTCGGGATAGGTGCGAAGCCGCTCGATCTCTGACAGCGCGAGCGCGATCGCCGCATCCGGGCGGTCGCCGTCGTAGTCGGCCCCGGCGAACGCTGCCTGCGTGTGGACACGGATTCGCGGGTGGTGCCAGGCGAAGGTCGCCGCCGCTCGGCGCAACGAGGTCGGGTACGCAACGAGCGTCGCGGCGCGCACGTCGATGCGGTGTGTGCGAGCGACGGCCATCCCGAGCACCACGTTCTCGCCCGTGTTCGACGCGGCACGCTCAAAGATGATCCGCTCCGCCGGAACGCCGTGCGCGATGAGCACGGACGCGTAGACATCGGCCTCGGTGGTGTCAGGCCCGAATCGCTCACACGATCCACCCGTTACGAGAACCCACGGTGCAATGCCCCTGGCGAAGAGACCGGCAGCGCGGCGCGCGACGGCGAGGTTCGCGCACCCGAAGACGAACAACAGGTCGCTCCCCCGGGGTGGAGACTCCACCGCGAGATATCGCCACACGACCTCGAGGGCGGCAAGAGTCTCGAGCGCACGGTCGCCGGGCGACCAGGCGGTCGGGTCCGCGGTCGAGGTTGCGCTCATCAATCTTTTGCCTGAGATGCTCGAGTCGAGCTGAAGTCGAGTGAGCGAAGCTAGCATCCGGCAGTGCGCGCCGCGTCACCGTCAACGTTCGGTTTGCGGTCGACGATCGCTTCCGGCACTCGTGCGAGTACACGCCTCGAAGCATGATCGTCGGAGATCCGCTCCTCTCGAGGCGCACGGTTTCGATCGACGTCCGAAGCGACAGCGGAAGCCGGCGCCGGATCCACTGGACCCTGCCCGAACACCACGGCCCCGATATCGCCGGGATGGCTGACGCCACGCTGACGGCGACACTGCTCCCGGCGATGGGACGCGGCGAGCCCCTGACACTCTCTGCGCCCGTCTCACCACGACTCGTGGCCAACGTCGCGACGCTCCAGGACGTGTTCGTGACGTGGTCGCTCCACAAGGAGCTGATGCGGGGGATGGAGCCAGTGTTCCGTCGTGTCCAGGTGGACGCGCCGACGAGGTGTGCGGAACCACCGTCGTCGTCGGACCGCCGAGTCGCGGCGTTCTTCAGCGGCGGCCTCGACTCGCTCTACACCGCCTGCAGGCACCGCCACGAGGAGCCCACCCTCGTGTTCGCCCACGGCCTCGATGTGCCCCTCGCCGCGCCCGCGCTGCGGGGGCGCGTGATCGAGGGCGTACGACGCGCCGCCGCCGCGCTGGATCTGCCGCTCATCGAGGTCGCGACCGATCTCCGCACGTTCTCCGACACCGACGTCGACTGGCTCGACGCGCATGGCGCGGCGCTCGCCACGATCGCGCATCTCCTCGCGCCGCAGTTCGGTCGCTTCTACGTTCCCGCAAGCGAGAGTTATGCCACGCTGCGACCCCTCGGGAGCCACCCACTCGTCGACCCGCTCTGGGCGAGCGAACGGATCGAGCTCGTCCACGACGGGCTCGAGGCGAACCGTCTCGACAAGCTGCGCGCGGTGGCGGACGAGCCCGCGGCACACACCGGACTCCGGGTGTGCGTGCGGCCCGAAGGCGACGCCTACAACTGCGGCACGTGCTGGAAATGCACGCTCACCATCGTCGGATTACGCGTCCTCGACCTCGACGAGAAGTTCACGTCGATCCCGCATGTCGACGACACGGTGCTGCTGCACCGGCTTGCCCGGCCCGCGCCCGAGCTGGAGCACCGGTCCTGGGAGCGCCACCGCATCCGTTGGGATCCCTACGTCTCGGCTGCACCTCCCGAGTTGCGCGGGCGCCTGCGGCGCGCCCTTACCCTCGGGTTCGCGCGGGTCGAGGCGGCGCGCTGGAGCCGCCGGGCACGCGCGGCCACGCGCCGCGGCCTCTCCGAGGTGACCTCGCGGACGCGCGCCCGACCGGGGCCGACGGAGGCAGCCCCCTGACCGCGCCGGGCGAAGTGCTCGCCGACCTCCCCGACGGACTCCTCGATGCCATCCACGGCGTCCCCACCCCTTGCTACGTGCTCGACCCGGCGCGCGTCCGGCACCGAGCCCGCGAGTTCGCGACGGCCGTGAGGCGGCTGGCGCCGCGGGCGACGCTTGCCTACCCCTACAAGGTCAACCCGCTCGCCGAGGTCGCGTCGATTCCGGTCGACGTCTACGGGCACGCCGAGGTGGCCACCGCCGAGGAGCGTGAGCTCGCCCTGAAGCACGCCTGCGCCCCGCCGCACTGCGTGCTCGGCGGGATCGCCAAGTCCGAGCACCGGCTCGGACGCGCGGTGGCCGAGGGCGCCACGGTCAAGATCGACTCGATCGCCGAAGGCGCTTCCCTGACGAGCGCATGGCGCACGGTCGAGCCCCACGAGCGCTTCCGGGTGCTCCTGCGTCTCGCGCTGCCCGACGCCGGCGGCTGGTCCCGCTTCGGACTCCTGCCCGACGAGGCGACGTTGCTGCTCGCCGGGTCTGCTCCCTGGCGCTCACGCGTCGTCGGCGTTCACTTCCATGCGGGCACCGCCCTCGCCACGCCCGACCTCCACATCGCCGCCACGCGCCACTGCGAGCCCTTCCTTCGCAGGGCCGCCCGCGGCGACCTGCCGCCGGTCCTCGACATCGGCGGTGGGTACCCGAACGTCCCGGACGCCGAGGTGGCTGTGACCGCCGAGCGGTTCGTGAGCGCGGTGCTCGACGTGCTCGCCGACGCCGGCTGGGCCCCGACCGAACTGGAGCTCGTCTGCGAGCCGGGCCGCATCACGGTCGAGCGCGCCGGCTATCTCGTAGCGTCGATTCTCGAAGGAACCGCTCGCAACGGACGCGACGCCGTCGTCGTGGATGCGGGAAGCACGCTGGCGGGCGGTTCGTGGGCGCCGGTGCGCTCGGGACGATCGCTGCTGTTCCCGGCAGCCGGCGAGACGATCCCGTCACCGTGCGACGTGTACGGGAACCTCTCCCACGAGGACGACCTCGTGGCTGCGTCCGCCCTCGTGGTCGCCGGCGCCGATGCGTCCGGCGTGCACACGCGCGGGATCGCGGTCATCGGCGACACGGGTGGCTACCGCCTCGCCGCCGCCGCCCCGTGGATGCAGATGCTCCCCGCGGTCTACCAGCTCACAGACGCCTCCGACGACGGGCTGGGCCATGCCCTGGCGCTCGCCCGCCCGACGCTCCGCTTGGCGGACTTCGCGTAGCGGCGCGGTGTTCCCGCGAAATGCATGATCATTTCGCGTCATCGCGCCCGCCACCTGCGAGGCGGCGGATATCGCGCCTGGTCAGCGTGGAGGCGGCGGCGGGAATCGAACCCGCGTACAAGGTTTTGCAGAGGTACCCGGGCCGTCCGACCGCTCCGTTACGTCGCGTTTGCGCTGGTCAGAGCGCGGGGCGGGTCCACTCAGTCCACTGCAAAATGATCACACGGCCCCCGTTCGTGATCATTCGCGTGATCAAAGTCACTGTGGCGCGAAGGCCCTCGCTGCGCGTCTACTGAGTAGGACCTAGCGGGCAGCCCGACGACGGACCTCGATGTGGCGCGCGTCGGAGAGTTGTCAGGCGCCGCGATCCCGCATCATGTCTTCTTCCGTAGCTCGACCTCGGCGGTGAGGACGCCGTCCGGCCCGATCGTCGATGTCGGCGTGACCACGCACGGGTAATCGTCGTCGGAGCTGTCGCAGGACGCGTCGGCGGCTCCCTGGCCGAGGGTCACGGACACGTTGAAGACGACGTCCGGATCGTCGGCACGAGCCAGCGTGAAACGAGCCTCGGTGTGGCATCTGCCCGGCGGCGGGTCGAAGCTCGCCCAGTGGGCGGCATCGCCGTCGGCAACCGTGCTGCCCTCGTCGGGTCCGGGATCCCAACGGTCGCCTCCACCCTTCTCGGCGTTCGTCAGCTGCACGGTGTCGCCCGTGCCGTTGTGCACCGTGACGTCGCAGCGCGCGGTTGCCACTGGCGTGGTGTCCGGGGTCGGGTCCGGCGTGGTGTCCGGGGTGGTGTCCGGCGTTGCGTCAGCCGCCGGGATCGCGTTCGGGTTACTCGGCCGCGACGAGTCGGCCGGGACGACCACGATGCGCGTGCAGGCGCCCTTGTAGTCCTGCGGGCTGAGGTACGCCACGACACAGAACGGC
>JBOGFJ010000228.1:0-4450 GCA_050743385.1 Acidimicrobiia bacterium
GCCCCACGCCGGGCTCGACGCCGCCGGCCGCGCGGTCGTCGACGCGGTGATCTCCGCCGCGCCGGGCGAGGGCCGCTCCGTCGTGCTGGCATCGCACGAGCTCGGCCGCGCCCGCGGCCTCGCTCAGCGGGAGGTCGTGCTGTCGGCGGGACGGATCGCCACCGGCGTGGTCGAGCCGGAGCTGGCACCTACATGAGCTTGCTCCGCGAGACCGCGCTCGTCGCCGGGAAGGACCTTCGCATCGAAGCCCGATCGCGCGTCGCCCTGTACCAGATCCTGCCGTTCGGCGGCGTGGTGATCCTGCTGTTCGCGTTCGCGCTCGACCCCGACCGGGGTGTGCTGCCGCAGGTCGCGCCCGGGCTCTTCTGGGTCGCGGTACTGCTGGCGGCGCTGCTTGCGGTGTCGCGATCGTTCGCGGTCGAGGCGGGCAACGGCGCCCGCGACGGGCTCCGGCTGTCGGGACTCGACGGCAGCTCGATCTTCCTCGGCAAGGCCGCCGCGGTCGCGCTCGAGCTCCTCGTCCTCGAGGTCGTGCTCGGCATCGGAGTCGCACTGCTGTACGACGTCGAGCTGCACGCACCGCTGCTCGTCGCACTCACCGTGGTGGCCGCGACCGTCGGCGTAGCGGCCACCGGTACCCTCTACGGCGTGCTCGCGGCCGGCCTGCGAGTCCGCGAAACCCTCGTGCCGGTGCTCCTGCTGCCGGTGGTGGCCCCGGTGATGCTGGGCGCGACCCGGGCCAGCGAAGCCGCGGTCGAGGGTGTGCCGTCCGACGGTTGGCCTTGGGTGGCGCTGCTCGCGCTGGTGGCGGTGCTGTACACGGGCATGGGGATGCTGGCCTTCGGTCCGCTCCTGGAGGAGACATGAGGTCGGGCAGAGAGATGACCGAACGGCTGCTGAACCCCCGCCTCGCGACGGGGATCGGGATTGCCGCGCTGCTGTCGCTCGGGGTGCTGGCCATCCTCGCCCTCGACGTCGCGCCCCCCGACGCGGTGCAGGGCGACGCCCAGCGGCTCATGTACCTGCACGTGCCGACGGCCTGGCTGGCCTATCTCGCGTTCGGCGTCACCGCGCTGGCGTCGGCCCTCTACCTGTGGCCGGGGACTCGCTCGTCCGTGTGGGACCGCCTCGCGGGCGCGTCGGCCGAGCTCGGCGTGCTGTTCACCGGGCTCACGCTCGTGCTGGGATCGCTCTGGGGCCGGCCAGTGTGGGGGATCTGGTGGGCGTGGGACGCGCGGCTGGTGTCGACGGCGGTGTTGTTCTTCCTCTACGTCGGCTACCTGGCGTTGCGGCGCATTCCGGGCGCGGGACGGGAGAAGCGGTGCGCGATCGCGGCCCTGATCGCGGTGGTCGACGTCCCGATCGTGCACTTCTCCGTCGAGTGGTGGCGCACCCTCCACCAGCAGGGCACCGTGTTCAACGAGGAGCTGAGCGCCGAGATCCACGGCACGATGGCCGTGACGCTGTGGTGGTCGGTGCTCGCGTTCACCCTGCTCTACGTCTACCTCCTCGACCGCCGCTACCGGCTGGCCGCCCTCGAGGCCGGCCGCGAGGAGCGCGAGCTCGAGCAGGCGATCGCCGAGCGCCTGGCTGAGGCCGACCCCGAGCCCCTCGAGGCGGGTGCGCCCCGATGACCGACCCCCAAAGGCGCATTGGGTCGTTTTCTCCGTCATGGACTGTGTTTTCGACCCAACGCCCGGGCGGGAGTGGCGCCCGATGACGGACGCCGGGTTCGTCTTCACCGGGTGGGCGGTCACCGCCGCCGCCGTCGGGGGCTACTGGCTCGCGCTGGTCGTGCGCACGCGGCGCGCCGAGCGATCACGCCGGTGAAGGGACGGGTCATCGCCGCCTCGGCCGTCTGCGCGGTCGCGGTCGTCGCGATCGTCGGGCTCGCGGTGGCGCTCTCACAGAACGTCGTGTACTTCCGCACTGTGTCGGAGGCGGTCGACGAGCACCGCGACGGCGGGGGTGATGGACGGTTCCGCATGGCGGGTGAAGTCGTGCCGGGCACCGTCGAGCAGACGTCGACGGGTGTGCGGTTCGAGGTGACCGACGGCAAGGCGACCGCCGACGTCGTGCACCGCGGCGATCCGCCCGACCTGTTCGAGGACGGCGCCCCGGTCGTCTGCGAAGGCAGTTGGGGCCACGGCGACACCTTCTCCTCCGACCGCATCCTCATCAAGCACGGCAACGAGTACGAGCCACCCGACGTGAACGACTCCGACGGCGCGCGTGGGGGTGGCGAGTGAGGGCGGCGCTCGGCGTCTTGTCCCTCGCGGTGGGGACGAGCGCAGCGGTGCTCGGAATCGCCACACTCGGCCTCGGCCTCCGTCGCCGCGACGACCGGCTCCTGCGCAACGGTCGCCGCTACGTCTTCGTCGTGCTGGGCGCGGCCGTGGTGGCGGTGGCGGCGATGGAGTGGGCGCTGCTCACCCACGACTTCTCGATCGAATACGTCGCCGAGAACAACGCCCGGTCGACACCGCTGCTGTTCACCGTCACCGGGCTGTGGGCCGCGCTCGAAGGGTCGATCCTGCTGTGGGCGCTCGTGCTCGGCGGCTACCTCGTCTTCATGGTGCGCCGCTTCCGAGACCGGGCCACCGATCCGCTCGTCGCCTGGGCGACGGTCACAGGCCTCGCGGTCGCGCTCTTCTTCTTCGTGCTGATGCTCGGGCCCGCCAACCCCTTCACGACCCTCGCCGACGCACCCGCCGACGGCGCCGGGCCCAACCCGCTCCTGCAGAACCACCCGCTCATGGCCTTCCACCCGCCGATGTTGTATCTCGGCTACGTCGGTTTCACCGTGCCGTTCGCGTTCGCGATCGCCGCGCTGGTGACCGGCAGGTTCGGCGAGGGATGGCTCGCCGACACCCGGCGCGCCACCCTCGTCGCCTGGGGCTTCCTGACCGCCGGCATCCTGCTGGGCGCGTGGTGGAGCTACGAGGTGCTCGGCTGGGGTGGCTACTGGGCGTGGGACCCGGTCGAGAACGCCTCGCTGCTGCCGTGGCTCACCGGGACCGCGTTCATCCACTCGGTCATCGTGCAGGAGCGGCGGGGGATGTTGCGGGTCTGGAACCTGTCGCTCGTGATCGCCACGTTCTGTCTCACGATCCTGGGGACGTTCCTGACGCGTTCGGGTGTCATCGACTCCGTCCATTCGTTCACGCAATCGGCGATCGGGCCCATGCTGCTCGGCTTCCTCGGCCTCGTCGCCGCCGTGGGCATCGGGTTGATCGCGTGGCGCGGCGACCGGCTGCGCGCACCCGGCCGCATCGACTCCCCCGTGTCGCGCGAGTCGGCCTTCCTCGCCAACAACCTCCTCTTCGCCGCGCTCGCGTTCGTCGTGCTGCTCGGCACCGTCTACCCGTTGCTGGCCGAGGCGCTCCAAGGTCGCCGGCTCTCGGTCGGCGAGCCCTACTTCGATCGCATGACCACACCCGTCGGCCTCGGGCTGCTCTTCCTCATGGCGGCGGCGCCGGCGCTGCCCTGGCGCGCGACGAGCGGTGAGGTTCTGCGCCGCCGTCTGCTCGTACCCGCATGGGCGGGCGCGGTCGCGATGGCCGGGGCAGTGGTGCTGGGTGCGCGCGAGCTCGCTCAGGTGCTCACGTTCGGGCTCGCCGCATTCGCGTTGGCCGGCATCGCCCGCCAGTTCTGGGTCGGGGGGCGCGCCCACGGCCCGATCCGTGCAGTGCGTTCGAACCCCCGTCTGTACGGCGGGCTCGTCGTGCACGTGGGGGTGGTGTTGATCGCGGTCGCGCTGGCGGCGTCGTCGAGCTACAGCACCAAGCGCGAGGTGCGCTTGCGTGAGGGCGAGTCGGCCACGGTACGCGACTACACGGTGACGTACCTCGACTCCGACTTCGAGCGCTCCGACCAGAAGACGACGGTGTCGGCGCGCGTGAGCGTCGAGCGTGGTGGCGACGAGCTCGGCGTGTACGCGCCCGCGATCTCGAGCTTCCCGAACAGCACGCAGGGGATCGGCACACCCTCGGTGCGCACCGGCCTGCGCGAGGACGTCTACCTCACGCTGGTCTCGTCGCCGAACGAGCGCGGTCGCGTCACGCTCGGCGTCGCCGTCAACCCGCTGGTGCTGTGGCTGTGGATCGGCGGCGGCGTGATGGCGCTGGGCACCCTCATGGCGCTCGCCCCGAGCCTTCGGCGCGCCCGAGGGCCGTTTCGGCGTCAGCAATCCACACCTGTTGTGGGTAAGCGACGCCAAAACATGGAGGAACGGGAGCCGGAGCCGGTATGAGGCACACGGCGCGGTGGGTCGCGCTCGGGGTCGGAGTGGTGGTGGCCGGGCTCGCGGTCGTGCTCGCGCTGCAGGTGAGCGACGGCGAGCGCCAGACGCAGCCCCGCAGCGAGCTGCTGGGCGATCCCGCGCCCGAGTTCACGGTGACGACGTTGGACGGCGAGGACGTCTCGCGCGACTCGCTCCGGGGTCGGGCGG
>JBOGFJ010000229.1:0-7160 GCA_050743385.1 Acidimicrobiia bacterium
GCCGGGCCTCGGCCCCGGCCACCACCGCCGCTGCCCGAGGAGGCCTCGACCGGCCCGAGGTCACCGAACTCGTCCTTCACCTGGTCGTCCCAGTACTGCTCGAACGAGGCGGAGGGAGCGTCGGAGGCCGGCTCGCGCTCCCGGGTCTCGCGTTCGCGCCGCGGCGGCCGATCGTCGTCGCGGCGCGGTCGCTCGCGCCTCGGTGCCTCGTCGCGGCTGTCGCCATCGCCGTCGCCACCGCCCTCGGGCTCGTCGCCCGCGAGGGAGAGCGAGAGCTTGCCCTGGTTGTCGATGTCGTCGACGCGCACCTCGAGCTCGTCGCCGAGCGAGAGGACGTCTTCCACCCGGTCGATGCGGCGCCCGCCACCCAGCTTCGAGATGTGCAGGAGCCCGTCGCGGCCGGGAAGCACGTTGACGAACGCACCGAACTTGGTGATGTTCACGACCTTGCCGGTGTAGTTGGCACCGAGCTCGGCGGTCGGCGGATCGAGGATCAGCTCGATGCGGCGTTTGGCCTCCTCGACCTGGGCGCCCTCCTTCGAGCCGATCGACACCGTCCCGATCACGCCGTCGTCGCTGACCGACACGTCGGCGCCGGTCTCCTGGGTGATGGTGTTGATCACCTTGCCCTTGGGGCCGATGACCTCGCCGATCTTGTCCATTGGGATCTCGAAGCTGATGATCTTCGGTGCCGTGGGTCGCACGTCGTCCCGCGGCTCGGCGATCGCACCCTTCATCACGTCGAGGATCTTGAGCCGGGCGTCGCGCGCCTGCTCGAGCGCCTGCGACAGCACGTCGGCAGGCAGTCCGTCGATCTTGGTGTCGAGCTGGAGCGCGGTGACGAACTCCTCCGTGCCCGCGACCTTGAAGTCCATGTCGCCGAACGCGTCCTCGGCGCCGAGGATGTCGGTGAGCGTCGTGTACTTGCCGTCGACGTGGACGAGGCCCATGGCGATGCCCGCCACCGGAGCCTTCACGGGGACGCCCGCGTCCATGAGCGACAGCGTCGACCCGCACACGGACGCCATCGACGTGGATCCGTTCGACGACAGCACGTCGGAGACCACGCGCAGCGTGTAGGGCCACTCCACCGCGTCGGGCACGACGGGCACGAGCGCCCGCTCGGCGAGCGCGCCGTGACCGATCTCGCGCCGCTTGGGCGACCCGACCCGGCCCGTCTCACCGGTGGAGAACGGCGGGAAGTTGTAGTGGTGCATGTAGCGCTTGCGGTCGTCGATGCCGATGGTGTCGAGCATCTGCTCCATGCGCGACATGCCCAACGTGGTGACCGTGAGCACCTGGGTCTCACCCCGCTGGAACAGGCCCGACCCGTGCGCCGTCGGGATGATCCCGACGTCGGCCGACAGCGGCCGGAGGTCAGAGGTGCCGCGACCGTCGATGCGCACGCCGTCGTCGACGATCCGGCGCCGGACGACGTCCTTCTGGAGCGACCGGAACGCCTTCTTCACCTCACCGGCGCGCTCGGCGAAGGACTGGCCCTCACCCGCGAGCTGCTCGACCAGGGCGGCCTCGAGCTCCTTGACCCGGTCTTCGCGCTCGGCCTTCAGGTGGATGCCCATCGCGTCGGTGACGTCGCCCTCGGCCGCCGCCTTCACCGCGGTGTAGACGTCGTCGTCGTAGTCGGTGCGGACTTCGTACGGGAGCGGCTCGATCGGGCCGTTGGCCTTCTCGACCGCGGTTCTCAGCTCGAGCTGGAGGTCGACCGACGCCTCGATCCAGCGCTTCGACTCCTCGAGGCCCTGCGTGAGCACCTCTTCGGTGATCTTGGGTGCGCCCTGCTGGTAGAGCTCCCACGTCGCCTCGGTGCCGCCGGCCTCGACCATCATGATCGTGACCTCGCCGCTGTCGGTGCGGCGCCCGGCGACGACGAGCTCGAACGTCGATTCGTCACCCTCCTGGTACGTGGGATGCGCGACCCACTCCCCCTCGTGGTGCGCGAGCCGCACCGCGCCGATCGGGCCGTTGAACGGGATGCCCGACACCGTCAGGGCTGCCGACGCGCCGTTGATCGACGCGATGTCGTGCGGGTTCTCGAGGTCGGCGCCGAGGATCGTGGCGATCACCTGCACCTCGTTGCGGAAGCCCTCGGGGAACGACGGGCGCAGCGGCCGGTCGGTGAGACGGCAGGTCAGGATCGCCTGCTCGCCCGGGCGCCCCTCGCGCCGGAAGAACGAGCCGGGGATCTTCCCGGCCGCGTACATGCGCTCCTCGACGTCGACCGTCAGCGGGAAGAAGTCGATGCCCTCGCGGGGCTTGCTGGTGACGACAGTGCTGAGCAGGGTCGTGTCGCCGATCTGGACGACGACGGCGCCGTCGGCCAGGGGGGCCAGACGGCCGGTCTCGAAGGACATGGTCTTGCCGGCGCCGTTGACGGCGCCTTCGACACGGATTGCGTCCGCCATGGGAACGCAGCTCCTCTCTGTTGTGCGAGAGGCACCGGTTCCCAGTTGTCGCCGTCCGAGCCGACTCTTGATGCCCGGGCGGTGGCGACTGACAACCGACGTCGCTCCCGCGTCTCTTGATCTCAAACGCGAACGAGGAGCGGCCGTGCCGCTCCTCGACTCCCGCGCTACCGGCGCAGGCCCAGCTTGGCGATGAGCGCTCGATACCGCTCGACGTCGTTGCGCCGGAGATAGTCGAGCAACCGCCGCCGCTGCCCTACGAGCATGAGCAGGCCCCGGCGCGAGTGATGGTCCTTCGGATGGACCTTCAGGTGCTCCGTCAGGTGGTTGACCCGGTCCGTGAGGAGGGCCACCTGGACCTCGGGCGAGCCCGTGTCGGACTCGTGGAGGCGGTGCTCGGCGATCGTGGCAGTGGTGTCGGGCATGCCGTGACTGGAGAAACCCTTGCTGGAATGCGGGAGTGCGCCGGGCCGCGTGCCGGGCGCAGACCCGAATGGTACCAGCTTTGCCTTCGGGGGCCTCAGCCGACGATCCCGCGGGTGGCCTCGACATCCCGGGCCATCTGGGCGACCAGGTCGTCGACGCGGTCGAATTTCTCCTGGCCACGGAGATGGGCGACGAAGCGCACCTTGACGTACTTGCCGTAGAGCTCGCCCTCGAAGTCGAGCACGTAGGCCTCGAGGAGCGTCTCGCCCTGCTCGTAGAACGTCGGCCGGCTGCCGATCGAGATGGCGGCGGGACGCTCCGCGCCGTCACCGTCGACGAGGGTGCCGGCATAGACGCCGTCGGCTGGGAGGCAGATGTGGTCGGGCACGGCCAGGTTCGCGGTGGGCATGCCCCAGTCGCGGGCTCGGCGATCGCCGACCTCGACCACGCCGCGCACCTCGTGGGGCCGCCCGAGGAGCCGGGCGGCCGCCTCGACCGAGCCCTCGGCGAGGAGCTCGCGGATGCGGGTCGACGAGTAGGGCTCGCCGCTGCGATCCTCGTGCTCCGGATCGGCTGCCACCAGCCCGAGCCCGATGACGTCGAACCCGAGCTCGAGGCCCATGCGCTCGAGCAGGGGGACGTTGCCACCGCGGCGATGCCCGAAGTGGAAGTCGGTGCCGACCACGACCAGACGGGCGCGGAACCCGTCGACGAGCACC
The DNA here is from genome assembly GCA_050743385.1 of Acidimicrobiia bacterium. Lineage (GTDB taxonomy): Bacteria > Actinomycetota > Acidimicrobiia > IMCC26256 > JACDBD01 > JACDBD01. The sequence continues at coordinate 3,569 of JBOGFJ010000229.1, forward strand.
TCGCGCACGAAGTCCTCCGCCGGCTCCTTGCTGCGCGCCTCGTCGAACGCGAGGACGTAACAGGTGTCGAGGCAGCCGGTGGCCTCGAGCAGCTCGAGGCGCTGCTCGAGCGTCGTGAGCAGCTTGGGCGCCGACTCCGGACGCACCACCTCGGCCGGATGGCGGTCGAACGTGACGCATACGGCGTCGAGACTCCGCGCATCGGCGAGCTCGCGGACGAGCCGGAGCACCTCGCGATGGCCGCGGTGAACACCGTCGTAGACGCCGATGGTGACGACCGCGCCGCGGCCGGAGGCGTCGGCACCCGGGATCTCGCGGACGATCCTCATCGTCAGTCAGCCTCGACGGGTGCGAGCACGACCGCGGGCCGCACCGCGCTCCGCCGGCGTTCGTACACCGCCAACAGATCGCCGTCGGGCCCGACCATCGCGAACGGGCCCGGGCCGGTCGGCTCCTGTCCGGGCGAGAGCGACGGGGCCGGGAACGTGACGCCGTGGGCCACGGCCCGGGCCTGCTCGACGTCGACGTCGACGCGTTGGAGGTCGCGGGTCGCGATCACCGGCGGGAGCACCACTGCGTCGGGCTCGGCGGCGATGGCGTCGAGCGTGTGCGCCTCGTCGAGCGTGAACGAGCCCACCCGGATGCGGCGCAACGATGCCAGGTGCGCGAAGCCGCCGAGCGCGGTGCCGAGGTCGGCGGCGAGCGTGCGGATGTAGGTGCCGCTGCTGCACTCGACCAGCACCGTCGCGGTCGGGTACGGCCCGGTCTCGAACTCCTCGACGTCGAAGCGGTCGACGTGAACGCTTCGCGGCGCCCGTTCGACCTCCTCACCCTTCCGGGCGAGCTCGTGGAGCCGGCGCCCGTTGACCTTCACCGCCGACACCATGGGCGGGAGCTGCTCGATGTCGCCGACGAAGCGGGCCGTCGCAGCTTCGACGTCTTCGCGCGTGACGGACATCGCCTGGCGGTCGAGCACGTCGCCGGAGGCGTCGAGGGTGGTGGTGGCCACGCCGAACGCCATCGTCCCCCGGTACCCTTTGCCCGCCTCCTGGAGGAAGCGCAGGAGGCGGGTGGCGCGCCCGAGGCCCACGAGCAGCACGCCGGTGGCGTCCGGATCGAGCGTGCCCGCATGACCGACCCGGCGCTGGCCGTAAACCTTGCGGAGCCGGGCGACGATGTCGTGTGATGTCCATCCCGCCGGCTTGTCGACGACGACGAGCCCGTCGGTGCGAGGTCGCAGGAGACGGGCGGCTGCCGACTCGCGCGCGGTCGACCGTGCCGCGTCTTCCGGCTTCGGCCGCTCTCGCTTCATGCGGCCGGTAGGGCCCGCTGCACGCGGGCGACGACCTCGTCGATGGAGTCGGCGGAGGTGAACCCGGCCGCGAAGCGATGGCCACCGCCCCCCTCGCCCTCGGCGATGCGGCGGACGTCGACGTCACCCAGAGATCGCAGGCTCACGCGCACCGAGCCCTCGGCCTCCTCCTTGAGGACGCACGTGACCTCGGCCTCGGCGGTGCGGCGGACGATGTCGATGAGGCCCTCGACCTCCTCCATGGTCACATCGTGCTCCCGGAGATCGTGCTGGGTCACCGACGTCCACACGAACCGGCGCTCGGGCACGAGCCGGGCGCGCCCGAGCACGTCGGCGAGGAGCTTCAGGTAGGCGAACCGGTGCTCCTCGAACAGGCTGCGGCTGAGGCTCGAGATCGGGACGTCGAACTCCGCCAACTCGCGCGCCATGTCGAACACGGCCGGCGTGGTGGTGTCGTACTGGAAGCGACCGGTGTCGCACACGAGCGCGGCATACAGGCACACGGCGGCGTCACGGTTGAGCGGCAGCCCGAGCGCACCGATCAGGCGGTGCACGAGCGAGCCGCTGGCGGCGGCGTCGGGGTCGATGACGTTGATCGACCCGTAGCGATCGTTGGAGATGTGGTGATCGATCACGATGAGCTCGCCCGCCGACTTCGCCGACGACTCGAGGTCGCCGAGGCGGTTCATCGACCCGCAGTCGAAGGTCATCATGAGCTCGGGATCGCAGGGGAAGTCGGCGGGCGCGACGAGCATGTCGAGACCGGGGAGCTCGCGGTAGTGGGGCGCGACCACGAACGGCGTCGGGAACGACGCCACGCAGTCGCGGCCGGCGGCGCGCAGCACATGGAAGAGACCGAGCGTGGAACCGAGAGCGTCACCGTCGGGGCTGACGTGACAGGCGAGCGAGACCTGGCCCGCACCCTGGATCGCCGTGACCGCCCGAGCCAGCTCGCCGGCGACCTCCGCGTCGTGCCTCGGGGCGTCGTGCCGCGTGCTCACGCGCCCTCCTCCTTGTGGAGACCGCGGATGATCTCCTCGACTCGCTGGCCTTGCGTGATGGCCGGATCTTCGCGGAAGACGAGCTCCGGAAGGTACTTGAGGCGCACCTGGCGACCCAGCACCGCCCGTAGGTGAGGGCCGGCCCGGTGCAGGGCCTTGCGGGTGTCGTCGTGCTGCTCCTCGGCCCCGAGCACCGAGTAGAAGACCGTCGCGTGCCGGAGGTCGGGGCTGACCTCGACGCCCGTCAGCGTCACGAACCCGAGCTTCGGATCGGAGAGGCGTTCGACCTCGTCGGCGAGCGTCTCGCGCACCACCTCGTTCACCCGGGCGGTGCGTGGGTAGCGGCGCGGCTGGGCTCGGCGCACGGTCAGCCCTCCCCGTCGAGATCGGTGGCCTGTCCGTCGAGATAGGTGGCCTGTCCGTCGAGATAGGTTGCCTGTCCGTCGAGATAGGTGGTCTCGGCGTCGAGCAGCTCGACGTCGGGACGGGTGTCGACGAAGCGACGGACGTTCTCGAGCACGTCGTGGAGGTGATGATCGCTCTCGGCGACGACGGCCACCGCCACCGCGGCCCGCTGCCACTGGTCGTGGTGGTCGACCTCCGCGACCGAGAGGCGGTACTTGTGGCGCAGGCCGTCGACGATGGGGCGGATCGCGGCCCGCTTGGTCTTCAGCGACCGGCTCTCCGGCACGTGGAGGTCGAAGCAGACGGCGGCGGCGTGCACGGCACCATTGTTGCGGTTGGGCGCGGGGCCGGTGACATCATCCGAGCCCGGCTACCTTCCGGCGATGGTGCGTCGGTCGGTGCTCGCGGTGGTCGCGGTGGCGCTCCTCGTGGCGGGCTGCAGCGGTGACGGCGACGACGCCGCCCCCCGCGACCCGGTTCCCGGGCTCCCCCGGGTCCACGCCGAGCCCGACCCCGTCGGCGGTGGCCGCCTAGTCGACGCCGACGGGCGCGAGGTGCTGCTGCGGGGCGTCAACGTGAATGCCCTCGCCGAGTACTGGGCGGGGACCGATTTCCCGACGACGTTCCCGCTCGCCGACGACGACCCCGAGCGGATGGCGTCGATCGGGTGGAACGCGGTGCGGCTGGTGGTGTCGTGGTCGGAGGTCGAGCCCGCGCCCGGTCGCTACGACGAGGAGTATCTCGACGAGGTCGCAACCGTGGTCGACGAGCTCGCCGCCGTGGGTATCTACACGATCGTCGACCTGCACCAGGACGCGTGGGGCGCCACGCTCGCGGCCGATCCGGACGCGCTGTGCCCGGCGGGGTCGGAGCC
>JBOGFJ010000230.1:0-3407 GCA_050743385.1 Acidimicrobiia bacterium
ATGTACGACGACGACGGCAACCTCCTCGCGTACACCGATGCCCAGACCGCCCTCGATCTCTACTACGGCGCCCTCGACGCCGCCGGCATCGAGCGCCCCGAGGGCATCATCACGTAACCTCGTTGACGCGTTGGGTCGTTTTCGCGGTCATACACCGCGAAAGTGACCCAACTGGGGAGAGGGTGGGTTAGCGGAACTTCGGGAGCACCCGCTCGCCGAGGTTGCGGATCGTGTCGAGGCACGCGTCCTGGGGGACGGTCCCCATCTGGACGAGGAACATCACCTCGTCGGCGCCGGCGTCGCGGAGGCGTTCGACGTAGGCGGTCGCCTGGTCGGCGTCGCCGTACGCGTGCTCGGCGTTCCACAAGCCCGTCGCGGTGGGTGTGACCGGGATCTTCGCCTCGTGGAGCATCGCGACCACACGGTCGTGGTCGTCGCGCATCGCCGCCAGGGTCTCGTCGACGTCGTGGTCGTCGTCCTCGGACGGCGGCGGCCCACCGCCGTACCAGTGCGCGATCGCCTCGGCGAAGAAGCGCTGACCGCGTGTCCCGATCCGCAGCGCGGCATCGGGGTCGTCGAGGACGATCGCGGGGCACAGCGCAGAGAAGTGGTCGTTCACCGCCGACGACACGAACCCGTCACCCGACCGCTCCTCCCGGGCTTCGTCGTAGAGGTGGCGCAGCAACCGGATCTCCTCCGCTCCCGCGAAGCCGAGCACCAGCGCGCCGATGCCCCACTCGGCCGCCAGCCGCACCGTGTCGCGCTTCGTGCAGGCCAGGTACAGCGGTGGATGCGGCTCCTGCACCGGCCGGGGGACGATCAGGTGCGGCGTGACCTCGAGGCGCGCTCCCTCCCACGAGAACTCGCCGTCGCTCCACATGCTCCCGATCATGCGGAGCGACTCCTCCATCTCGGCGTAGGTGTCGGACGGCTCCACCCCGAACGCCGACATCTCCTGGAGGGTCGCGCCTCGCCCCGCCCCGAGGTCGAGTCGGCCGCCCGACAGCACGTCGAGCATGGCGGCACGCTCGGCGACCCGGATCGGGTGGTTGTAGTTGAACGGCAGGCACACGACGCCGTGGCCGAGCCGGATGCGCTCCGTGCGGGCGGCCACGAACGACAGGAAGATCTCGGGCGCGCTCATGTGGGCGTAGCGCAGCAGCGAGTGGTGCTCGACCGCCCAGACCCGGTCGAAGGCCATCTCCTCGGCGAGCACTGCCTGCTCGACGCAGTCGTGGATCACCTCGCGCTCGTGCTCACGCGAGGGGAACGCCATCTGCGCCTCGAAGATCATCGAGAAGCGCACCGATCGGCCCCTCGCTACTCGACGAGCTTGTGGACCGACTCGGTCGCCTCGACGAACTCCTCGACGAGGTCGAACATCACGTCCCGCACCGGACGGACCTTGTTCATGCGGCCGACGATCTGGCCGACGGGCATCGTGGTGAGCTCCTGCACCTGGTACTTGCCGATTCGGCGCTGGGCGTCGCTGATGAGCATGTACTGGAGCGGCATCGGCAGGTAACCGGGTGAGTCGTCCCGCTCCCACGCCTCCGTCCACTCGGTGCGCAGCATGCGGGCGGGCTTTCCCGTCCAGCTGCGCGACCGCACGGTGTCGCGCGCCGTCGCCGCCAGCAGCTTCTCCTGCACCAGCGGGTTCGAGTCGCTCTCCGCCGTCGTCAGCCAGATCGACCCCGTCCACACGCCCTCGCAGCCCAGCGCGAGCGCGGCCGCGATCTGGCGCCCGTCGCCGATCCCTCCCGCCGCCAGCACCGGCGTGTCGGCCCCGATCGCGTCGACGACGTCGGGCCACAGGATGAGCGAAGCCACCTCGCCGGTGTGACCGCCGGCTTCGGTGCCCTGGGCCACGACCACGTCGACCCCGCGGGCGACGTGTCGTTCGGCTTGCGGCACCGTCCCGCACAGTGCCGCCACCTTCACGCCATGCTCGTGGGCCAGGTTCACGACGTCGTCGGGCGGCGAACCGAGCGCGTTGGCGAGCAACTTGATGTCGTGCCCGAGGGCGACGTCGACCTGTTGACGACCCTTCTCGTGCACCCAGCCGAGCAGGGCGCCGCCGGACCGCTCGTCCTCGGGCAGCTCGGGCACGTCGTGCTCGGCGAGCAGCTTGTCGAGCCACTCACGGTGCTGGGGCGGGATCATCTCGCCGAACTGCTCCGCCATCCGGTCAGGGTCGAGCTCGCCCGCTCCGGGCTCGGCGACCTTGGCCGGCATCACGACGTCGACGCCGTAGGGCTTGCCGTCGACGTGCTCGTCGATCCACTTCAGCTCGATCTCGAGCTGCTCGGGCGAGAACGCGAGCGCGCCGAGCACACCGAGCCCACCGGCCTTGCTCACGGCGGCGACGACGTCGCGGCAGTGGCTGAACGCGAAGATCGGCAGCTCGATGCCGAACATGTCGCAGGCGCGTGTCTTCATGTCGTGACCTCCGCGGATGTGGCGATTTGCACGGCCCACCGGTAGTCGGCCTTTCCGGCGGGGGAGCGCTGCATCGTCTCGACGAGGTACAGCTCCCGCGGGACCTTGAATCCGGCGAGCTTGGTGCGGCAGTGGTGCTGCACGTCGTCGAGCGTCAGCACGGCGCCGTCCCGGGCCTGCACGACCGCGGCGACACGCTGGCCCCACCGCTCGTCGGCCACGCCGACGACCACGGCGTCGTACACCCCCGGGTGCGACTTCACCGCCGCCTCGACCTCCTCGGGGTAGATCTTCTCCCCGCCGGAGTTGATCGACACCGAGCCCCGACCCAGGAGGGTGATGGTGCCGTCGGCCTCGACCGTGGCGAAGTCGCCGGGAATCGAGTAACGGGTGCCGTCGGGCGCGGTGACGAACGTCGCCGCGGTCTTCTCCGGGTCTTTGTAGTACTCGAGCGGGATGTTGCCCCTCCGCGCGACCTTGCCGACGACGCCGGAACCCGGTTCGACCGGCCGGAGATCGTCGTCGAGCACGACGCTGTCGACGACGGGAGTGACGGTGGGGCCGCCCTTCATCGCGGTCTTGCCCGGCTGCACGAGTGTGTAGCCGTTCGCGCCGCTCTCCGACGCGCCGATTGCGTCACTGAGGATGAGGTTGGGGAACCGCTCGAAGAACTGGTCTTTCACCGACGGCGAGAACACGGCCGCGGTGCTCGAGATGGCCACCAACGACGACAAGTCGTAGTCGGCGCCGGACTCCCCGAGCGCCTCGATGAGCGGCCGACCCATCGCGTCGCCCGTGATCATCAGCGTGTTGGCCTTCTCCTGGTCGACGAGTCGCCAGACCTCGTGCGGGTCGAACTTCGGCAGGAGCACCACCTTGTTGCCGACGAAGCTGCCGCCCATCGTCGACCATTGGCTGGCGCCGTGCATGAGCGGCGCGATCGGGAGCGCCGTGGTCTGTCCCTGGGC
>JBOGFJ010000231.1:0-9226 GCA_050743385.1 Acidimicrobiia bacterium
CCGTGGGAATCGCAGTGGTGTGGATCGCCGTCGTCAGCGTCGTGATCTCCGCTCTCAGCGGGATCTACCGCACCGCGCTCTACCGCTACGCCGTCGACGGTGCCGCGCCCGGTCCGTTCGCCGGTACCGACCTGTCGACCGCCTTCGAGACGAAACCGCGGGGTCGGTTCAACTAGCCAGTTCGCCCCGAGGGGCGAGCTCCCTCACGGTCACCCGCTCTCGCCGGGTACGGTCGCCAGCGCGTGAGCGGTCAGTTCCACTTCGTCCCCGAGGCGTATCTCGACCTCGTGCGGAGCGAGGCATCCGAGTCGACATCGCCTAGGCCGAGGCCGACCTCGCGGTGATCGTCGGCGACCTGGGCTCGTCGTGATCGTCCAGATCTACGGGATCACCACGCCCGAGGACGCGGCCGCGGTCGGTGCCCTGGGCCCGGACCACGTGGGCGTCGTGCTCGACGAGGGGATCGAGACCTGGGATTCGGTCGATCTTGTGACCGCGCGGGCAATCGTCGGTGAGCTCGAGGGTGCCGTCCGCCCCGTCGCGCTGTCGCTCTCGACCGACCTCGGCAGGATCCGACGCACCGTCGAACAGCTCGAACCCGAGATCGTGCACCTCGCCCGAGCCGCGGACGGGCTCGACCCCGACGCCGTCGCGTCACTCCGAGCATCGCTGGATCCCGTAGAGGTGATGACCACGGTCCCCGTCCGCGGTTCGCACGCGCTCCGCATCGCGGAGACCCTCGCCGGGTGCAGCGACTATCTCCTGTTGGACACCGCACACCCCGCGACCGGCGTCGTGGGGGCCACCGGCCGTGTTCACGATTGGGCGCTGAGCGCGACGATCGTCGACGCCACCGATGTGCCCGTCATCCTCGCCGGCGGGCTCGGCCCCGACAACGTGGCGGAAGCCATCGAGCGAGTCGAACCCTGGGGCGTCGACTCGGAGACCCGAACGAGCCACTCCGACGACCGTCGTCGCAAGGACCTCGACGCCGTCCGACGCTTCGTCGAGACCGCCAGGGCCACCGCCCCGAGCGGGCAGCAGGGCCACCCGTGACACCGCCGGGTGCCGCGGTCACTCGAAGGCGGGAAGCACCTCGGTGGCGAAGCGGTCGAGGCCGTCGACGTCGAAGGGCGCCCGGATCGCGAGGATGACCCACTCCGCCCCGGCGTCTCGGTACGCGCCGACCCGGTCGACGACTTCCGTGGCGCTGCCCATCAGCACGCCCGGGCGCAGGAACCGCGCCAGATCGGCGAACTGCGCCTCGAGCGATTGCTCGTCCCAGGCCAGCCCGACGTTGACCGCCCGCGTGATCGCGGCGGGATCGCGGCCCTCGCGCTCGCAGTGGTCGTCGAGCACGCCGATCTTGCGGGCGTAGTCGTCGGGCGGGAGGAACGGGACGTTCCAGCCGTCGGCGTGGCGGGCGGCGAGGCGCATCGTCACCCGCTCACCGCCGCCGCCGATCCACAGCGGGAGCCGTGCCTGCACGGGCTTGGGCTCGCAGCGGGCGTCGTGGAGCTGGAAGAACTCGCCCTCGAACGTCGTGACGTCCTGGGTGAGCAGGCCGCGGGTGCACTGGATGGCCTCGTCGAGCTGACGCAGCCGCACGCCGGGCGACGGGAACGGGATGCCGTAGGCGTCGTACTCCCCCTGGTGCCAGCCCGCGCCGAGACCAAGCGTGACCCGGCCGCCCGACAGCTGGTCGACGGTCGCGATCGCGTTGGCGAGCACGGCGGGATGGCGGTAACCGACCGAGTACACGAGGCTGCCGCAGCGCACCCGGCTCGTCGACAACGCCAGCGCCGTGTGGGTGGCGACCGCCTCGAGGCACACCGCGCTCCCGGTGGCGTCGGCGGCGTAGAAGTGGTCCCACACCGAGATCCAGTCGAAGCCGTGGTCCTCGATGCGGCGCCACAGCGCCCGCAGCTCGTCGGCGGTCGTGTTCTGGAGCCCGGCGTGCACGCCGAACCTCATCGCTCGTGCACCTCGGGCATGACCTCGGCGGCGAGGAGGCGAAGATGGTCGAGGTCGTCGAGGTCGAGTACCTGCAGGTACACCGTGGTCGCGCCGGCGTCGCTGTAGGCGAGGAGCGTGTCGATCACCTCGACGGGCAGCCCGGCGGCGCCGTTGGCGCGCAGCTCGTCGGGCGCGCGTCCGATCGCCGCCGCGCGCCGGGCGAACTCGGCCTCGTCGGCGCCGCACGCCACCACGAGCGCGACGGTCGTGCGCAGCGTGGTGGGATCGCGTCCGATCGCCTCGCACGCCTGCCGCACGCGCGCGACGCCGGCGCGGTACACGTCGATCGGCGGGAACGGCATGTTGAACTCGGTCGCGAAGCGCGCCGCCAACGCGGGCGTCCGCCTGGGGCCGAAGCCGCCGACGATGACCGGCGGGTGTGGCGCTTGCACCGGCTTGGGGAGCGCGGGCGAGTCGTCGACGTGGAAGTGCTTCCCCCGGAACGAGAACCGTTCGCCGACCGGTGTGGTCCAGAGACCGGTCACGATCTCGAGCTGCTCCTCGAGCCGGTCGAAACGCTCGCGCACCGGCGGGAACGGGATGCCGTATGCCCGGTGCTCGGAGTCGTTCCATCCGCCGCCCAACCCGAGCTCGACCCGGCCCGCGCTCATGGCGTCGATCTCGGCAACGGCGACGGCGAGCGGCCCCGGGAGACGGAATGTGCTCGCAGCCACCAGCGTCCCCAGCCGGATCGTGGTGGTCTCCCGAGCGAGGCCTGCCAGGGTGACGATGGTGTCGGTGGGCCCGGGACCGGGATCGCCGTCGCCGATGCGCAGGTAGTGGTCGGATCGGAAGAAGGCGTCGAAGCCGAGCTCCTCGGCGGTACGCGCCACCGCGAGCTGCTGGTGGTACGTCGCCCCCTGCTGGGGCTCGGTGAAGATCCTGAGGTGCACGGGAAGAAACCTACAGTGGAGGCGCGATGGAGCTTGATGTCGAACGGTGGCCCGACCTGCGGGCGCCGGTGATGGTGGTGGCGCTCTCGGGGTGGGTGGATGCCGGCCTCGCGGGCGCAGGGGCGATCGCGGTGCTGGCCGAGCAGCTCGAATCGGCGCGCCGGTTCGGCCGACTCGACCTGAGCGACGCGGTCGACCTCCAGCAGACCCGGCCGACGGTCAAGCTCGTCGAGGGTGCGACGCGCGAGATCGCGTGGCCCACGGTCGAGCTGGTCGCCGGCCGCGCCGGGCGTGACGTCGTGCTGTGCGTGGGGCCGGAACCGTCGTTGCGGTGGCGGGAGTTCACCGGCCGCCTCGTCGAGGCAGCGGAGCGCCTCGGTATCGAACGGGCCGTGATGCTGGGCGGCATGCCCGCGGTGGTGTCGCACCGCCGGCCCGCCACGGTGTTGGCCACCGCCACCAGCGCAAGCGTCGTGCAGGAGGCGGGCACGCTGCGCACCGACTACACCGGGCCGACCGGCGCCCAGACCGTGCTCCAGGTGGCGTTGGGGGACGCGGGGGTCCCGGCGCTCGGCCTCTGGGCCCAGGTGCCGCACTACGTGTCGGGGAACCCGTCGCCACCGGCGATCCGGGCGCTCCTGGCGCGCCTGCGCGACGTGGCCGGCGTGCAGACCGAGCTCGGCGAGCTCGACGCCCAGGTCGACGACTGGGTCGAGCGGGTGGAGAGTGGCCTCGCCGAGCGCCCCGACGTGGCGGAGTTGGTGCAGGCGATCGAAGCCGGTGCCGACGAGCTCCCGACGGGCGACGAGCTCGCCTCCGAGATCGAGCGCTTCCTGCGGGACGAGGGCTGACCTCTCCGGCGCCGCCTCTGGTCGGAAAAAGGGCGAGCCAGCGGACCGGGGCAGGGTCGGTCCGCCGGCTCACCGTCCTGGCGGCCACCCCGCAGGTATTTCGGGGGCGCGGTGCGGCCGCACGTCTCGACGTACGACCGAGAGTGTTTCCCCGGCCCGGAGGGCCGAAACCCGTTTTGTCCGATCCGGCGACCCGATCCGGCGCGGGCTCGCGGCCGGGGGTAGAACTCGCCCGGTGACGAGCGCGACCAGGGGATCCGGTGACAGCGCTGCGTGACTTCCACGGGGTCTTCGGTTACGTCGCCATCGTGGCCAACGGCATCGCCGGCGTCGCCGCGCTGGTGGCGTGGCTGGTGGGGCGCCTGCGGGGGCGCTGGCTCTGGCTGCTCACCCTCGCCGCCGAGGCCATGATGATGGTGGAGGTGGTTGTGGGGGTGATCCTCTTCGCGCGCGGCGACTACGGCACCGATCGCTTGCGCATCCACATGTTCTACGGCTTCCTCACGTTCGTCACCGTCGGGCTCGCCTACCAGTACCGCGACTCCCTCCGGGGCCGCGTCGAGATGTTCTACGGCCTGGTCGGCCTCTTCATCATGGGGCTCGGCATCCGAGCCGTCTTCGAGGTGTCGTCGTGACCCGCCCCCGGGGCCGGCGTACCCGCGTGCTGCTGCTCTTCGGCGGCCGCTCGGCCGAGCACGACGTGTCGCGCGTGAGCGCGGCGGCGGTGGCCCGTGCACTCGACCCGGCGAAGTACGAGATCCTGCCGGTCGGCATCACACCCGACGGACGGTGGCTCCTCGGAGGTGACGCCCGGAAGGCGCTCGATGCCGGTCGTGACGCGCTCCCCGACGCGTTCGTCGTGGAGGGCGTTCCCGTCACCGAGATGCCCGACCCGAGCAGCCGCGAGCTCGTCCCGCTCGAGCCCGCGGGCGACGCGCTCGCCGACGCCGCGTTCGACGTCGTGCTCCCGCTCCTGCACGGACCGTACGGGGAGGACGGGACGGTGCAGGGGCTGTTCGAGCTGGCCGGCGTGCCGTACGTGGGCGCGGGGGTGGTCGGGTCGGCGGTCGGGATGGACAAGGTCATGATGAAGCGCGCCTTCGCGGCCGCCGGTCTGCCGGTTGCGGAATGGCGCCTGTTGCGAGATGGGCACGACCCGAGCGCGTTCTGCGAACGGGTGGAGGTCGAGCTCGGTTACCCGTGCTTCGCGAAGCCGGCGAACATGGGCTCGTCGGTGGGGGTGTCGAAAGCGCGCGACCGGCGCGAGCTCGAGGTCGCCATCGAGCTCGCCCATCGTTTCGACGAGTGGGCGATCGTCGAGGAGGCGATCGCCGGGCGCGAGATCGAGGTTGGCATTCTCGGCGACGATCCGCCCGCGGCGTCGGTCCCGGCGGAGATCGTTCCCGGCGACGAGTTCTACTCGTACGCCGACAAGTACGAGAGCGACGCAGCCGACCTGCGGGTCCCGGCCCCGCTGACCGAGGAGCAGCGCGAACGTGTGCGGGCGTTGGCGATCGAGGCGTTCGAGGCCTGCCGGTGCGAGGCCATGGCCCGCGTCGACTTCTTCTTCGAGGAGGAAGGTCGCGGGTTCCTCGTCAACGAGGTGAACACGATCCCCGGCTTCACCTCGATCTCGCAGTACCCCAGGATGTGGCAGGAATCGGGCGTGCCCTACGCGGAGCTCCTCGACCGGCTCATCGACCTCGCGTTCGAGCGTCACGAGCGCCGGGCCCGGCGGGCGGGACGCCAGCGGGACGAGTAGCCGGTGGCGGAGGTTTCTACAGGTTGACGACGGGGCAGGTGAAGGTGCGGGTGATGCCCTCCACCGCCTGGATCTGCGACACGACCATCTTCCCGAGGTCGTCGAGGCTCGGCGCCTCGGTCTTGACGATCACGTCGTACGGCCCCGTGACGTCGTCGGCCGCCAGCACGCCCTGGATCTTGCGAGCATGCTCGGCGACGGCAACGGCCTTGCCGACCTCCGTCTGGATGAGCACATACGCGGTGATGGCCATGCGGACCCCCTTCGCGGCGTGTGGCGGGGCATCGTAGTGGCGATGCCCCAGATCGTCTTCGCCGATCGCCGGGAAGCCGGTGCCCGGCTCGGCGCACTGCTCGGCGAGCGCGGCCTCGGTGGCTCCGCGACCTTCGTCGCCGGGATCCCGCGGGGTGGCGTCGTCGTGGCCGCCGAAGTCGCCCGCGAGCTCGGGTCGCCCCTCCGGGCGATGGTGGCGCGCAAGCTGGGTGCGCCCGGGCAACCCGAGCTGGCCATCGGCGCGCTCGGGCCCGACGGTTCCGTGCTCCTCGACGACACCCTCGTCGCCCGCCTGGGCGTGAGTGAGGAGTGGCTCGGGCGTGCGGTCGCGGCCGAGCGCGCCGAGCTCGCGTCGCGCACCCGGCAGTTCCCCGGCGTGGCAACCGCAGCGGAGGTCGCGGGGCACGTGGTGATCGTCGTCGACGACGGGGTGGCGACCGGCGCCACCGCGGCCGCCGTCGGCACGTGGCTCGAGCACGCCGGCGCGGCCCGGCGCGTGCTGGCCCTGCCGGTGGGGCCGCCGTCGACGCTTGCCCGCCTCGCCCGCGCCTACGACGAGGTGATCACCCTCGCACAGCCCTCGCAGTTCATCGCGGTCGGACAGTGGTACCGCGACTTCGACCAGACCACCGACGCCGAGGTGATCGAGCTGCTGTCGGGCGCCGGCGGCGGCCCGGCCGGATAGTCAGCCCGCGAGCCCCGCTCCCATCAGGTCGACGAAGTTGTCGCAGTAGAAGCGCCGGCGGGCATCGTCGGGCAGCCCCGTCAGCGAGCGCTCGAACCGCCCGAGCGGGTTCCGTCCACCTTCGACGTGCGGGTAGTCGGACGAGAACATGCAGATCTCGTCGCCCGACTGCTCGATGATCCATCCCGCGTCCTCGTGGGGGTACGGCGTGACCCGTACCTGGCGCCGGATGTACTCGCTCGGGCGCAGCTCCAGCTTCTGGAGGCGCTCCTCGTTCCTCCGGAAGGCGTCGGCGGCGGAGTCGAGGGTGCGCATGAGGCCGGGCAGCCACGACCCGCCCTGCTCGATGACCCCGACCTTGAGCCGCGGGAACCGGTCGAGAACACCGTCGATGATCATCGTGCCCAGCGTCTGCATGACGGGGTACTGGATGGCGATGTAGTCGACGGAACGGAAGTTGTCGTCGCCACCGTGGAAGTCGGGGACGGGTGGAAGACCGTTCTCGAAGTACATCGGGTCGACGAGCCTGCCGCCGCCCCCGACGTGGAACACGACCGGGATGCGCGCTTCCTCGGCCTGCGCCCACAGCGGGTCGAGGCCGACATGGCTCGGCGAGTGCCTACGGGGACAGGCCGATGCGACGAGAAGCGCACGGCAACCCAGCTCGAGCGTCTCTTTCGCGAACTCGGCCGTGCGCGCGAAGTCGGCGAGCGGCACGTACCCGACCGGGAGAAGCCGAGCGTCGACCGAGCAGAACTCGACGAGCGCCCGGTTGTGTGCGCGGGCGAGGCCGTAGGCGAGGTCGCGGTCGTCTCCGTGCTCGGCGCGTTGGAGTGTCTTGTTCGTGAACGTGTTGAAGACCAGTTGACTGGCGAAGCCGAGGAGGTCGAGCGCCGCCGGTCGGTCCTCGGCGATGAACGAGCCGGTCGCTTCCCAGTTCTTGCGCAGCCAGATCTCCTCGGCGTCACGGGCGCGAAACTCGGGATCGCGGTGCTTCTGGCGAAAGTGCTCGACGACCCGGCTCACCTCGTCGTCGACCGGAAGGCGGGTGCCGGTCACGAGCGCCTCGACCCGCTCGCGCACGTCGGGATCGGCGTGGGCCGCGAACAGGTCGGGCGGTTCCATGATGTGTGCGTCGGCGTCGTGGATCACCGAGGTCACGGTCGGAGATGCTACCGACCGCCCCGACTCGAGGCCCACGAGTCCGGAATCCGGACGCTACGGCCTCGAGTCGCGGCTCAGAGGTTGCCGCGGCGCTCCTGCTCGCGCTCGATGGCCTCGAAGAGCGCCTTGAAGTTGCCTTCGCCGAAGCCGCCCGCACCGGCACGCTGGATGATCTCGAGGAAGAGCGTGGGGCGGTCGGTGATGTTCTCGGTGAAGATCTGGAGCAGGTGACCGGAGACGTCGCGGTCGACGAGGATCCCGAGCTCGGCCAACGCGGCCCAGGGGAGATCGACGCCGGCCAGGCGCTCGCGCGCCTCGTCGTAGTAGGCGGGCGGCACGTCGAGGAACCGCAGCCCGCGGTCGCGAAGCGCGGTGACGGTAGCGACGATGTCGGCGGTGTGGATGGCGACGTGCTGGACGCCCGGCGCGCGGTAGTAGTCGAGGTACTCCTGGATCTGGCTCGTGCGCAGGCCGGGCGCAGGCTCGTTGATCGGGAGGACGACGGCGCCGTGGTTCCACACGACCGTCGAACGCAGCGCCGAGTAGCCGGTGGCGATCTGGTCTTCGTCGAAGTGCGTGAGCTCGTCGAGGCCGAAGACGGTGCGGTACCAGTCGACCCACGGCTCCAGCCGGCCCTCCTCGACGTTGGCGACGACATGGTCGACGTGCTCGAGGCCGACGACGGGGCCGGACGGGCGCGGGAGCGTGGCCACCTCGTAACCGGGGGCGAACGCGCCGCGGTAGTGCTGGCGCTCGACGAAGGTGTGCACCGTGTCGCCGTAGGCGGAGATGGACGCGCGGACCACGGCACCGAACTCGTCCTCCTCGAGCCACGGAGCCCGCACGGGCGTCGAACCCCGTGCGCAAGCGGCCTGGAACGCAGCGGTGGCGTCGCGCACGGTGAAGGCGACGTCGCGGACGCCGTCCCCGTGGGTGCGAACGTGCTCGGCAATGGGTGACTCCGGTTGCAACGCGCCGGTCACGACCACGCGGATGCGCCCTTGCTCGAGAGCGTACGAGGCGCGGTCGGGGCGACCGGTCTCGGGCCCGGCGTGCGCGACCACGTCGAAGCCGAGCATCGACGAGAAGAACGCCGCCGCCTGACGCGCGTTGCCGACCCAGAGCTCGAGATGGTCGATGCCACCGAGCACCGGCGGCGCGAGCGTACCGTGCTTCGGGGTCTCGAGCGTCGTCACGCCTGCGCTTCCGGTTCGCGCTCGTCGGCGAGGCCCCGCCAGAAGACGTGTACGCCGTCGAGCATCTCCGACGCGCCGCGCAGGAAGCGCTCCTCGTCGAAGCCCTCGGTTTCGAACGCCTCGCGCAGCTCGTCCTCGGTGTGCGCGGCGTGCTGGTCCTCGAGCTGGTCGTGGAACGTCCAGAAGCCGAGCGGCAGCTCGGGGCACTCCCGCGCCTTGAACGTGCGCAAGCCCGCGATCAGCTCCTTCCAGAAGCCGGCCGCGGCCCAGTGCTCGACCGCGAACGACGCCCCCTCGGCCGTCGACGCGTCGTCCGACCCGTACAGCCGCATGAGCTCGTCGCAGAAGAACAGCGTGCTGGGGGTGCCGTGGCGTCGCTTCCCGAG